>JAJDEJ010000193.1 GCA_029259815.1 Planctomycetaceae bacterium | reverse complement strand
CGCATCCGCCTGATCCGCTTTTCCCCACTCTTTCAACCCATCCCCTCACCATTCAACGGAGGTACCCGGTCTCACTCTGCATCTCTCGTGGGCTTTGGTCACGTCGGCAGACCGGGTAGGATGAGTTAACCGTCACCGAATCACTGACAACTCTGATCCTGAATTTCTCCCGCACGATGTTCCGACTGGCACTCCTCTTTGTTTCACAGCTGCTGACGATGTCACCGATCCACTTCGCGCATGCGGACGAGGCGGAAGTACTCAAGCAGTTTGAGCAACATGTACGACCTCTGCTGGAGCGTCGATGCCTCAAGTGTCACGGCGACAAGAAGCAGGAGGGCGGATTGAGACTCGACTCGTGGGGTGCTGTTCTCGCGGGTGGCGAGAGCGGACCGGCCATCGTGAGTGGCGAGCCCGATGAGAGTGTACTGATCGAAGCGGTGAACTATGCGAGCCTGGAGATGCCTCCGGACGGGAGGCTGACCGACCGCGAGATCGCCGCCCTGACGGCTTGGGTAGCCGCCGGTGCTCCCTGGCCGGAGTCACTGACGACGTTGCGAGAGCAGGAAGCTGCGATCACAGCAGAGGATCGTGAATGGTGGTCCTTTCAACCACTCAATAAGCCGCAGTTCCCGACAGTGAACGACAGCGACTGGACTCGCAATCCGATCGATGCGTTTGTGCTTGCGAAACTCGAAGACAACCATCTGCGGCCTGCGCTACGTGCAGATCGAGTGACTCTCATCCGAAGGTTGTACTTCGACGCGTTGGGGCTGCCACCGTCGCGTGAGGACATCGAGCTGTTTGTCGCTGACGACTCGGTCAGTGCTTGGGAACAGCTGGTCGACCGACTTCTCGCTGACCCGCGATATGGCGAGCACTGGGCACGGTTCTGGCTGGACCTTGTGCGGTACGCCGAGTCGGATGGTTGGAATAAGGATGCCTATCGGCCACACATCTGGCGGTATCGTGATTATGTCGTGCGGTCCTTCAATGCCGACAAGCCCTATCCCACATTTGTGCAGGAGCAACTCGCCGGTGATGAGATGCCGGGTGACGATCCGAATCAGCTCATCGCAGCCGGTTTTCTGCGACTGGGAATCTACGAGTACAACCAACGCGATGCCCGAACGCAGTGGGACAACATTCTGTATGAGACGACTGATGTTGCCGGTGACGTCTTTCTCGGAATGGGGATGGCTTGTGCACGATGTCACGATCACAAATTCGACCCGCTGTTGCAGACCGACTACTTCCGGCTGCGGGCGTTTTTCGAGCCACTCATCTGGCGGGACGATTTGCCCGGTGCGACCGAGCCTGAGCGGGTTGCTTACCAAGAACAACTGGCCGTGTGGGAAGCCGCGACCCAAGATGTCCAGTCTCGCATCGACGAATTTCTGCAGCCGTACTTCGATCGGAAATGGAAGTCGACAGTCGACAAGTTTCCGTTGAATATTCAGGCATGCTTCCACACACCAGAGGACGAACGCACGTCGTGGGAAGAGCAGATGGCGTATCTCGTCAGCCGTCAGTTCGAGGAAGAGGGCGACGGACCGCTTAAGAGCATCACCAAAGAAGACAAAACGACCTACGAGGCTCTCAAGAAGGAGTTGGCAGAATTCGACCACCTCAAGCCGCAGCCGCTCCCCGCGCTGATGACGGTCGCGGATTTTGAGGGCCCGGTCTCGCCGACTGTCATCCCGGATGATGCCTCAGAGACGCCGATTAAGCCCGGCTTTCTGTCGGTGCTGGACACACTGCCGATTCCCGTCGAAATTGAGAGCACGCGGGACGAGGACTCCACCGGCAGGCGGACCGCTTTGGCAGAGTGGATCGGGCACCCACAGAACCCGCTGACGACACGAGTGATTGTCAATCGCATCTGGCAGCAACACTTTGGACGCGGGATTGTGCCGACGACGAGTGACTTTGGTCACCTGGGGCAACGACCGTCGCATCCCGAGTTGCTGGACTGGTTGACCGTCACATTCGTGGAACAAGGGTGGAGCTTTAAGGACCTGCATCGGATGATTCTGACGTCTGCGACATGGCAGCTGTCGTCGGATCATCCTGAAGCGAAGGGTCACGTGGAGATCGATCCGTCGGAGCAACTGCTCTGGCGTGCCCCTGTACGACGCCTGTCCGCAGAGCAGATCCGCGATGCGATGCTTTCTGCGACCGGAGACCTCAATGACACACAGGGAGGAGCGAGTGGAGATGCGAAGTCATTCCGCAGAGGGCTGTACATCAAGAGTCTCCGCAACACTCCGGACGAATTCCTGCACGCCTTTGATCGGGCCAACGGTTTGAAGAGCATTGGAGAACGCATCGGAACGACGACACCAACGCAATCGCTGTTGATGATGAATGGTTCATTCACCGTCGAAAGTGCGACACGACTTGCAGACCGACTGCTGGCCAATGGCTTTGACACGTCAGCGAAGATGATCGATGACGCGGTTCAGCGAGTTTGGGGGCGACAACCAACTGATGCAGAGCGTCAGCAGGCGTTCGAGTTCGTGGGCATCGAAACTGCAGAGTCAACAGCGACCGTCGATCGTGATCGGCTCATCGACTTCTGTCACATTTTGATCAGCTCAAATGAGTTTCTGTATGTTGAATAGCGGCACGTCCCATCTCATGCCCTCGCGCCGAGACTTTCTGCAGTCCTCAGGAGTCGGCTTCGGAGCCGTCGCTCTGGAATGGCTGCTGCGTCAGGAGGCAGTTGCTGGAGGTCATGCGCAGTTGGCTCAGCACGTGGCGCGGGCGAAGAGTGTCATCTGGCTGTTTATGGAGGGCGGGCCGAGCCATCTGGACCTGGTCGATCCCAAGCCGCTGCTGAACGAGTTGGACGGTCAACCACTGCCAGAGAGTTTTCGGGAACCGATCACCGCCATGGGCGAAAAAGGGGCTCCGCTACTCGCTGCCCCGCGCACGTGGAAACAACACGGACAAAGCGGACTCTGGGCATCCGAGTGGATCCCCCACATTGCAGACTGCCTGGATGACATCGCTGTCGTGCGATCCTGTTGGACGAGCGGCATCAATCATTCGGGCGGTGTGTGCCAAATGAACACCTGCATCGACGTTGCGGGACGACCCTCGCTGGGGGCATGGGTTAACTACGGACTGGGCACCGGGAACGCCAACCTCCCGTCGTTCGTGGTCATGTGCGACAGTGATGGTCGCCCAGTCAACGGACCACGCAACTGGGGCTCCGGATTCATGCCTGCATCACACCAGGGGGTGCGGATCAAGGGAACGAGTGACGAGCCGATCGCCAATCTCAACCTCCCCAAGGGGGTCACCGACGAACGACAACGGAGCAAACTCTCTCTGCTTCAACAGTTCAACCAAGAGCACGCGGCGAGACACCCGCAGCAGACCGAGCTGGAGGCCCGCATTCAGAGTTACGAGACAGCCTTCCGTATGCAGGCCCATGCCCCCGAAGCGGTCGACATCGCAGAAGAGACCGATGCCACACAGCATTTGTATGGCCTTGATGAAAAAGAGACCGCGTCGTTCGGGCGACTCTGTCTCCTCTCCCGCCGGCTCATTGAGCGGGGCGTGCGATTCGTCCAGCTGTACAGTGGCACGGGCAGCAAGTGGGACTCGCACAAAGAGATCGAAAAGAATCACTCCAGACTTTGCAAATCAATGGACAAGCCGGTCGCCGGTCTGCTGAAAGACCTCAAACAGCGCGGCCTGCTGGATGAAACGCTGGTCATCTGGGGGGGTGAATTCGGACGCACACCGATGAGCGAGAAGGGCAATGGTCGCGATCACAACCCGACCGGCTTCTCAATCTGGATGGCCGGTGGTGGTATCAAAGGGGGACAGACGATCGGCGCAACCGACGATCTGGGTCTGTACGCCGTCGAAGACCGTATGCACGTCCATGACATCCATGCGTCGATCTTGTGGCTGCTCGGCCTCGACAACATGGAACTCTCTTACGTCAACAACGGCCGCCTCGAACGCCCAACGATCAACGAGGGCACCTTCAACCGCAAGCTCATCGGCGGGTAGGTTGTCAGGCGGGCCATCACAGGGAACGCGGATGACACGGGATCGGTCGGACGAACGACCATGTCCTGATTCGACCTCGGTGCAAACTCTTCGTTCACTTCGTTGCCTCATGTCCTCTGTCTTCAATTGGACAGAAGGAAACTAAGGAAACGAAGGGCGTCATGCAAAACTGATCCGTTTCCATCTGCCGCATCCCCTCGATCTGTTTTTCCCTCAGTTCTGAGGGATGAGGTACGAACGACCGGATTCCATCTCCACTCCGTCTCGACGAAATTCGATCATTGGCGGTCGGCCATTCTCACCCCGCACGTTTCCGGTGACGCCGGACGTGCCATAAGGTCATTTTGATAAACCACTTGTGTGTTTTCGCAACTTTTCTGGAAGATTACCCACCGAAAGGCGTTTTCTCAGCAATCGGACAGTAACAGGCGAGAACGGACGCCGCTTAGAGAGACACAAATCCCACATCCACCCCTTAGATTTCCACAGGATCGAACGATGAAAACCCTCAACCGCATTTCGCTCGCCGCCCTGTTCACTATCGCCCTCAGCAGCATCGCCACCGCTGATGAGCCTGCCGTTGCCATCGGTTTGCCGCGACCGACGTTTGCCGGCGGTGTTGTGGCCCCTGTCATTGGTGGCTACGGGCACCTGCGAACGGGTGCAGCAGCTTCAACCGCTCATGAGAGCATCAATCGAGGTCGTGCCGACTTGCTCCGTGCTCATGGCGAGCATGCTTTATTGACCGCTGAGGCCCTCCGTAGTTACGAAGAAGCGAAGAGCCGTTTTCTGGACAACGAAGTTAAGCGATTGGCCGTCCGTCAAGAACGTCGTCGCATGGGACTCGCTGAGCAACACATGCGTCACGCTGAGTATCAGGCTCGCCGCGAAACGACCATGGCCCTCAATCGGGCTGCTCGTGAAATGCAAGCCACGCATATCCCTGCCGGCGAAATCACAGAGACACGGGCTCAGAGCAAGCTGCGTTTGGCGAAGAACTTGCTCATCAACGGTCGAATCCAGTCGGGTATCACCGGGTTGGTGGATGTCACCCAACAGTACACGCACACGGCGGCTGCCAAGGAAGCCGCTGCGATCTTGACCGACATCAACGGTTGAGGCACTCACACGTAAAGACCGACGGCTTTGGATGTGGAAGTGGGTCGTCAGTCAGGCAGCCGGGGACGGGAGGGTCCTCGGCTGCCTTTTTTGTATTGAGGGTCGAAGGTTGAATGTTGTCAGAGCCCAGCCATCAGCCATCAGCCATCAGCCATCAGCCATCAGCGGATCAACATTTTGCAGCGACTCCAATGACTTGTCTGTGCTTTGGGGATCGATTGCCCGGCAACTCTCTGTGAGACGGTCGGCCAATTGACTCAACTCGGCCTCCCAATCTGCCGGTACCATTTCTAGAGGACAGACCTGTGAGAACTCGCCGCACAGCAGGATTAGCCGCAACAGATGCCGAAAGATGATGCCTTCCTGCTTGGCAAGATCACGGCTGGTGACGTACTTGTGGAAGTCGCCTCCGAAGTCCAGTAAGGCACCGGCGACCCAGACAGGACTCGTTCGCAGGTTGCCGACACTCGGGAACTCGCTGTCGAAGATGCGTCGAAGTTTGTCACCCAGCAGCAACCCCCGACTGCGGCGACGACCATAATCGTCCTCATCCTGCTTCGACGGATCGATCTCGTCTGCGGTCGCGAGGCCGCGCTCGATGAGTTGCAGGTCGAGCCGTGTCGTCGCCAGCGGTCCAGGCGGGAGTTCGTCAGGTCCAGGAGCCTTTACCTGCATGAAGACCGAACCGGGAACCTCAAGCACACTCTCCAGCGCCTGCAGACGCTCAGCCTCGTCACCAATGCCGATGTTTTCCAGCAGGAACATGCCGTACAGCGGGTTGACGCTGCGGAAGACAAGCAGTTTTTCCAACTTGGCCGTCGGTGTCGCTGTGACGGGCAGGTACTCGAAACGCTCGGGAGCATCGTCAGTCGATGCGTCCGATGCCTCGGCGCCCGACTTTCGTTTTGAGTCCTGCGGCTCCTCTTTGGTGAGAGCCTCCTGCAGCAAAGCCCCGAACGTGCCGGTCTCAACTGGGGCATCGTCCTCAGGTGTCTCTGAAACCTTTGGCGATTCCGCAAGCCCATCCCCAAACCCTTCCCGGGCAGGCGTCTCGACGTTTGCGGAAAAGGGGCGGCGGCGTTTGATGTGGGGCGGTTCTGGATCAAGCTCGACATATCCGCCCGCCCAGAGCGTCGTCAGCATTTGTGTGAGACGCTTCTGTGCGTGCTCCATCTCTTTGTCATCGAGCATGCGTTTGCGGACGAACACTCGCAGTCGCTCGACGTCGGGAGAGATTTGTAGCAAGTAGGCCAGCAGACGCCAGGGGATCGCTCCACGACTGGCCAGTTTCCCGGGCGGCGCAGCGATGACCTTCTCGAATTGTGCCTCGGTCCAATACTGCTGCGTCGGACTTCGCTTGGGCATCTTCTTTTTGAGACGTTTTTTCGCGCGAATGAGGTTGGGGTCCTTGGTATCTTCCGGGATCTGATCGTACTGTAACTTCCACCGGGCGAGTTTGACGTCATCGTGATGGGCGAGAGCGTACACGTAGCCTTGGTCATCGAACTGGGGTCGTCCCGCGCGGCCAAACATCTGATGGGCCGAACTGGCATCGATCAGCTTTTTCTTCCCAGGCGGACCTTTGAGCAATGTCGTCAGCACGACCGAACGGGCCGGCAGGTTGATGCCCGCTGCCAGTGTCTCGGTGCAGACACACACGGATAGCAGCTTTTCCTGAAACAACTCTTCAACTCGTCGACGATATTTGGGCAGCATGCCTGCATGATGCACACCCACGCCCCGCAGCAGGATCGGCTTCAGTTTGGAACCAGCCCCCGTTTTCCAGTCCTGCTCATTGATGACGGCTTCCAACTTCTTGCGTTGCCCATCGTGCAACATGGCCTTGCCCTTGAGTTGCTCGGCGACCGACCAGCATTCAGAACGGTTGAAGCAAAACAGCAGCGTCGGCGTGCGCCGCAATTCTTCATCTCCGTCAGCCATTGCTTCGAGTTGCTCATTCAAGAGGTTGTCGCCGACCCACTCGAATTGCAGTGGCACCTTGCGATCGGAGCTCTGCACGAGTTGCACCGCGCGACCGTGACTTCGTCTGAGCCACAGCGTGAATTCGACCGCATTGCCGACGGTCGCTGACAGCAACAACAGCCGCACATGCTTAGGGAGCATCGCGAGTGACAACTCCCACACGGCTCCTCGTTCCGGGTCGTTGAACGAGTGAAACTCATCCATCACGACTGCAGCGACATCATCGAACTGGAACTCACTGGGATGTAGCAGTCGATTCAGCAGAATCTCCGCCACGACGACAAGGATGCGAGCCTGCGGATTCACACGGCGGTTGCCAGTCACCAACCCGACGTCGTCTGCTGAGAAGCCCCATCGCTCAGCCGCCTCCTGCATCTCACGGAACTTCTGTTCGGTGAGGGCAATCAGGGGCGTCGTGTAATACGCCTTCTTCCCGGTGTGCAGGGCTTCAAACAGAGCTGCTTCCGCAATAATCGTTTTACCGGTGCCGGTTGGCGCACAAACGAGTACGCCCTCCTCCGCAGTGAACCAGGCCAGCAGTGCCTCTTCCTGCACCGGATACGGATCAAACGGCAACTGGTCGAGATACAGACCAGCCAGATCGTCGCGAGAAAGGACTTCAGGCATTGGCAGAATCGTCAGAGAGATCGTCGCGGGAGAGAAGACAACGCTGATGATAGCGAATCATCCACGAGCGGTCGCAAAGCCTCCCTGCACTGGCAGACCGACATCACCTAAGCAGCTGCCCTGAGTGAAGCTTGAAGGTGAGGCATATCCGCTGTATGCCAGAAGACGTGCTGTCCCCAAGGGCACTGCTCGTACTCGGGGTGACGCATCGATAAGTCAACGATGAAGCGAGCGACTTCACGGGCCGAGTAGACCGTGTGCGACTTGAGCCAACCATTGCGAGCAATGCGGACACGCTCGCCGTCCCCTTGCTTGAGCCGACGGGCTTTGGTCACCAGTTCGTCAAAGTTCTCGTAGTAAACCACTTCGTCCGATGAGTAGAGTTGTTCCAGCCCCGCGCCTGCTGCCGTCAGTGTGAGTATCCCGTTACCCGTCAGTTGAGCGATCCGATCGGATGAATAGAGTTCGACGTCGTCTCGCCGACTGAGGTTCAATGCCATGCGACTGCTGGCGAGGATGCGCTCCTTCGCATGTCCGAAAACGAGCGGATTTCCGAGACTACCGAAGATCCCCATGCGAAATTCGGGAAGTGCCTCGACGAGTTTGGAGAGGAACATTCGTCTCTGTGGCGCATACTTGTCTCGGCCGAAGAACACGAGGTCGTAGTCGGGGTCGGGGTCCTCAAATGCCCGATAGCGTTCAATGCCTGCATCAACCGGATTCGGGATGAAGGCAGCCGGGCATCCGGGACGACAGAATTTCTGTAAGTCGCGACCGCCGGTTGTGCAGAAGATGGCGTCGAACAGATCTGCCCGCTCCGTGAGGTGTCCGTAATTGCAGCCGTCCCAGATCGGGTCGACATACCAGAAGGCGATGCGGATGCCGGGCACCTGTCGACGGATTTCGAGAAGTGTCTCCCGCGTGACGGTTTGGCCATGACACAGCACGAGCAGATCGGGATGCACGTTCACACAAGTGCGAATGAGTGCCCGGTTGGCACGACCGCGACCGAAAATCTTGCTCCCCGTTGGAGACAGCATGCGGGCACGGTCGTTGATGCTGAACGGGTAGACGTAACACCCTGCCTGCACGAGACCCTGATGCATCTTCTGGTCAGGGTTGAAGAACGCAAGTCCGTCCTTATCGATCTGATAGTTGGCCGCATGCACGACTCGTAGCGGTCGTCGCTGATCTTTTGCATTCGTAAGATCGGTCGTCATCCGTGACTTCCGTAACACACTGAGTGACTTCAAGTAACTGCCCTGCTGCGAGTTGTATTCCAACGCCCCGATTGCAGGAACCTCAGTCTGCCATCGACTCAAAGTCAGACAGTGAGAAAGACTCATTCTCTCGAGAGAACATCGTCATCCGGGTCTGACTGCGATGAAATGCTGGAACGCAGATGACACTGATCGGGCGGATCGTCGCCGATGACATTGGTGTCGAGTCGGTCATCAAATAGACGATGATCCGTGTCAATCAGTCTGATCAGCGTCATCTGTGTTCTATTCACACAGATCACCGCCCTCTCCAGATCAACATTGACCGTTTTCCGCAGTTTTTCTAGGGTTCGCCATTCCACAGCACTCCCAGGGACGGGGGCAGGTCACAATGCGCATTGGTTTGGTTTCGGTTGACTTTTACCCCAACGTGGGCGGGGTCGCTGCACACGTCGTTGAGTTGGGCAAAGCCCTCGTCAAGCAGGGGCATGACGTGCATGTCATCACGCTGCCCATCGCCGTTGAACGATCTCGAGAGAGTGAGTTCCACGGGATGCAGGTGCATCGGACGCCGTTCCCCAAACAGAAGCCGGTGTATTCCTGGCTGACGAACTGGTGGCTGAGGCAATTCCTCCAACTCCAACCGCTCGACGTCATCCATGTCCACGGACTGAGACCCGTTGAGGCCACTCGTGGCCTCAATGTTCCTGTCGTCTTTACGAATCACACTTCGGGGTTCCTCAAACGTATTCTGCGGGGACTGGGTGAGCACAGACGTCTCGCGGAACGCCTGAAACATGTCGCTCATGTACTGGCTCCGAGCGATGAACTTGTCCAAGCGACGAAAACGGTGGGATACCAGGGCCCCGTGACTTTCATCTCCAACGGCGTCGACACCAATCGATTTCAACCGGGAGAGCCATCTCATCGAGAGCATTGGCACGCTGCGGATGATCGTGTCGTTGTGCTTCTCGCACGACGACTCGTCGAGAAGAACGGCGTCACGGTCTTTGCTGAAGCCGTCACCCGGCTGAGGGACCTGCCGGTCCGGGTCATCTTCGCCGGCGATGGAGACGATCGCGGGAAGGTCGAAGAGATTGTGAGTCAGGGGCAGATGCGAGATGAGTGCCGCTTTCTCGGCAACATCCTGAACACCGACATGCCGGACATCTACCGGTCTGCTGACATCTCCGTGCTTCCGTCGTTCATGGAGGCGACGAGCATTACCGGCCTGGAGTCGATGGCGACCGGTCTGCCACTCGTGGGCACCAGAGTTGGCGGAATCCCTGTCTTGATCGACGATGAGGTTTCGGGATTGTTGGTTGACCCCGGGCAGCCCATTCAGATCGCCGACGCCATCCGCAGACTTGTCGTTTCGCCAGACCTGCGTCAGAGGATGGGGGAACAGGCACGACGGCGGGCAAGTGAGCTCTTCTGCTGGAATCGTATCGCCACCGAGACGGTTGCGGTCTATGAACAGTCCTGTACTCAGCGAGCAGCCGCATGAAACGGGTGATGCTCGTCTTCGGCACACGCCCCGAAGCCATCAAAATGGTGCCGATGGTGCAGGCACTGGCCCGGCACCCCGAGTGTCAGCCAATCGTCTGCGTAACGGCTCAGCACCGGGAAATGCTGGATCAGATTCTCGATCTGTTCGACGTGACGCCGGACTACGACCTCGACCTGATGCAGCCGGGGCAGACTCTGTCACAGCTGAGTGCGAGAGTCCTCGCCCAACTGGAGCCGGTGATCACTGAAGCGAAACCGGACGCGGTGTTGGTGCAGGGGGACACAACATCAACGTTCTGCGGAGCACTGGCAGCGTTCTATCAGAATATCCCAGTCGGTCATCTGGAAGCCGGGCTACGAACGGGAGACCTGCGTGCACCATTTCCCGAAGAGATGAACCGCGTCCTGACCACACGTCTCGCCGCTTGGCACTTCGCTGCGACCGAAACGAACCGACAGACGCTCCTCAATGAGAGTGTCCCAGAGGATTGCGTGTTCGTCACTGGCAACTCGGTCATCGACGCCCTCCTGCAAATTCGCGACCGCATAGAGAGGGGCGATGTATCGGCACAGACGGGCGATCTGCTCACCTCACTCTCACGGCCATTCGTGCTTGTCACTGGGCATCGCCGCGAGAGCTTCGGCAGCGGGTTCGAGTCGATCTGTGAGGCGCTGCGGTCCCTCGCGGTGCGGCACCCTGAAGTCGACATCGTGTATCCGGTGCATCTGAACCCCAACGTCCAGGAGCCTGTGCACCGCATTCTCGATGAGGTCCCCAATATTCGCTTGATGCAACCACTTGGCTATGAGCCGTTCGTCGCCCTGATGGCAAAGTCGACGTTTATCCTCACCGACTCCGGCGGCGTGCAGGAGGAGGCACCGTCTCTCGGCAAACCGGTCCTTGTCATGCGTGACAAGACCGAACGGACCGAAGGTCTCGACGGTGGTGTCCGCCTTGTGGGCACCGACCCGGACCGCATCCTCGCTGAGTCCCATCGTCTGCTGACCGACGACGTCTATTACCGCCAAATGGCCGAAGCCAACAATCCGTATGGCGACGGCAAGACGTCTGATCGCGTCGTGGACCTGCTCACGCAGTTGATCTGAGCCGTGTTTGGAGAAAATCTCCTCCCAAGCCGACGGCGATGCTGTCGAGCGACGTCAGAGGACGTTGGACTTCTATCTGCCCGATGGCCAAATGTAGAGAGTTACAAGCTCGTCATTCCCGCGCAG
This sequence comes from Planctomycetaceae bacterium, assembly GCA_029259815.1. GTDB lineage: Bacteria > Planctomycetota > Planctomycetia > Planctomycetales > Planctomycetaceae > JAHBXU01. Next base: position 21,851 of record JAJDEJ010000193.1, on the reverse strand, counting down.
GCGGGAATCCAGTGACGCCCGATGTGAATTCCCCGTGTGCCCCTGGATTCAACGCTGCCGGGATTCCCGCCTGCGCGGGAATGACGGGTTTTTCGATGTGACTTGTAAAACAGGAAAACCGGATGGATGTGGATCCTAATTCCAGAGACGTCGACTGGGGAGATGCAACCATTCAGAATGTGAAGCCACTTTCACTCGCCATGTGCTTAGCAGTACATGAGCGTCGCATCATCTGGTATCCTCTACGCTTGTGATTTCCATGAAGGCAGGGGCATCCTCATGATGGATCGTCGCGAAGTGTTGCAGGTGGGCTGTTCATCCTTTTTTGGGCTCGGTTTGTCCGGGCTCATGCAGAGGCGGGCGATCGCAGCTGCTGAGGAAGTGAAAGCCAAGTCGGTCGTGCTGGTGTTTCTTTCCGGGGGCGGCAGTCACATCGACACGTTTGATCCGAAGCCAGAGGCAGCTGAGACCAAAGGGGAATTCGAGCCGATTGCGACCAAAGTGCCGGGGCTGCATTTCAGTGAGATGATGCCCATGATGGCCGACCGTGCCGACCGGTTGACGGTCGTGCGATCGATGTCTCACACTGACAACCGGCATCTCTCGGGATCACACAATACTCTGACAGGTTCCGTCCAACCCTTTCGTGGTGACTCGAATCAGGACAAGTCACTCAACCGGGGAGACTGGCCCTGTTATGGAGCGGCGGTTGAGTCACTCAGACCACCATCGGATGGATCGCCCGGTCATGTGACGATCCCCGTGCCGTTAAATGAAGGCGCACTCATCTGGCCTGGACAGCACGCAGGGTTCCTGGGATCAAAATACGACCCCTTCCAGGTGAACTCCGATCCCAACGAAGAGAGCTTTGCGGTCCGAGGACTTCGCTTGACGGAAGGACTGAGTGTCGGACGCCTCGATCGACGTTGGCAGTTGCTCAATAGCGCGATTGAGCGCGAACAACATCTCGACACGTCACATGACACGCGGCAGTTCGGTGACAATCAGGAGGCGGCCTTTTCACTGCTCACGTCGTCGAAGCTGGGCCAAGCGTTCCAAATCGAGCAGGAATCGGCTGAGGTCAGAGAGCGATATGGTCGCAGCCGCATGGGGCAAACACTGCTCCTCGCGAGGCGACTCGTCGAGGCGGACGTGCCGGTCGTGCAATGCAACATGGGACATGTGCAGATCTGGGACACGCACGTCAATCACTTCCCACGTTTGAAGAACGATCTCCTCCCGCCACTCGACCAGGGCGTGAGTGTGTTACTCGATGATCTCACTGAGCGAGGGCTGATCGATCAAACTCTTGTCATTGTCGTCGGGGAGTTCGGCCGCACGCCGACGATCTCACCCCTTGCCGGTCAGACGGTTCCCGGTCGTCACCACTGGGCACCTGCGTACTCAGCCGTCTTCGCAGGAGCGGGAGTGCGTGGAGGACAGGTCATCGGAGCCACGGACGACATTGGGGCTTACCCAATCACGACGTCCTACCACCCCAACGACTTGGGTGCGACGGTGTACCACTGCCTGGGAATCGACCCGCACTCAGTGGTTCACGATCGCCTCGGGCGTCCGATCCCGTTGAACAAAGGCAAAGTGATGGACGTACTATTCGGCTAAAGGGCCATTTCAAAACAATCTGATGTTTGGGTGGCAGGGTCAGAAGCGAAGCGGATGGCCCTGCAATGACCGGTCCGGGCCTTCCCGTTGGTCAGACCCGGCCACCCACACCCGAGACGTTTTGAAATAGCCCCTCAAGGACAACATCACAGACGACCAATCAGTGCTTGTGGGCACCATCGCGAACAGCTTGCGTCGGTTCGAAGATCGATTTGCGATATTTCCTCGCCAATCGCTCGAGTTGATCACTCAGGTCCCAGTGAGAGATTTGACGACCAATGCTCATCGGGCCCATCGGGTTGCCGGTGGAGTTGATCATCGCCAAGTCAACATCAGCAACTGAGCAGACTCCCTGTTCGACCAGTTTGGTCGCCTCATTGATCTGTGTGAAGATCGGCAGGAGTGGATTGAATATTTTGGTCGCTTTGCAGCGATCGATCTCGGGTCGGCCTTTGGACCAATCGTAGTAGCCCTGCCCGGACTTCTTACCAAGATGGCCCTTGTCCAGCATGGCCTTGAGATGCGGCTCCGGGGCGTAGTCCTCGTGCAACTGGTCGGCAAAGTACTGGGCCACATTGATGGCGATATCGATGCCCACGAAGTCGGTCAGTTCACAGGGCCCCATCGGCATGCCGATGTTCATCATGAAGGCGTCGAGTGCTTCCGGCTCAATTTCACCGCTCTCCACGATCGCTCCGAACAAGACGGCCGGTGCGGCGTTCACCCGGTTGGCGATAAAGCCGGGCGTGTCGCGACGCACAAGCACCGGCACCTTGCCCAGCTTCTGAGCGAACGCATAGCCAGTCTCCACCGTGTCATCGGTCGAGTCGTCGGAGCGAATGACTTCGACGAGCCGCATCAGCACGGCCGGGTTGAAGAAGTGCATGCCGAATACTTGTCCAGGACGCTTGGTGCTCGCCCCGATCTCAGTGATGCTCATCGTTGACGTGTTGGATGCCAACAACGCATGTGCGGGAGCCGCTTCGTCAAGTTGGGCGAAGATCTTCTTTTTGAGGTCGAGCACTTCCGGGGCTGCCTCGATAATCAGGTCCGCCCTCCCGGCAGCCTCTGCCATGTCGATCGTCGTGGTCAGGCCCTTGGTGCGAATCTGCTCGACCGCGTCCTTGGGCACCCTGCCCTTCTCGGCGAGTTTTTCGACGCTGTCCATGATGCGACCCGCACCCTTTTCGATCGCCTCTGTGTTGATGTCATACAGTGTTACAGGATATCCGCCGAGCAACGCGACCTCAGCAATCCCGTGTCCCATGTCGCCAGCACCAATGACGGCGACGGACTTAATCTGATCAAGACTCATGATTTGATTTCTCTCTCTCGTGATGGCCGATGACGAAGTGGATGATCGCGGTGTCGGGGCGAATTGGCTCCTGACTATGCCTGACCGTTCTCGCGTTCGATGATCATTGCAACACCTTGACCACCACCGACGCACATGGTTGCACAGCCGTATCGGCCTTTCTCCTCATTCAGGATGCGAGCCAGTGTCCCGACGAGTCGTCCTCCGCTCGCACCGAGCGGGTGTCCAATCGCAATGCCACCACCCCTGACGTTCACCTTTTCAGGATCAATACCCAACTCCTGAATGGCGTACAACGCCACAACAGCGAAGGCCTCGTTGATTTCCCAGAAGTCGATGTCTTCGGCTTTGAGACCGGCATGTTCGAGGGCACGCAGCGTTGATGGCACAGGACCAGCTCCCATGATGTTCGGCTCGACACCCGCGAAGCCGATCGATCGCACAGTCGCGAGTGGCTTGATGCCTTTCGCTTCAGCACCTTCCTTTGACATCAGCAGCACCGACGTCGCTCCGGCATTCAGGGGTGAGGCGGTGCCTGCAGTAATTCGCCCGTCCTTGCGAAACGGCGTGCGCAGACCCTGCATCCCTTCAATCGACGTGTCAGCACGCACAGCCTGGTCTTTGTCGACGACCATCTTCGAACCGTCTGCCTGTCGCACTTCAAGGGGGAGGATCTCACCTTTGAAGAAACCGGCCTCTTGAGCAGCGGCGGCACGTTGATGCGATCGCACGCCCCATTCATCCATCGCCGGACGATCAATCTTGCCGATATCAGCGAGCTTTTCGGCAGTGACCCCCATGTTCATCGAGTTCTGCATATCCCACTTCATCAGTGAAGGGTCCATGTAAAACCGCAGGTTGGTGTCGATGGCACCGTCGCCCCCCATCGGCACGCGAGTCATGTGCTCCATGCCACCGGTGAGAACAGTGTCTGCGTATCCCATCGCGATTTCCATGTAGGCCGTCTGCATCGCTGCCATCGCGGACCCGCATTGCTGATCGATGCACTTGGCCGCTGTGCGTTGGCTGAGGTTGGCGAGGATCAACGGTCCGCGACCGCCAATCGTGAACTGTTCACTGACTGCCTGAGCACAACCCACAATAAAGTCATCCACCTCGTCGGTATCGACTCCCGCCTGTTCGAGGACTGCAGGCAGCAGGCGAGCCAGCATGTCATCCGAACGAATCTTGCCAAACCAGTCGCGTGCCGGATCCTGTGGCCGCGACCGAGATTGAGCTGTCCGTAAGTATCCAGCGATGACGACTTCGCGCATGTCGAACGTCCTTTATGTTCAGTCAGTGAGGATCAATGAGGGAGTTATGAGCCGACAGTTAGCATGCTACCGTACGGTCGGTCGACAGTCGACCGACTGACGGCCATGGGATAATCCAAGACGGTGGTCCTCATCGCATCGATGAGAAAACTGGTTCCCCTCCTCAACGTCTTGATTCGAGACGGAAAAGCATGGAACTAACAAACACAAATCACTGACATTCCAAGTGGCCCAAAATCCAGGCAAGCCCAAGGCTTACATGGATACTCATACAACATGCATCAGTTTTTCAAAGGCAGACCATACGGATGGCTCTGCCTCGCATCCTTCATTGTCGAAACCCGATGAATGTCAACACGACCTAATGTCCTTGACTCGGTTGTGTCTAGCTTAGAATGTCATAAACGACTCTGCCGTGGACGTCCGTGAGGCGGTAGTGGCGTCCCTGGAAGCGAAATGTCAGTCGCGTATGGTCGACGCCCAGCAGGTGGAGCAGGGTGGCGTTCAGGTCGTGAACGTGGACCGGGTCGCGAACGACGTTGTAGCAGAAGTCGTCGGTCTCCCCGTGGACAATGCCCGGTTTCACACCTCCGCCGGCTATCCACATGGTGAAGCAGCGACCGTGATGATCGCGGCCGTAGTTCGTGCGTTCCAGCGTTCCCTGGCTGTACGTCGTGCGACCGAACTCACCCCCCCAGATGACGAGTGTGTCATCGAGCAAGCCGCGCTGTTTCAAATCGTTGATTAAAGCTGCGACCGGTTGGTCGACGTCGCGGCATTGCAAACGAAGATCGCTCGGAAGGTTGTAGTGCTGATCCCAGCCCTTGTGATAGAGCTGAATGAACCGGACTCCACGTTCGGCCATGCGACGCGCCAAGAGACAGTTCGCAGCGAATGTCCCTGATTGTCGTGCCTCAGCACCGTACGCGTTGAAGGTCGTGTCTGTCTCTCCACTCAGATCGGCGAGTTCCGGCACCGCGGACTGCATCCGGAAGGCCATCTCGTACTGTGAAATTCGAGTGGCGATCTCTGGATCACCCTGCTGGGTGAGTTGCAGCTTGTTGAGGTCAGCAATCACATCGAGTTGGTCTCGCCGTGTCGCGGCATCGATTCCTGGCCCATTCGACAGATACAGGACAGGGTCTCTGCCGCTCCGGAGTGCCACACCCTGATGATTCGACGGCAGGAACCCGGAACCCCACAACCGTGAGTAGAGCGGGTCGGCGGGTCTCGCTGCACTGCCTCGCGAGATAAGCACGAGAAATGCAGGCAGATCGCTGTTCGCACTGCCGAGTCCGTAGCTGGCCCATGCTCCTTGGCTGGGGCGTCCCGCCTGCTGGTGACCGGTTTGCATCAGTGTGACCGCTGGATCATGGTTGATCGCTTCAGTATTCATCGACCGGATCATGCTAAGCTCATCGACGATCTTCGCCGTCTGCGGCAGCAACTCGCTGACCCAAGCTCCGCTTTGGCCATGTTGTGCGAAGCGGAAGACTGACGGCGTGACCGGAAAGGAATCCTGGCCGCTCGTCATGCCTGTCAGCCGCTGGTCCCCCCGGACGGACGCCGGCAGTTCCTCGCCATGTCGCTTGTGCAGAGTAGGTTTATGGTCGAACAGATCGAGCTGCGATGGCCCGCCGTGCATGAACAGGGAGATCACGCGTTTGGCTTTGGCCGGGAAGTGTGTCGACTGACCAGCCGAGAGAGGGCTCTCTGCGAGCGAGCCCAAGGCAAGGCTGCCTAAGCTTAGCCCGGTGTGATTCAGGAAGGCACGTCGTTTGATGATAGTGGACATCGCAACTGATTTCTGTTGGTCAGCGACGCATGATGGCTTCGTCGAGATTGAGTATCGCATGTGCCACAACGGTCCACGCTGCCAGTTCCTGTGGGTCGAACCTCTTGTCTAACGGAGAGACTCCGGTCGCGAGGAGATCGTCGACAGCAGCCAGATTGTCAGCGAATCGCATACGTTGTCGCTGAAGCAAACCATCGAGCTGTTGCAACTCGTCATCATTGGGAGAGCGAGAGAGCACGCGACGCCAGAGTTGTTCAAGTCTCGCAGATGTCGATTGTTCGGTCGCCAACGTCATGCCAGCAAGTGCGCGTGCGGATTCGGTGTAGGTCTGGTCATTGAGTAGCAGCAGCGCCTGTAGCGGGGTATTGGTTCGCGCACGCTGGATCGTGCACTTCTCTCGCGTCGGGCCGTCGAACAGTAGCAGGGGAGGCGGTGGAGCTTGACGCTTGATAAACGTGTAGAGGCTGCGTCGCCACAAGCCAGCGTCCTTGTCTGGTTCATAGGATTCTTCACCATTGTAAGACACTTCTTCCCAGAGCCCGGGGGGCTGATACGGTTTGACACTCGGGCCACCAACGCGCGGCACAAGCAACCCGGACGCTACGAGTGCCTGATCACGAACCATCTCCATGGACATCCGAAAACTCGGACCTCGCGCCAACAGACGGTTGTCAGGATCGACCACTTCCGACCCATCGAGTCGGTATTGCGAACTCTGACGATACGTTCGTGACGTGACAATCAATCGGAGCAGTGCTTTGACATCCCAGCCGCTCTCACGAAGCTCGGCAGCCAGCCAGTCCAGTAATTCCGGGTGGGTCGGCGACTCTCCTTGTGTGCCGAAGTCGTTCATCGACCAGACAAGCCCCTCACCAAAACACTGGGCCCAAAGTCGGTTGACTACCACGCGCGCCGTCAATGGATTGTCGTCAGCCACCACCCACTTGGCAAAACCAAGTCGGTTAAGTGGTGCATCCGCCGGCCAGGATGACAGAGCTGCTGGAACGCCCGGCTCCACGGTTTCACCAGGTTGGTCATATTGTCCTCGCTCAAGGATCGTCGTCACGCGCGGCTGTGGCATCTCCTCCATGACAAGCGTTGTGGGAATCGACTCTTTGAGTCTCCGCTCAGCCTCCTGCATCTGCTTGACGCGTTCGCGAGCCTCACGTGTTTCCTGACTGGCAAACTGATCCACGTAGTATCCAAGCAAGACATCGATGTCTTGATTCGTTCGCTCGTCCTGCGGAGTCTCGATGATGCCTCGAATGCACTCGCCCCAAAACCAATCAGTCACCGCAGCCTTAGCTAACGTCATGCGCAGGAACCGCAGTTCATCAATCCGTCCGTAGAATCCCAATCCGGAATCACGACGACCAATTCGCAGTGGTTCTGCCGTCGCGATACTTCCATCGAGAGTGTCACGTTTCACGTCCACGGAGGTCATCTCTCCGTCAATCGACAGCCGAACGCCATCAGCCCGCTGCGAGCCATCGTAACTCACGACAATCTGATGCCACTGCTTCGCCTTCATGGGTTGAACCGTCACTAGTTCGACAGCGCTGACACCCCAACGCGAGACGAGATTGACCGTCAGTCGCCCCTTCTGCCACAGAAACTCGATTCCGCGACGATCTCCTTGCGGCTCGATCTTCGACAGGACGCAACTGAGCGGACCGTCAGGCATAACCCACAGTCCGATTGTCCATGGGCTATCAGCATCGAATTCCAACAAATCAGCCTCAACATGTTGTGTCGCATCGAACTGCGCCGCCTGGCCACGAACTCCCGAGGTGAACTCCAGCGTGGTTCCCATCGTTTGGATATTTTCATCCAAGTGACCATTGAAGTCTTCGTGAAAGAAGACCAAATCTTCCGGCAGCGATGGCAACGTCGTGAGAGCATCAGCTTCCCACTCTGCAATTTGTGCGGTGAGCTCGACCTGATGATCTTTGAACTCCGCGACAGCATCGGCGGTGGCTGCAGCCTGTTCGGTCAGTTGCTGTTCCTGTTCGGGTGTCGGCACCGACATCACAGGAGCAGGGTTGTTGCCAACGAGAAGTCCGCGTTCAGGAACGTTGTTGAAGAACGCGAATAGCTGGTAGTACTCGCGTTGAGTGATTGGATCGTACTTGTGGTCATGACATTGGGCGCAGCCGACGGTGAGGCCGAGCCAAGTTGTCATCGTGGTGTCAACACGGTCGATCACGTATTCAACACGGTATTCTTCGTCGATGATGCCTGTCTCGTTGTTAGCCATGTGATTGCGATTGAATCCCGTGGCGATCCGTTGTTGAACGGCTGCATTCGGCAATAAGTCGCCTGCGAGTTGCTCGACCGTGAACTGGTCGAACGGCATGTTGTCATTGAAGGCATTGATCACCCAGTCACGCCAGAGCCAGATTTCTCGTGGCTTGTCGCCGAAGTATCCGTTGGTGTCTGCGTATCGAGCGGCGTCCAACCAATCGACTGCCATCCGCTCTCCAAAGTGAGGCGACGACAGAAATCGGTCGACAGTCTCTTCGTAGGTTTCTGTCTGTAGCCGATCGAGATCATCAAGGGTCGGTGGGAGACCCGTGAGGTCCAAGCTGACTCGCCGCAACAACGTCTCAGGCGTTGCTTCCAGAGCGAAGTCAATGCCCTGCTGCTTCAGTTGTGCAGCAATGAAAGCATCGATGGGGTTCGAGCCGCCGGGAAACTGCGGGACCGGAGGCTTGACGATCGGCTCGAAGGACCAGTGCTTCTGATAGACCGCTCCCTCCTCGATCCATTGCCTGAGTATCTGAATCTGCAGCCCTGTCAGCCGCTTGTGAGTTTCCACTGGCGGCATCCGCAGACTCTCATCCGTGGCGGTGATGCGTGCCACCAGTTCACTGTCGTCCGGGGAGTGAGGCACGATGGCGGTCGCTCGTGAATCCGCAACCCCTAACGCATCCTCCCGAACATCAAGACGGAGACCTGCCTGGCGAGCATGTTCATCGAACCCATGACACCGCCAGCAATGTTCCGCCAGAATCGGACGCACATCTCGATTGAACGAAATGTCACCTCTGGCGTGCACCGTCGGCCCCATCAGCAAGAGCAGGACGGCGGGAATACTCTTCCCCATGGCGATCTCCAAACCGGGAACAACTCCCGATCGTACTTGCGATGTCGACACATTGACAACGTTCAGGTCGTGGACGTCTGCATCATCCGACACAACAAAGAGATTAATCGTTGATCGGCATCTGCTGGGCGTTGCTGCGAGATCACCTGAGATCAATCCCGTGCGTATTCTGGCACGACTCCTGTCGTATCACAGGGGGACTGTGGTAATGTAATTGACAGCGACGAGGATGTTGGAGCGAAGTGTTTGCCGGTACGAGATTTGGTCGAATCAGGAGTGAGCGTTTTCAACATCTTCAGACGTAATTGCGTGAGAATTTATCAGGTGCCAAGCATCCTGGCCTACAGGACGGATTCTGATCCTTTCTGGTTTCTTCACTGCCTGACATGAAAGCAGATGAGATGGAAACGAACCGTCGAAGTTTCTTCAAGACGGTCGGAGCCGCAGGTGTCGGCATGCTCGCCACCGGAGAGGCATTCGCGAGCGATGAGGTCTCACAACCTTCCGGAAGTCCTTCCGGTGGGCGCGAGACTTCCTTCACGACGGAGCTGTTTCTCGATAATCACATGCTCGAGGTCACTCCGGGTGTCTCACGCAAACTTCATCCACCGAAAAAGCACCTGTTGAACCCGGTCGTCAAATGTGATCGCTGGTGTGACGGAGATTACATTCAGCCCTATACCACGATGTACGACGAAGACGACAAGCTCTTCAAGATGTGGGCGCGTGCCGGCAGCTTCTCGAAGGAGGGACGTGTGGGGGACAACGCTGCCTACATGCTCTACTTCACGTCCACCGATGGCGTCCACTGGGACAAGCCGAATCTTGGCGTCGTGGATGTGGCAGGGCGGCGCGATCACAATATCGTTTTTTCTAGCGATATGGTCTTGTCGTCAGTCGCCGCGCGGTCATACGGACCAGACGAATATGTGGTTCCCGACCAAGCCATGAAGCCCCAAGGCAAGAAGGCATTCTTCTGGTCGGTCAACAAGCATCCTCATCCCCGAGACGAGTCCGAGAAGTTCATTGCCCTGGCGATCGTTCAGGATCATCGGAGGGGAGCCCATATCGTCACTTCCCCTGACGGGATTCACTGGTCGTGTGCGAGCACTCCGTTTTGGCAGACGCCTCATGATGTCTCCGCGAAAGGCGACGACTGCCTGATGCACGTCATCTTTGACGACGCAAAGCAGAAGTGGGCGATTTATCGGCGCGTGATTCCCGAGTTCAGCGAACGATTAGTCGCCAACGAAAGTGATCTCAAGCGAGCGGGAGCCGATCGCTACTACCGGTCCTATGCCTATGCTGAGAGCAAAGATCTTCGGGTATGGGAGAACCATCAATTCATTCTGTCGATGGACGCCGATGATCCCCCTGACACGGAACTCTACCAGTTCGCATGTCACAAGTACGGTGAGATCTATGTCGGATACATGAGCGTCTTCTATCTGCGGCGTCCTTCACCGATCGACGTTCATCTCGTCACGAGCCGCGATGGGATTCACTTCACGCGGGTCTGTCGTGGCGAAGCGTTTATTCCGTCGGGAGAGTTGGGCTACTACGACTTCATGGCGATGGGTTGTTCTCAGCCTCAACCCATCGTGGTGGATGAGACAGCCTACTTCTATTACGCAGCGCTTAACTTTCCTCACGATGTGAATATCGCACTCTCCGACCCCGCCATCCCAAAAGGTGGCGCTGCACTGGCCACATTCAAGCGAGATCGTTTCGCATCTCTGGAAACCAGCCAATTGGACTCAGGACCGTGCCGTGTGATTACCAAACCCTTCACGGTGGGGCACCCTCACCTGTCCTTGAATGCCGCGACTTGGATGAAGGGATCAATCCGTATCGAGGCGTTGACACCGGACTGGCAACCCATTCCGGGGTACACGGAATCTGAGTCCCGTGAAATCCAAGGGGATGCCCTCGACCATCCCGTCCAGTGGAAGGACAACATCAATGTGAGCAAGCTGCTGGGCAAGGAGATTCGCCTCAAGTTTTACATGAAACGCGCGCGGATCCATGCGATGACATTGAGTAACGAGGAAAGACCGATCGGTGCGGTTGAGAGTGAGTACCGGTACGATCACCTTGGAGATTCAGCTCCCAAGGACAGTTGAACAGCCGCGGGAAGCAGAATTTGATGAGTGGACACCCCGACTGCTCGACTCGTCGTTGACTTTGGGCGGACGGAACGCCAACGAAGTGACAATTAATTGTTGCATAACAAGCGGGCACTGTGCTGGTCCAGCGAATCTTGAGTAGCCATGTGTTCACCACACCAGCTTGATTTCAGTTGCATTGCGCGCAAGTTTGGACGGGATGCATGCTCCCAAGATTCGGCTCCCGAAGTCCTGGCCCGTCACGGTACGTTCCGCCGTCATTCACGTCATCGCCCTAGCCCGCTTCGCGGTGATCCACACACAGAGTCGAACGGTCAATCACGTCAGCAAGCGTGTGCGGCTCAAAACCCAGAACGATCGGCTGCACGCGGTTGGTTGCAACAACAAACGGCGAACGTTTTCCAAGTGACGGCGTCCACGATCGCCTCTTGGTGCAAGCGATTAAACGTAGAAGGGCCACGGAAACCCATAGACCGCCAAGATGTTTTTCGGATAGACGCCGCCGTAGACCGCATGCAAGATGCCGTCCTTACGCGGCAGGCCAACCAACTGGATATTCGTGTTTGTGACAAACGCTCGCCGTCTCGCGAAAACGCCAGTTCAACGACGTTATCCATTCCGCCGACCATCACCTGCTCGACTTCCTGGCGGTCTGGATGTCTCCGAAGGATGTGCCGGGCCGTAGTTGTCCACGGCTTGCCGTTGACCTGATACGTCTGTTGTGCTGGGCCCTTGGACCAGTAGATCCAACCATCCTGTCCAAGATATGGCCCACGGAGATCGTTGAGGCAGCCGGTCACCTCTTCAGTTTCGATCCATTTTTCGCGTCGCTCGGCCACGCCATCGCCGTCTTCGTCGGTCAGCTTCCAAATGATCGGTGGGGCTACCACATACAACGAGCCATTGTGCCACATACTCCCCTGTGCCAGCATGTTGAAGGTGGCAAACACGGTTCGATTGTCAACACGACCGTCATTGTCCGTATCTGCCAGCCGTAGCATGCGATGCCGCGTTTCATGCGGCTGCGGCTTATTCCAGTCCTGTGTTCCCGACGCTTCCGCGACGTACAATCGCCCCTCTTCATCGAAGTCCGCGCATATAGAGTAGGTAACCAGCGGCTGGTCGGCGACGAGTTCGATCGAAAATCCATCGGGCACTTGAAACGTGTACCCGTTGAGCTGAATTTCAGCGGCACATACCGAACCGACACCAGAGACAACAAAGAGCAAGGCTGATACGGCAAAGGCCGGTTTCATTGTCGCGAGTCTCTTGCATGGTTCATTTTTTGATTTCCGTCTCGCGGGGCTGATGTGAACCGTCCACTTTTGTTGCCACGGTTCCGACCTCGACCATCCTGTCTCACGGCAACCTCCACTCGCTATTCCGCAATTTCGCCATGCCTTCACTCGAACCGGTAACCGCCATTCGCACGGTGCAGAATCTGCTCGGTCATTCCGTCGTGAGGACCATGACGATTTACACGCACCTGATGGCGACGGCAGAACTCGACGTGCGAGTTTCGCTAGACGGGTAGTGTCTGCGCATCATCAATCGTTCCTTTTCGAGCACAGCTTGTTAGGCAACGGCCAATGTCCGTTGGCAGCGAGAGTTCGGGCGACTTGATGGTGCTTCGGTTCTCGGAAGTCCGTGAATTGACGCCGCATGAGATTCGAAAGCTGGCTGCTGCCGCTGGCTACTACCGTGCTCTGTTGGCCGTGGAATACTCGCAGACAGAAGCTCCCGTCATCTGGGGCATGGTCATCACCGGAGCAAAATGGGTTAACCGTTTTGGAGAAGATCGTTTCGATGAAGTCCCTCTCCCTCCGCACTTGGTGTTGCAGGTCCGCTCACCCGGCCACCTCATCGCGGGGTGTGGGCATGAGCGCGTGTTTGAGTCCTCCGGAGGGAGGCTTCTGACGGAAGGGTTGGACCCATTTCAATCGTTCTGGTTGCCAGAACGATTTCGCCCATTACGCACTTCATTGCTGGATGAATTGGAGGAGACGTTCTCCGGGCCAAACTCCTCCCAGCTCTGCGACTACTTCGTTAGAGATGTGGCGCAAAGCGTGATCCGGCGAGTTCTCTGTCTGGTGAGAACTCGTGGCCATGGGGGGGATGTTGGTCTATTTGCCGGGTCGTGACGAGATGAGTGATTCCAACGAACAGTGGTTTCGATTTCGTGTCCGGTTTACCGACAATCGCTCGGCATTCTGGTTCCGAACGCTACTCACTCGGTTGATCAAACGGGTACTCAAAGTTGGCGGAGAGCTCGGCCTTCCGGTCTGCCGTTGGAGTGACTATCGACAAATGCACGATCCTGAACTGGCTGAGATCGATGATGCATTGGTCGGATTCGGCCACTTCCTCGCCATTTGATGAGCGTCGATGGCTCACTTGTTCTGAATGACGACTTCCGGCTGATTGGCTTCGGAGGGGAGATCCTCGGTGAATCACATGTTCGAAAAATTCACCGCGCCTGCGATTTGGAAGCTGATCAGGTGATTGTTGAGCCAGCGGACTCCGCCGGGACGCGGCATCGATCTGCTTACCGGCTGGTGGACGGGACTCGTGACGCGATTGCTCTCATCGTCTCTCAGGATGGAGATGTCCATTTCGTCGCCCATCACCGGGAGAAACTGACTTATTGGCCTTACTTGCCATGAGTTAGATTGGTGAAGACTACGATCAGCGTGATCTAAGTTCCCTTCATGTGCTTCTCGCCCCATCTGCACAACGCTTGTGAGACAGGTTTGATTGTCTTTCCATAGCGGGTCAATGAGTACTCCACTTTGGGGGGCACTTCAGGGTAGACCTCCCGGTGGACGATACCATCAGCTTCGAGTTCACGGAGTTGCTTCGTTAGCACTCGCTCACTCACACCGGGAATCTTGCGTTTCAGTTCGGCGAATCTGAGAGTGCCGTCTTCGAAGAGATGGAAAAGAATGACTGCTTTCCATTTCCCACCAATCACATCGAGCGTTGCTTCGACTGGACAGTTGTATTTGGCTTGCTCGCTCATGTTCCGCCGATACTAACCCAAATGTAAGTATACCACATTGAAGTGGCTACTTCACGAATGTGCCGATACGACCTATCGTAATCGATGAATCCGCCTTCGCGTCAAGAGGTGGAGTCATGAAAGAGGACAATGGCCATGCGATATCTCGTTCGAGCGAGAATCAAATCGGGACAAGAAGGATCGTTGCTAAAAGCAATTGACGATGGGTCACTCGGTGCTGGATCGATTGCAGGCAGGGAGTACCTCCGCGACATGAAGCATGCACGCCTGTGTGAGGATGGCACTGCTCGATGGGTTGAAGTCTGTTACTGCCCGACGCCGCTGGAGGAAGAGCTGCCTGACTGGGAGGAATTCTTCGACATCGTGAAAATCCAGGACGCTCATGCTCGCAAGAACTGTCTTGACGAGAACGGCACCAAAGCCTGGGCCTGTGGTCAGTGCGACTGCACAGAGAGGCTCGAAGCAAAAATGGAGGACTGGGGCTAATCGTTTCTCGAAATGTTAAATGTCAGCGCTGGTCGATCGAGTCAGACAAGGTGACTCACACGAATCACAACAAGCAGAGGAGTTTTTAAGGTGAACATAGGCATAATCGGATCGGGAAACATCGGCGGAGCACTGGGAAGACTTTGGGCGACTGCGGGTCACACGGTCTGCTTTGGAAGTCGGCATCCCGATCGACTTGACGAGTTAGTGAGGCAAGCTGGTGACAATGCTCGGGCGGGAACAAACGAGGAGGCTGCTGAGTTTGGTGAAGTGATCCTGGAGGCCATTCCTTTTCATGCCATCCCCCAATTGCCCGCCGAGAAGTTGGCCGGCAAGGTCGTCTTGAGCGCTGCCAACTACTATCCGTCGCGTGATGGTGAAATCGACCTCGGTGGACAGACGCAATCCGAGTGGGTGGCGTCGCATTTGCCAGGCGCAAGACTTGTCAAAGCATTCAACATGATGCAGGCAGGCGTCATGGAACAACTCGCCGATGGGGCAGGCACTCCGGGACTCACGATCTTCATCGCTGGTGACGACGATGAAGCCAAGCAGATGGCGCAGCGACTCGTCGAAGACGTGAAGTTCACACCCATCGATGTCGGTTCACTCGCCGATAGCCACGTGTTTCAGGCGACCGACGCTCCACTCTATGACGTGCAGCTATCACCAGAAGAAGCTCGTCAACGACTGGCGCAACTCTGATAAATGTCGAACACTCATGAAAGTGTCATGAGTCGGTTTCAAAACCGCTATTTGTGAGGGTGGCAGGGTCAGGAGCGAAGCGGATGGCCCTGCAATCACCGGTCCGGGCCTTCCCGTTGGTCAGACCCGGCCACCCGAAGTTGATCTTTTGAAACCGGCTCATGAGAGACTGAGTGAGAATATGCATTGGGAGTACCAATGGTCTATGAGTCTTGGCCAAGTGTTATTTGCATCGCAGATCACGGCTTGTCAATCCTGGGTGATCGCTAGAATCCAACGACCTGCTGTATATTATTCTGCTGATGGACGTGTGAGCGGCTGAGTAGGGCGACTGTCGCGACGACATTCACGATTCAAGAAGACTGACTTCAGGTCACATATGAAGTTCACTCCCCGCTCTTCTCTCTTCCGGCTGTTTCATCCATTTGCTCTGATTCTGGTTGTCGGCTGCCAGCAAAGCCTGGCACCGTCCGGCGGATCTCCGCAAATCGTCAAAGTTTCGGTCGCTCAGCCGCTGGTGATGCCGCTTGTGGAATGGGACGAATACACAGGGCGACTCGATGCGATCGATGCGGTGGAGATCCGGGCAAGAGTCAGCGGATACTTGAACTCGACCCATTTTGAAGAAGGTCAAGAAGTCGCGAAAGGGGATCTGCTGGCGATTGTCGACCCACGCCCTTTTCAAGCGGAACTGAATGCTGCGAACGCCCGGCTTCAGGAGTCGCAGGCCAAGCTCCGCGAATCACAATCGCTTCTCAGACAGGCCGAGGCTGAAAAAGCCGACTCAGATGCTGAGCTCACATTGGCAGATCGTCGCTATGAGCGGACGCAGAAGCTCGCTCGTCAAAATGCAGTAGCTCAGGAAGAGGTCGACGTGCGACAGAGCGAGCAACTTCAGGCCACCGCTGCCGTCGAAGCCTCCGTTGCGAAAATCGAATCGGCCAAAGCAGCCATCGCCACGTCGACGGCAGCCATCGAAACTGCGAAGGCGAATGTCGAGGCCGCTTCGCTCAATCTCCAATACACACAGGTTCGGGCACCCATCTCAGGCCGAATCAGTCGTCGTTATGTGACGGAAGGGAACCTGATCAGCGGAGGATCGAATGAATCGACGCTGCTCACCACAATTGTCTCACTGAGCCCGATCCATGTGTACTTTGATGCGAACGAACAGGAGTTTCTCAAGTATGTCCGGTTGGCTCGCGATGGGACTCGGGAGAGTTCACGCGATGTCAAGAATCCGGTTTATGTGGCCTTGGTCGATGAGCCAGATTTCCCACACTCGGGCCACATGGACTTTGTCGACAATCGACTTGATCCCAATACCGGAACGATGCGTGGTCGGGCCATTCTTGCCAACGAAGACGGACTCTTGACGCCAGGATTGTTTGTCAAAGTTCGTTTACCAGGCAGCGGGCAATACGAAGCAGTGCTGATTCCTGACAGCGCTATCGGCAGTGATCAATCCGAGAAGTTTGTCTATGTGATTGGGGATGACAATGCGGTCAATCAACAAGTCGTAGCGTTGGGTCCGATCTCACATGGCCTGCGCATCATTCGAGAGGGACTGACCGGTTCAGAGATGATCGTCACACGAGGACTGCAACGAATCTTCCCAGGCGCCGAAGTGGAGGTGACGGAAGAAGCGATCGAACCGCAACCAAGTCTGCTGCCTGATGATTATGCACCGGTGCCAAAGGAGGAATGGCTGTCCCGGAGACCGGCTGACATTCCGGAGGGCATTGACTCGAAGGCGGCACCGTATCAGGAGCCTGAAAACGGGGTGACTGACAAAGCAGAAGGGGGGTGAGCAAAATGAAGTTCCCCCACTTCTTCATTGAACGACCGATCTTCGCGACCGTGCTCTCCACGCTGATCGTGCTGGTCGGCATTCTTGCATACTTCCAACTTCCGGTGGGGCAGTATCCGGAAGTGGCCTTGCCAACGGTGACTGTCCGGGCAAGCTATCCCGGTGCGACGGCGGAAACGATTTCCAAGACTGTGGCCACGCCGCTCGAACAGGAGATCAACGGCGTCGAGAACATGCTGTACATGGAATCGCAGGCGACTGCAGATGGCTCGCTGTTGCTGACGATTACTTTCGCCCTGGGCACGGACATCGACGAAGCTCAAGTGCTTGTACAGAATCGAGTGTCGATCGCTGAGCCGAGATTACCCTCAGAAGTACGGCAGATTGGCGTAAAGACGCGGAAAAGTTCCCCCGACCTGATGCTGGTCGTTCACCTGTTTTCACCCGACGGTTCACGGGACCAACTCTACATCGGCAACTACGCTTACCTGCAGATTCGCGATGTACTGGCACGGCAGGATGGCGTCGGAGACATCACCGTTTTCGGTGGGACCGAATACAGCATGCGGATCTGGCTGGATGTCGATCGACTCGCTGCTCTCGATATGACTCCGGGTGACGCGGTCCAGGCGATGCGTGGACAAAACGTACAGGTCGCCGCCGGGATCATCGGACAGCAGCCGATCGAGGACCCCAAGAGTGGCTTTCAGGTCAACGTGAATACGCTCGGTCGCCTGCAAACCGCTGAAGAGTTCGGCGAAATTATCCTCAAATCTGGCAACGACGGTCGTCTGGTCCGGCTGAGTGACGTTGCCCGCATTGAACTGGGAGCGGTTGATTATTCGGTCCGCAGTTACTTGCAAGACAAGAACGCTGTCGCCTTGGCCATGTTTCAGCGGCCCGGCTCCAATGCGATCGAGACGACCGAGCACATCCTCAGCACCATGCAGGAACTGAGCAAGCAGTTCCCTCCCGGCTTGGAGTATCAGGTCATCTACAACCCGACTGCGTTTGTCGAGCAGTCCATCGAAGAGGTGTTTACGACACTCTGGCAGGCGGGGGCATTGGTCATCCTGACAGTGTTCATCTTCTTGCAGAACTGGCGGTCGACGATTGTGCCCGTGATTGCGATTCCCATCTCACTCGTCGGCACGTTCGCAGTCATGCAGGGGATCGGCTTCAGTCTGAATAATTTGTCGCTGTTTGGACTGGTCCTTGCGATTGGGATCGTCGTCGATGATGCGATCGTAGTCGTGGAAAACGTCGAGCGTTTGATCGCCGAGGGACTTTCACCGCGCGATGCAACACGCAAAGCGATGGATGAAGTCGGCTCCGCTCTGATCGCCACGACTCTTGTCTTGATCGCCGTGTTTGTGCCGACGGCGTTCATCGCCGGAATCAGCGGGCAGTTCTATCGTCAATTCGCGATCACCATCGCGGTGTCCACGGCCATCTCGACATTCGTTTCGCTGACACTGACACCGGCCCTTTGTGCGTTGCTATTGAGACCACAAGGAGCCAGGAAGCACTGGTTCGGGCGAGTGGTCGATCGGGTCTTGGGATGGCCTTTTCGACTCTTCAACAAAGCGTTCGACTTCGGTAGCAGTGCCTATGCTCGCATCGTGGGTCGCGTCATCCGTGCGAGTGCGGTGATGCTCTTGATCTACGGAGGCTTGCTTGGGCTGACCTACTTCGGCTTTACCCAAGTGCCAACCGGCTTCATCCCCGCTCAGGACCAAGGCTACCTGATCATCGCTATTCAAACGCCGCCGGGAGCAAATCTTGACCGGACCGATGCAGTCACTCAGCGAGTGACTGAGATGGCCCTCGAAGTCGATGGCATCGAAGATGCTGTCTCTTTCGTCGGCTTTTCAGGAGCCACACGAGCCAACAGTTCCAATGCCGCTGCGATCTTCCCGGTGCTGGAAGATGCGAAGGCAAGATCCGCTCGTGGTCGAACACTCGATGTGGTCCTCAACGAATTGCGGCAGAAGGTCTCCACAGTCGAAGATGCCTTTGTGTTCGTCATTCAGCCCCCACCGGTGCGCGGAATCGGCACGGGTGGCGGGTTCAAGATGCAGGTGCAGGACAAATCCGGTGCGGGCCTGCTCGCACTTCAAGATGCGACGAATGTCTTGGTGTCAGCTGCACGAGAAGAGCCGGGGATGGTGCAACTGTTTACGAACTTCAGCACCGGTGCTCCGCAATATTATGCTGACATCGATCGGACCAAGGTCCGCATGCTCGACGTCCCGCTCGACAATGTTTTTGAAGCGTTGCAAATCTACCTGGGATCATCGTACGTCAACGATTTCAACTTCCTCGGCCGTACCTACCGAGTGACGGCTCAGGCGGACGCTCGATTTCGTGACGAGGAAAGTGACATTACCCGCCTGCGGACGAGGAGCAACAACGGAGCAATCGTTCCGCTCGGCTCTCTGGTGACCATGCGCGCAACGACGGCTGCCGACCGAGTTGTGCGGTACAACCTTTACCCGGCTGCCGACATCAATGGCGATACGTTGCCCGGCTTCAGCAGCGGTCAGGCGATCGCTCGCATGGAACAACTGGCAGAGAAACATCTGCCGCCCGGTTTCGGTTTCGAATGGACCGACATTGCATACCAGCAGCAGGCAGCGGGCAACACGGCCCTATATATTTTTCCTCTGTGTGTCCTGTTCGTGTTTCTGGCTTTGTCAGCTCAGTACGAGAGTTGGCTGTTGCCACTGGCCGTGATCCTGATTGTGCCACTCTGTTTGCTGTGTGCGATCTTCGGAGTCTGGCTACGCGGGATGGACAATAACATTCTCACGCAGATTGGGTTCGTGGTACTTGTTGGACTGGCTTGTAAGAATGCGATCCTGATCGTCGAGTTTGCAATGGCCGAAGAGGACGCCGGGCGGAATCGCTTCGATGCCGCTGTCGAAGCCTGCCGACTGCGATTGCGACCGATTCTTATGACCGCATTTTCATTCATCCTCGGCGTGATTCCGCTTCTCATCGCCACCGGAGCAGGCAGCGAGATGCGGCAGGCGCTCGGCACAGCCGTCTTCAGCGGGATGCTGGGCGTCACGATCTTCGGCTTGTTCCTGACCCCCGTCTTCTACGTTGTCCTGCGCCGCTTTGCGGAAGAAGCTGTTGTCGCCTCAACGACGGCAGGCAAAACAGGATCGATCCCTCCTCACACAGAACAGGTGCCTGTCACTGCCAAGGAGATCAACTCCGATGAGGCACAGACTCTCGTATCAGATGGTGTCAAGACACAAGACGACACGCAGCGAGGATCCGCTCCGGCCGCCAAGGAGAGCCCAACGGATCAACGGATAACGAGGGACGAAGACACAGAGAAGTCGAAATGAGCAACGGAGATGAACCATCCACTCATGTAAGTAACTTGGAGTGGAGTCAATGCAGCTGGAAAAGCGTCCTGAAGTATCGGAACAAGAAACACTCGAAGGATGACGACGATGCCGAATGAGCCTACGAATGACTCTGCGTTTCCCACATTGAGCGAAGACGAAATGGATTGCCTTGAGCAACTGGGCGAAGTTCGTGTGTTCAACGACGGCGACTCGCTCTTTTCGAATGGCGAGAAAGACTACTCGTTCTTTGCGATCAAATCGGGTGAGGTTGTCATCCTCGATAACTCATCAGGATCGTCACACGACGTCGCCACGCATTCGGTGGGCTCGTTCACGGGGGATGTGGATCTGCTGACAGGGCGACCCGCTGTCGTTTCGGCTGTGGCTCGCGGAGCCTGTGAAGCGATCGAAATCACGGCGTGTCAGATCCGTCGCATGCTGGGGGAAATCCCCACGCTCAGCGACAAACTGCTGGATGCATTCCAAACACGACGCGAGTTGCTCGAACGGACCGAGTTCCTGGGAATTCGTGTCATCGGTGAACCGGACTCAAAACACACGCTTGAGCTTCGAGAGTTCTTCTACAAGAACAAGGTGCCACACACGTTCTTCGAGTGTGATTCCGATGAAGGCCGACGATTTCTTGATGAGTTCGATGCGTCGCGAGAAGAAACACCCATCTTGGCCTGCAGTGATCATGTGGTGCGGCGACCGACTCTCGCTACGGTGGCTGAGTGTCTCGGGATTTCACGCCAAATCCGCGACGATCTTTATGATGTGTTGATTGTTGGAGCAGGACCAGCCGGATTGGCGGCAGCGGTCTACGGGGCCTCAGAGGGGCTGAAAACTCTGGTCGTCGACCGGATGGGGCCTGGCGGTCAAGCCGGACAAAGCTCGAAGATCGAAAACTACATGGGGTTTCCGTCGGGTCTACCGGGAGTGGAACTGGCCAACCGTGGGTATCTGCAAGCACTCAAATTCGGTGCCGAATTCACGGCTCCGGTCTCTGTTGTCTCGATGATCTGCGCGGAGAATGGTGAGCACCACGTTGAGCTTTGTACCGGCCAAATCGTGCGGACGAAAACGGTACTGATTGCCACGGGTGCTTCCTATCGTCGTCTCCCCATCGAAGAATGTGAACGATTCGAAGGATCAGGTGTGTACTACTCCGCCACAAGCGTTGAGGCACGGCAATGCCGAGACTCAACGGCTATTGTTATCGGCGGAGGC
>JAJDEJ010000192.1 GCA_029259815.1 Planctomycetaceae bacterium | reverse complement strand
AGACTCCTCCTTGAGTTGCAAGAAGGATCCCCAATTCCCGACCGACAGTGAACCCCAATTCCTAGCAGTGAAGATCCACTCGTGCCTGGTCAAACGTGAATGTTGGGGTTGGAAAGAACTGGCTAATTCGTGATTCTGTGTGGGATTTTCCCACGAACCAAGGAGGGTTCCCATGCAGAAGAAATATGTCGTGCGGCTGAGCGGAGAAGAACGTCACACCTGTGAGCAGGTGATCGACAAACTCAAGGGGACCAGCCAGAAAGTTCGACGTGCCAACCTCCTCCTCAAAGCCGATGCGGATGGACCGGCCTGGACCGACAAACTGATTGCCGAGGCCTTTCGGTGTCGAATTCAAACGGTCGAAAACATTCGAAAGAAATGCGTTCTCGAAGGATTTGACGCGGCCCTGGAACACAGGAAACCGCAGGCTCCACCAAAGACGCTTCTGGATGGCGAACAGGAGGCGAAGGTCATTGCCACCCGACTCGGTCCGCCTCCCCAAGGATATTCCAAGTGGACACTCCGACTGCTGGCTCGAAAGGTGGTGGAGCTGGAAATCGTCGATTCGCTCAGTCACGAAACCGTCCGCAAGACGCTCAAAAAAACGGCATGACCAAACGGAAAATCCAGTCCTGTGCCGTTTCAATGGGAAGGTGGCCGCCGGAAGCCGATGCCGAGTTCGTTGCGAACATGGAAGAGGTGTTGGAAACGTACGCCCGGCCGTACGATCCCACCCCTCCGGTGTTCTGCATGGACGAACAACCGGTGCAACTGGTGAAGGAAGTTCGCCAACCCATCCCAGCAACGAAAACCCGACCTCGCCGCGAGGACGACGAGTACGAACGAGCGGGGACGGCGTCGATCTTCATGTTTGCCGAACCGCTGGCCGGATGGCGTCAGGCGACGGCGAGGGAGCATCGCACCAAATCGGACTGGGCTCTGAAAGTCGCGGCACATCTGGATGGCCGATTTGCCGATTGTGGGAAGGTCACGCTCGTGAGTGACAACCTCAACACGCATACCAAAGGTGCATTCTACGAAGTCTTCCCCCCTGAAAAGGCCCGCGAATACATTCGCCGGATCGACTTCTGCTACACGCCGAAACATGGCAGTTGGTTGAACATCGCCGAAAACGAATTGAGTTGCATGACGAGCCAGTGTTTGAAGGATCGTCAGATTGGCGAACTCAACGAGTTACAGGACGAAATCGGTGCTTGGTCGGTCGACGTGACCAGCAAGCAGCGCGGAGTTGACTGGCAAATGAAAATCGACGACGCAAGATGCAAACTGTTGACTGTCTACCCCACAATTCAGGTTTGACAGGGCACTAATGTCGTCCGACACATCAGCCTGAAGCTTTCCCACAGCACATTTGTAGACCACAAGAGAGACTGCTGAGTCTCGGCAAGCGGAGCTTGACCGTCTTTGGAAATCAGCGGACAAGCCGAGGAACCTTGATTCAGAGAGGTGTCCCTTTGAGGTACCAGGGAGTTCCTGTCAACACACACATCACTTGATCGATTTTCATGCTGCCCGAGAAACTCGTGTTTCGGTCGGTTGAGTCAGGGCTGCCAGTTGTGGGGTAATGGAGCGCACGTGGATATCTCGTTGGGGGAAGGCGATCTCGATTCCCGATGCTCTGAACTCCCGATTGATGGCAAGGTGGATGTCAGTGATGACCTTTAGGCGGTTGTCCAGATTGGGCAGGTAACAGCGTAAGACCAGATTGAGGCAACTGTCGCCGAATCCTTCGAATGTCGAGACGGGAGGCGGCTCCACCAGAATGAGCGGATGCTCTTGAGCCACCTTCAACAGCAGTTCTAACGCAAGGTCCGTATTGGTTCCGTAGGCGACGCCGATGTTGAGCACCACGCGATTGGTTTTGTCCGACAGAGTCCAGTTGAGCAGCCTGCCCGTCACGAACTCCTTGTTGGGCACGATGTACTCCTTGCGGTCCCAGTCGGTGATCGTCGTCGCGCGAATCTGAATCCGTGAGACACTCCCGGTGACCCCTTCGATGGTCACCACGTCGCCGATTCGAATCGGGCGCTCGAAAAGGATGATCAGGCCGGAAACAAAGTTGGCGAAAATTTCCTGGAGACCAAAACCAAGGCCCACCGTCAGGGCTGCAAGGAGCCACTGGACGCTCGACCAACCGACGCCCAGAGTATCGCATGCAAGCACAATGCCGGTGAGAGCCAGCGAATACCGACAAAGGGTTGTCACGGCGTATCTCCCGCCGTGGTCGAGTGGCAGACGTTGCAAAATGGAAAGCTCGAGCAAGCCCGGCAGGTTGCGGCTGGCGAGGACAGCGATCCCCAGAAAGGACATTGCCAGCAGAAGACTGCCCAGGGTGATGGGGCGCGACCGGGTGACCTCATGGACGTCGCTCATTCCTTCACCGATGTCGAACACTTCGTTGACTCGTTCAGTTGTGTTCCACATTTCGACACGGTTGATGATCTGCAAGGCCGGCAGCACCTGTGACCAGATCAACCAGCCTCCCGTGAGGAACAAGACACACGCAGTCCCGCGGACCAATTGCAACATCTGCTGATTGAGCAAGGAGAGGTCAATCCGCGGCTCTTCCACGGGCGGCACCGGACTTGTTGCCGCTGGATCAGACTGTTCTAGTTGTGCAGCGGCGACCGCAGCCGCACGTCGAGCACGGGCTTGATCGATGGCCAACTGTCTCCGGGCAGCGAGCATCCACTGCATGACCATCGTATAGGCGATCACCAGCACGATCGACAACCAGAATGTCCACTGCAATCGGACGAAAAGTTGTTCGGCTGTGTATTGATACCCGAAGACCGCCAGGAGGCCCAATGCCAACGGAGCGGCGAGCGTGAGTGGGTACCAGATGTGCCGTGTGCGATACATCCAGCCCTCACGGTTCGCGCGGAGCAAATCGCCCAACACACGTCCGTCGGGTTTCAAGATGCGGCGAAGCATGACCGTCGACAACAGACAGAAGGCAACGAATCCGGCACGGCCTAGCGAATCCGCCCATGTCCCTTCATCGAGTTGTTCTGAGACAACCACGAGAAACACCAGCGGCAGACCAGCCACCATCAGTCCGAGCAAGTTGGAATGCAGGCTTCGATTCATGCTGACGGGCCAATCGAGGAAATTGGCTGCGATTCCCTTGGAGCGGCAGATTTGACGAAAGACTTCGACAGACCAAAACACGATCGCTGTGACGGTCAGCCCACTACCAACCGCGACCGTGAAATCATCAAAACCTGCGGTGGTGAGTCGCCAGCCCACCAACCACAACAGAGCCGGCCAAGACGAGGCGATGACGACGGTCAACCCGAGTGCTCCCAATGTCGCGGGCACGCTCACAGATCGTTTTTGCTTTCTTTGCAGTCCCAGTTTTCCGATCAACAGACGAAAGCTTCGGGAGAGCATCAACACGGCGAAGGCTACCAACACCGCGAGTCCGTAGAGCAGTGCATTGCCCTTAATGTCGGTCACGAGTCGACGGGCCACCAGCGACCAATTTTCGAGCGAAAACACCTGCCGTGAACCGGCCATTGCGCGCCGGAGGGTCGGCAGATCGACCACCCCCGCGCTGCGGATCCACAGCACCCGCTCGTCGATGTAATCCTCATACTCCTCGACAGTGTCGATCAGACTTCGGCTGGTGACGTCGACTTCGCCGAGCGTCTTCAGACATGTGTCGTAATCGGTGATCAGGTCATCCAGATATTTCTTGCGGTCTTCCAGCAGCTGGATCGTCATCTCACGGATTTCGTCATCTGAGGCTGACTCCGAATGAGCCACGCCCGCGAGAACCTTGTCGACGCTCAAGTGAAGATCGCCCAGGTCATCTCGCTCGTCTTCCAGGGGCATTTGTTCCAATTGAAAGCGGACGATTTCCCGCTCAGCCGACCGTTGCTGCTCCCGGAACTTTGCAGGTGATGGGAGATGGTTGCGTTGATTTCGCAGCAGCATACCGATGGCGGTGGTCAGCCCGGCACGATTTTCTTTCTCCGTAATGCTCGCAAAGTCGTGATTGAGTTCCTCCCGAGTTCCGTTCAAGGTTGTCAGATTCTTCGCGATTGCGTTGAGGTACTCTTGGAGGTCTTTCCTGCTTTGTGTGAGGGCCGCATTGCGTTCGGCCAACTCTCGGAGGGCGGGGTGAGTACTTCGCAGTTTCTCTCTTGCTTCCCGCGCTTGACGTTCGCTTTCGATCCGTCGAGCATTGGCAATGACGGTCTTCCACGATTCCAGACGCTTGTCTGAAAGATTCCTGGCCCGAGCCAATTGGTCTCGCTGCAAAGGAAAGAGGTCGTTGAGAGCATCGTATCGAAGTTGCTCAACGCGGTATTGTTCGATCTGTTGCTGAAGCAGCATCACATGTGCTTCCTGATCGGTGCGGCGCGCGAGTCCCAGAGCAGGCAGCTCACCTTCGGGCGCTGTCGCCTGGAGAGTCCTCAGGGCTTCGCTGAGCTGCTGCTTGGTCTTCTCGATCAGGGCCGGCATCTGCGGCTTTCGTTCGGCCCGCACTTTGGCTCTCGCCTCCCACGCCTCCAGGCTCTTGTGGACCTCGATCCCACGCTCTTCGTCTGCGATGCGCATCTGGTCGAGATCAGCCAATGATGTCCCGGCCGGGATCTCCAGTTCAGCCTTGGGCAGCGGTTTTGACAACTCCGCTCGGACTTCGGCAATGAGTGCGGGTCCCTTCTCGCGATCCGCCTTCAGTTCGGCGGTTCGTTTGGCGGACTCCGCAATCAACTTGAGCGCGTCGGCAGCCTGCTGGTAGTGCTTGGCGATCTGTGCCTTGGTGTCTTCCGGCAACTCGGTGATCAACTCTGCCTGAGTTCTTCGGGCCTGGATCTCTTCGAGACTGAGCGGAGCCGCCACAGCGTCGACGGCTGTCGGCGTGTCCCCGGTTTCCGCAGCGGGAGTGACTGGAACACTCGGTTCCGTCGGCGACGTCATGACGGCCGATGCGGGGATTGGAGTGATGTCGGCACTCGCTGCAACGGGCGTCTGTTCGAGATCTTGAGAGGCTGTGGGGTGGTTCGTCAGTGTTATCACAGGTTTCGGCTGTGAGAGATTGAGCGGTGTTTCCTGAGTGAACAGCAATTGGTCAACGGGGGTTAATTGGAAGACCGTCGTCGGGATGTCGCTTTGCGGAGGAATGTTGTCGGCGATCGCAATGGAAGGGAGGGACATGGCGTGCAATCCAGCCGCCAACATCCAGACCAACAGAGTTCTTCCTTGTGAAGTACGACCTCGCTCCGACAGGGGTCGCTGGACCTTGATGTCCGGAAAGTCGCTAAAACGGGACTGATCGACGGACGAGACTGAGAACATGGATTATGCCTGTGGCTACCGAATGGACAGATCGTGATGAGGCCGACGGACGCAGACTGACCGAACTGGTACCGGGAATTCTCCCCATCAGAGGGACAACGCCTCAGCGTCCAACGGAGAGTGGTAGCGTACGGAGAGCAGAAACGAGGGAGGTGAGGAGATGGGCTGCGGATATACGCTGCCGGCGGAAGAACCGTCAAGACCTGTCAATCGGAAATGAGGCAGAGCAGCAGACGCCGCTTGCATGTCCTTTCACCGTGTTTTTTGGCACCATCGTGAGCTAAGTGTGGAACACTTGGGGGCCTTGCGATCCAATCTTTCCGCTTAGATTGCCTGGAACGGCTGAAATATTGGGACGACAGAGAAAAATGATGATTGAGACCATATAATACAATTGAGCCTTCCGCGATCAGCATCAAATTGACCTTCGCTTGATCGTGACGGAAGGCAATCGAGTTTGGCTGGCGATACGCTTGCCGAAAGGATGAATACGATGGAGATGTTTCAAGTTGCCCGCACTGGCCTGCCGGATCTGGAATTCATGGGCGAGTGTATTGCCAACTCTCAGGGAGAAGTTCCGGCAGAGACTGACGGCGATCGTTGGCACGACCTGAACGTCTACCGAGCGGCGGACGGCGAGATCATCGTCTCGATTGCTTATCAAACCACCCACCCTGAAGAGTCGTCGGACAACTATGTCGAGACCGCAGCCAGTCTCGAAGAAGTTGAAGGAGTCTTGAGTCTCTACAATCCAATCGAACGGGTGAACGAAGACGCGATCGCCGGGCAGCGCAAGCCGGTACAGTCAGTCTTGCAGGCCATTACGCGGCGATATGACTTGCAGGTCAACGATGTCTTGGAACAGCTCCAGAAGGCAACGGCCACTGTCTAAGAGCGCCTAACAAAACCCAAATGTCGGGGGAATCGACAGGTTCCGAAGATTCGAATGCTTTCAGGTGGATGAGTTGAGAGTTGAGTGTCCAGTGTCGAGAGTGTCCTACCATGCCAGTCTCTGGACACTGAACTCTGGACTGAATGGCTGGTTCGCTCTCCCTATCTACGCGGACAACCCCGATGGCGGGAATGACCGGTGAACGTCGTTCCCGCCTGTGGATGCTGAGTCTGATCACAACCGGACGTCAAGGACAGTTGTGACGTTCGCTAGTGGGAATGGTGCTGTCTCAGCCAAGGGGCCGCACAGCTGAACTGCAATCAGCTATGATCCCCGAGACAAATGGTTGGTTGTCCGACACGATCGTCTTGGCCGATCGACGGCGCGCATAACAGACGGAGCTGCTTGATGATGAACGCCCCCGAACGGAGCCGACCGGTCATGGCTGTGCGATCAGTCCTTCGGTTCGCCTTGCTCTCAACGATTGTGTTCACGCCGAGACCAGCATCATCTCAAGAGCCGCCGAGATCGAGTGAATCTCCACCCGTGGCGTCAACGCCAGGAGGCCCGGCTTTGACAGCCGAGTTGCTGCACAGTGAGATCAAGACGCTCCAGGAGAATCAAGAACTCGATGAGACCGTGCGTAGCAAAACGATCGAGTTACTGCAAAAGGCAGCCAAAGAACTTGAAAACGCCAAGAGATTTGACGCAGAAGCAAAGCAGTTAGAGGCGTTGGTTCAGGAGGCCGCAGGCAAACTGGCGGAAACACAACGACAGCTTGAGAAACCACCCCGCGAGATTCCCGAGCCTGACCGAGATGCCAATCTGGACGATCTGCAAAGGCAGCTTTCCGAGGCACAGGCTGTCGCGGTCGAGCACGAACGGCTCCTCAGCGAACGTCAGGCAGAGATCGCCCGCCGCGCCCAACGGAGAGTCGATCTCCCGGGGCGGCTGGGAGAGGCGAAACGTCAACTTGATGAAGTCCGCAAGCAGTTAGCGACAGCACCTCCTACCGAGGAAACTCCGCAGGTCACCACTGCGACCAAACACTTATTGAACGCACGGCAGCGAGCTCTCGAACGAGAAATCCAGTTACTGGAGCGAGAGCTTCCGGGCTATGACGCCACTGACCGATTGTTGACGACGCAACGAGACCTCGCCGCACGTCATGTCGCCCAGTCACGGCGGGTGGTGGTCAAATGGCAAGAGCTCGTCAACCAGCGCAGGCAAGTCGAAGCGCGTGAGCATGCGCGCGAAGCAGACGAATTGCTCGAGCAGGTCCATCTGGCCGTGCGTCCGATCGCCAAGGGGGTTGCGGAATTGGCCCATGAACTGGTTGATGTTCGCCAAAAAATGGTGCGGCAGATTTCCGAGGCTGTGCTCGCCAGCGAACGCATTGACAAGGAGACCGCCCGTCTCAACGGAGAGTTCAATGCTCTCAAGGAACGGGCTGATCGAACGGGATTTACGAACGCACTGGGCGTATTGCTTCGTCAACAACGCTCCACACTTCCCGATGTGCATGCTCTCAACGCGGAGATCCATCAACGTCAGATGGAGCTGTCGAATCTCCATCTGAAACGCATCGAGCTGGAGAATCAAAGATCCTCTTCGATTGATCTGGAATCAATGGTGCAAGAGACGACCGACGATCTGAGCCGCAGCGTGCCCGACGATCGCGAGCGGATAGCAGAAGACGTGCGGCATGTCCTGGACGCCAAACGCCGATACTTGGCGGCTGCCATTCAGGATGCGAACAGCGTTCTGGACCAGCTTGCAACCCTCGATGCCAAACAGCGCGAGCTGGCAAGCGTGACGCACGAACAGGCCGACTATATTTCTGAGCATATTCTGTGGGTGCGAAGCGCAGTCCGGTTGGACTTCAAGAGCGTCAATGACATTCTGACTTCATTCGAGTGGTTCACAGATGGAATGCGTGCGACGAGCCGGCGCCTTGGGGAAGATATCCGTGCCAATCTGGTGATCTATGGACTGACAATTCTTTTGCTTGTGGGGCTGCTGTTACGACAGGGCCGGTTTCGCAAGTCGTTGGAGGCAGCCGGCATCCTGGCCTCACGACGGACGGCTACATCGATGGGACCGACATGGCATGCCATCG
This sequence comes from Planctomycetaceae bacterium, assembly GCA_029259815.1. GTDB lineage: Bacteria > Planctomycetota > Planctomycetia > Planctomycetales > Planctomycetaceae > JAHBXU01. The sequence goes on along the minus strand of JAJDEJ010000192.1, from coordinate 2,079 downwards.
GATATACGCTGCTCATTTCTCTCTTCCAACCGGCGCTCGCTGCCTTGCTTGGTTGGCGATTGTGGACGGTGGGGCCGGTTGGATCGTTCTCACGATCATTCGGTCTGGCTCTCCTCCAGACGTCACTCCTGTGGTTCATGGTCGAACTGTTCCGACAGATTCTGCGGACGAACGGTTTGGGGTGCGCTCACTGTGGCTGGCCAGTTCGGGCGACCACGTTGATTCGCAGCCTCCTGCGCAGGCTGATCTTCCTGGCTCTGCCTCTGACTTTCGTGTGTCTGGTGACAGTGCATTATGGACAGGAACTCTCTCTGAATTCACTGGGGCGGGTGTGTGCGATCACCGCACTTTGTCTGCTGGCGATGACGATGCACCGGATCTTACGTCCTTCAGGGCATGTCCTTGAAGACGCCATTGGACAACAAAAGACCGGATGGCTGGCTCGCACGCGATACTTATGGCACCCATTAGGTGCGGGCGTCCCCATCGCACTGGCGCTCCTCGCCTTTCTGGGTTACTTCTATACATCGCGTCAATTGACGGTCCGAGTCATCCAGACATTCTCAATCGTGCTGGGGCTTCTTGTCATCGACGCGTTGCTGAAGCGTTGGATCCTGCTTGCCTACCGGGCTCTGGCGATGAAGCAAGCACGGGAACGTCGTCTGGCCGCTCAGGCACAGGCCGACGCATCGACCGATGTGGCGGAGTCATCCACGACTGTCGACGACATGGTGGCGGTGGCGGAAGACCCGGCAGTCTCCCTCGCTGCCAGCAACGCTCAGATCCGCAAGCTGTTCAAGGTGATTCTCGCAGCGGTCGCCATCATCGGAGTTTGGCTCATCTGGTCGGATGTGTTCTCCGCGTTTGGCATTCTTCGTCGCGTGCCATTGTGGCAAAACGCGATTACGTCCGTGGAGGGTGTCGGAGTTGATGGTGTGGAAACGGTTGAATGGATCACTCTGGCCGAGTTGTTCGTCGCGCTGGCCATCGGCGTCGTCACTTTCTTTGCCGCAGGAAATCTCCCCGGGTTCCTGGAATTCACCGTACTGAGACGGCTTCCGCTCGATGCGGGGACACGTTACGCAACAAGTACCGTCTCCCGCTATGCGATCACCGTGGCTGGCATCGTCGCGATGTTCCGGGTTCTCGGCTTTAGTTGGGAGAGTGTGCAATGGCTTGTGGCCGCTGTTTCCGTCGGTCTTGGATTCGGCCTCCAGGAAATCTTCGCCAACTTTGTATCAGGTCTGATCATCCTCTTTGAACGTCCGGTTCGAGTCGGCGATACCGTGACCGTCAGCGACGTCACGGGCACGGTCAGCCGGATTCGCATTCGAGCAACGACAATCATCGACTGGGACCGGAAGGAACTGATCGTGCCCAACAAGGAATTCGTGACGGGCCAGTTGATCAACTGGACGCTGTCAGATCCCTCGCTCCGAGTCGTCATTTGCGTTGGCATTGCTTACGGGTCGAACACTCGATTGGCCAAACAACTGCTGTACCAAGTCGCTCAGGACAATTCCAACGTGCTGCAAGAACCGACGCCCAACGTCATTTTCTGGGAATTCGGCGACAGCTCTCTCAATTTCGAGCTGCGTATCTTCGTCAATTCAATCTCTCTCTTTCGCACAATTCCGGATGAACTCAATCTCGCCATCGATGACGCCTTCCGCGAGCACGGCATCGAGATTGCCTTCCCACAACGAGACCTGCACCTGCGTTCGGTCGAACCGGTCATCCCCATCGAAAGCAAACACAACGGAGTCTTCCAACAGGCCGCTGAACGTGCAACGCAACCGAACACGTCAACGTGACGACTGCCGTCGAAAGAATTGCACCATTAGGATGTGTTCGAGCCAACTGGCAAGATCACGAGTTCAGCAATCGCCGACGGTGCGCAAGAGCCGATTGCCGACTCTCAGGATCGATTCCTCTCATCACGAGTGGATCTTCACTGCTAGGAATTGGGGTTCACTGTCGGTAGGGAATTGGGGATCCTTCTTGCAACTCAAGGAGGAGTCTGATGCCGAAAGTGTACATTGTCGAACTGAGTGACCAAGAGCGAGTGGAATGCCGCGA
>JAJDEJ010000191.1 GCA_029259815.1 Planctomycetaceae bacterium | reverse complement strand
ATTGTTCGGGAGATTCCCAACGACATTTCGACTTTGCCATTCCTTGGCTCTCCGATCGCCCGCGTGTCTTGCAACCGCATTGTGATCGGAGAGCCTTTTTTGTGGAGATCAGTTACGAACGTTTGTCAGAAAGTGCAGGATAGATACCCCCGCCAGCAAATCCATCGACGAGAGTGAGCCGGAGTCGATCCATACGAGGTTGAAGGGTCAGAACGGAGACATATTCACGCAAGTATTCAAAGAGGACGGTATGCTTCGCGAGACTGTGACGATCCAATTCTGGAACAGTACCACCGATCTGCCATGAGTATTTGTCTTTCGCCACAGGTGCCTCATTCAAATAGTTGCAAGTGCGGGCATCTCATTCCATTCACGTTCCTTCAGCTTGCGTCCCGTGCGTTTCTTCTGGACTCCGCCCCATTGTTTGAAGAAGAACGGAACGTCGTAGCGCTGGCAGCGATCACGGATTTGTAGCACCCAGTCTTCCTCCATCGGTCGGGCACCGGGGCCGGATTCGCCGCCGACGATGACCCAATTGATACGGTTCAAGGGCAGACGTGGGATCGGACCGAGGAGTGGTTCGACGGAGAGGAAGCGGATGGCTGCGGGCACTCTCGCAAGCTCTTGTGATCGCCATGTGTACTCATGGTTTTCGATGCTCGTGCCCATCCAGACGTTCGAGGGCCACGGGAGGCTGCCAGCGAGTTCGACGACGCGCTCCGGTCGTTTCGTGAGGACTTGAAACGTGTGCTGCGTCGCTTGCTGCATGGTGTTAAAGCAGCGGATGATGAAGTCGTCAGGGACGTCAATGTGGAACAGGTCGCTCATCGAATTCACGAAGATCACGCGAGGCTTCTTCCACCGCAATGGCAAGTCAACAAGATCCTCTTGCAGCGTCACCCTGAACGCGTTGCGATATCGCTCCTGCCCCATCGCTTGCAGGCGTTTGGCCATTCGCTCTGAATAACAGTGCTTACATCCGGGACTGATCTTCGAACAGCCGGTGACGGGGTTCCAAGTGGCCTCAGTCCACTCGATTGTCGAACCTTGAGCCATGACACTCTCCCATCCTTGGTGGAATGTATACAAACGAACACTTATCGTCAATTCAGCGGCAGAACTGTACTCCAAACTGCCGTTCGATCACATCGCTAAACTCGGTCGGCAGAGTTTGCCCGCACGCTGCGATGGGCTATGTGAAATTGCCTGCTGCGATGTTGTCCCAGTTGACGGTGCTGGACCAGTTGCCGAAGACGGTGTTTCGGTGACGACATCCCGGACCAAGCACTCTGGTTGAATTCGTTCATTGTGAGGATTCGTCGTCACTCCGGCCGGGCCGGTAGACGGTTCCGAACAAGTAGTCACTCAGTGGCCAGGTGATGTTGAAGTTGTAGCGTTGCATCAGGTTGGGGTTGTGGTGTGCCCGGTGATGTTCGCGGAGGACGCGGATCATCCACAGGCGACCGATGAACGTGTCTTCGTCCATGTGATAAGAGAAGTGCAGCACTTCGTATGACGGGAAGTAGAACATGGCGGACGAAATCACGAAACAGGCTGCGTTCAACGTGGTGACAAAATACGTCACGATCGCGATCGGGAGTGTAATGGCTCCGAGGTAGAAGAACAGCATAACCGGCGGAAACAGGACGATCTTGAAGTCACGGGGGGAGCGGCAGGTCATGGCATTTTCGCTGAAGAACGCGTGGTGCTCTTCGGTATGCCGCTGAAACATCAGCCCGGCTCCGCTCCGCCGATGATGCATCGGTCCGCGATGACCGAGGTACTCGATGATGTTGGCGAGCAGCAGGGCACTGGGAATGGCCATCCAGTCTGCGAACGAGATCGGTGCCCGGACGAGAAAACAAGGCCCGATGATTGTCGCTAGCGAAGCGATGATGACAAACGCCAGATGAGCCCGACCGTTGTAGTGGGGGCCGATGTCTTCTGCACGATATTTATCGCGGTAAGCGGCAACACGTTCTGACGGCGGTGGCATGATGTGGGGTGACTCCAAAGTAGGCGTCTCGCTCCGCGAGACGAGCATGCAATCGGTTGCTGACCCCAAGCACGAAAGTCGAATGTCGATCCGCTCATCACGCGGAGCGTGATGGCACAATGATTCTGCAGAGAGAGACTAATTCATTTCGACAGATACTCCAATCGCCGTTTGACGTACTCAGCGTCTCTGATGGTTTCGTGGAACAGACTTTCGTCGATGGCGAAGACATGACCTCGCTGCCCATCGCGGAGCAGGACGAGTGTGTTGAGGATCAGATTGGCCTCCGTGCTGGAGCGTGTTGATCGCAGAGCCTTGGCAATGACCGCCTGCGGGTCGGCTGCCCCTTGCACGGCGAGGAACTCGGCTGCACGCAAACGGACGAGACGTTCGGAGTCGGAGGCTGCGATCATCTCAGCGGCGGTGATGAAGGATTCGGCTGCGTCGCCGTGGGCACTGCAGGTGATGAGGACCCAGTACCTCGACCACGGGTCGTCAGACTTAAGGGCAAACTCAATGTCATCGCGTGCTTCGGCGAAGGGCAGCAGGCAAAGGTCGGCAATGTCCACGAGCTGTGAGATTTCGGACTTGTGCGATTGACCAAAGGCCATCGGATTGTCGAATGCATGATCGACGAGGTGGCTCTCCGGGTAAAGGCTGAGGTCTGGCAGACTCTTGACCTTGTCAGACAGACGTCGCCGCAGGTCGACGAGTGTGGCAGCGTGAGCTGGGTCAGCCGCGAGGTTGTCAGTTTCGTGCGGATCTGATTCAAGATCATAAAGTGCCTCGGGCGCACGGCTTTCGAAGAACTGGCGTTGGACTTCGCTCAGTTCTCCCTGGTGAGAGAGTTCTCGCCACTCGGCGTAAGCCAGCATGCGATAGCGGTAATTGTTTTGCAGACCGTCAAAGTTGAACGGTTGATAGCTGCGAATGTATTTGAACCGACCGCGACGCAGCGAGCGGACGAGGTCGTACTTCTCGTCAAAGCGATCAGCATGTCCGAAGGCTTCGTTCCTCGTGTTGACATCAGCAAGCGTCACCCCTTCGCCGAGAAACGGCCGTCCGTCGACGACATCGGGAACAGGAAGACCGGCGAGGTGCAGAAGCGTGGGGCCGAAGTCGATGAAGCTGACGAAACCCGGAACACGTGAGCCACGCGGTGCCGGGGCCAGGTGTTGCCACTTCTCAGGCACTCGGATCACGAGCGGTACGTGCAGTCCAGTCTCGTAAACATACCCCTTGCTGCGCGGGAGGACGCCGCCGTGATCACCGAAGTAGAATACAAATGTGTCTTCAAGCAGGCCGTCGGATTCGAGTTGGCCGAGAGTTTCGCCGACCTGCTGATCCAGCTGACGAATGCGGTCGTGATAGCGGGCGAGGGTGTAGCGGAATGTCGGCGTGTCAGGGTGATAGGGAGCGAGCGTCACGCTGTCCGGCTCGGTCTGAGTTGCTTCGCTGGCCATCTCCTCGGCCGAGAAGTGCAGCGAACTTTCATGGGTGACGTGGAAGCTCTGCATGTGGAAGAACGGCTGCCCGTCTCCGCGTCTTCGCCATGTGGCCTCCTTCGAGGATTCGTCCCACACACCTTCACCTTCGATGGCGTTGTAGTCTTTCTTCTGGCGATTGGTCGTGAAGTAACCCGCCTGGCGGAGGACGGCGGGGAACATTTGCAGTCCCTCGGGAAGCGGCACCTCGACCGTCTTGCGATGAAACTGAGTGCCGATGCGAGGCGCGTAGCAACCGGTGATCAGTGTCGTCCGCGCGACTGAGCAGACAGGACTGTTCGAGAAGGCATGCTCAAACAGCAGGCCGTCCTGGGCCATCGCCGCAATGCGAGGCGTCTCGGCTCCGTGCCCATCGAACAGCTTGAGGTAGTGCTTCGAATTGTCCTCGGAGACCAGCCATACGAAGTTCGGTCGGTCGGCTGCCTGAACAAGAGAAACAGCAAATGTCAGTAAAAAGCAGGGCAAAAGACAACGTGTCATCATGTCACTCTCTCATACAGACGCATGACCGGAGTGTGACATATTAAGACGGTGTGATCGCTGAGTCGACCGGTTGGTCCGACGAACCAGTTGTCTCCGCTGTCAGCAATTCTCTACCGATCGTGGAAATCCGCTGGCAGCGACGTTACAACGTGGCATCGACAGACAGAGAGACGGACAGACATTTCCTGCAATTCATGACGCGAACGATGACGACAAACTCGGAACAGGTTGACGATCTTCGCTGGCAAAAATTCCATGTTTTGGATGACGGGTTTGTGTGCCTTGTCGACTGCATGGGAGATGACTCGTCGGTTGTACAGGCTGCGCGTGTGAGTTATGGGGCTGGGACCAAGAAGGTCTCGGACGATCGGACGCTGATCCGCTATCTGCTGCGGCATCGGCATACGACACCATTCGAGATGGCGGAGGTGAAGATTCTGGTGCGTGTCCCAATGGACTGCTGGCGGCAGTGGATTCGCCACCGCACCGCGAACGTCAACGAGTACAGCACGCGGTACTCCGTCGCGATCGACTCTGCCCAGACGACTCCGCCCGAGGAATGGCGATCGCAATCAGCCGTCAACCGACAAGGCAGCGGAGGATCGTTGTCTGCCGAAGAAGGCCAGAAGTTGACTGCGTCCGAGGAAGAGTTTCAACAGGCAGCGGCGCAGCTCTACGTCGACCGCCTTGACGCGGGAGTCGCGCGGGAGCAGGCACGCAAAGACCTGCCGCTCTGCACCTACACCGAGGCCTACTGGAAAATCGACCTGCACAACCTCTTGAACTTCCTCTCGCTGCGAATGGACGAGCACGCTCAATGGGAGATTCGACAATATGCGACGACCATCGGTGAGAAGATCGTGCAGCCGTTGTTCCCGATCGTTTGGGAAGCCTTCAACGATTATCGACGAGAGGCCATGTTTCTCACGCGGCTGGATGTCGGCGTGATCGAGCGTCTGACCGCTCACGGTTGCGACACCGTCACCGCTCCGCCCTACGACGACGCGGCCTTCCTCTCCGTTCAAGACCCTTCCTGGGCCGACCTCAAACGTTGCCGCGAACGCGACGAGTGCCGCTCCAAACTCGTCCGCATGGGTTTGTTGTCGGACTTCTCTGACTGAAGACACACGTGTTCGCTTGCTGAAAGTAGCCATCACACTCCGCGTGTGTCAGTTTTTCGTAGGACGGATTTCCAAATCCGTCCATTCCTTGGTCCCTTGCTCGTCATCACCGTTTTGAAGGTGTTTCTGGACGGACTTGGAAGTCCGTCCTACGGAGTGTGTGTCCGCTCTTCAAAAACTGACACCCTCTCCGCGCGATGAGCGGATGAAGTGGAGACTCCCACCAAGCTCGCACACGTCAGAGCGACAGCGACATCACGGCGGAGCGTGATGACTACTCTGTGCCGAATACTTCACGGAGAAACTCCGCTGACAATTCAGCGATCCCCGGCAGCATTCTCTCCCGTGGTCCAGCGATGTTGAGCGTCTGAATTCTGTGCAGATCGATCCACTCTCGCACGTGTTCCGCCACTGGTTGCAGATCAAGATCTAGCACCAACAACGGCTTCCCCTCTCGCTCAGCGACGGCGACCGTGAGTGCCGTCCCCCCGACCGGTTCACCGATCGTCAACACCAGCGTGCCGTCCGACTCACGCACATTACGTCGGGTTCGAACGTCATACTTTGCCGACTCCGTCTCCTCCAACGGATACCGCTCATCGATCGGCCCATCCTCGGCTTTGCGACCTCGCGGGCACCAGCCACCGCAGGGAAGCCCCAGCTCCAACGCCACATCCAGCGCTGCTCGGTCGACACCCGTCTGTCCGCCTGAGACAATGCGGAGAGTTGATGAAAAAGACACGGCTCCTTCCCCAAGACAACGGGGTCAGGCACCACTTCGTCTCGGGACATCACCCGGCAGCAATGGGAATGTTCTGGACGAAATGGTGCCTGACCCCTTGAGACCTTGCGGAGTATGCCGAGTCACTTACCGGTTCACAATGGAGCAAAAGAACCCATGTCTGAAGACACTCACCTTTCCGTTCTCACGATGTCCTCCCACGAATACGAAGCCCAACTGATCGTCGACGCTCTTCAGGAGCAAGGCATCCACGCCGAGAAGTCGGGCGGTCCCGCGTCCGACTTCAAAGTCGGCGTGCCCGGTCAGGTGAAGATTCTCGTCGAGACGTCCCAACTCATCGAAGCGACTGCCGCTCTCGACACCCTCCGCGACGAAGCCGACCACATCGACTGGTCAAAAATCGATGTCGGCAAGCCACAGGACTAGTGGGTCATCAGCGGGTAGCCCCAGTTGCTTGCAACCGGGGTCGCGTAGCGACTAGAGAACACAGGTTGAGGTTGCAAACTCACCTGGGGACCTCGTGTGCCTTCGGCACCCAAGTTGCAAGCAACTGGGGCCACCCGCCGATGGTCGATGCGGCAGCACAAGTGTCCGGCCCTGCTGGTCCGCTTGAGTGAGTTGTTGGACGTCACCCCACCGATTCCCTACTGCTACGGGGGATCGCTTAATTCTGCTATCTCGCGATACTGAGCGAGCAAGGCAATCCACTGCTTACGAGCCTTACGATGCGAAACAAATTCGATCATGCGCTCGCAACATACAGCAACCTCTCGCGCCTCGCTTGGCATCAGCTGAGAACGATCTCGCTTTCGGAGTTCGTAAAACCTTGAGGTACGAGGATCTTTCATAGGTCCGTCCAACGCCTGAGCTAACCGGATTGCGGCCAGTTGCTTTCAGTTGTCAGATTCGGCCCGGCCCGCAATTCCGGTTGAGCGATTTGTTAGGCGACGATCGATGTGGCCAATCACGGACCAGCCTCTTCGTGCTGGATCTGTAACCATAGTTGCCGGTAATGGTCCGGCTTCGGTTTGAGGAAAACACATTTCATCATGAATAAGAAACTCATTGGATGAAGCAACACGAGCATTGTGACCAATGGCCACGCGTGGCTTTGCGCAGCAGCGTCAAACGTATTGATGGCGTCAACTGACAGTAACAAGCCTAGCAGCTGAAGCAAAAAAAAGACGTTCGATCCGCAATGAAGGACAGCGCTGACTAACCAGTTGTTGAAGTAATACGATTCGTAGTTGAGTTTATTGAACTCGGTGTTGCGGCGTTCCCAGTTGAGGCCATCAACTTCAGGTTCGATGAGGGTTTCAATGTACGTGCTTAGACGAAGTCGAATTGAGTTCAGTGAATGATAGCTGTGCATTCCCCACAGCAGGACGATTTGAAAGAGCGTAGGGACAAGTAATCGCGGTAGCCACGCACTATCAGACAAACCAGCGGCGACGACCGCCCCGGTGAATACGAAGAGTGTTATCTTCAGGGACTCGGCCTCGCAGCGCTTGACCTCATCCCTCAGTGCTTTGAATTCTTCAATGATCATCGATGGAGGAATGTCACACCTCCTGCCGTCTAACTTATGATTCACTTGCGATCCTGCGTGAGAGTATTTCGGGGCGGAGCAGCGGTCAAGTCGTTGCGGTCGATGAGTTTGGCTCGCGCAAGGTCTGGTGAACTGACGGCGGCATTCTTGCGCAGCAGGATGCTGATGTCAGGTTGTGCAGCTGGTTCTGCGCAGGTGCTTGCTGCCAACTGTCCTACTGATGGAGCTTCTGCAAACCTATCATTGCGCCTGCTGTGATCGTCTCCCCCAGTGTTTCGCCATAGAAGCTCACGCTCGCCTCGTACTTGCCGGTGCGGTAGGCGTCGGCGGTGAGGATGTAGCTGATCCATTCGTTCGCGAGGCCGCCGATGACCGGGTGGGAGGCGCCGGTGATTTCCTTCGCCTTCGCCTTGAGGTTGATGCCCAGTTCGGCGGACATCTCGCCGGGGATGCCGATGATGAGCAACTCGCCCAGACGGAGTGAGCCGCTGGTGGTTTGGGTGGGCTGCATCTTGGGGAGGAGTTCGGTGAGGATTTCTTCAGTGAGGCCGTACTCGGCTCCGCCGGTCGACATGAAGTCCGGGTGCCAGCTGCTTTCGGGCAGGTCGATCGGTTGGAGGTGGAAGTCGAAGGCGATGTTGCGGCGCGTGTCGATCGACTGCCAGTCACCTGCGGCGAGCAGCCCGAGCTCCAGACCGTACTGAGCAGCTCGCTCCCAGTTGCTGTTGCCGCCAGCAGGTCTGCCAATGGTGGTCTGGTCACCCTGGGCACCGTTGTAGTACATCGCCATCACGCCCTCACCGATCGATGCCTCCATCGTGCGCTGCAGAGCACCGGGCCAACCGGCGGAGAACAGCATCTCCTTCTCAGACATCATCGTGGGATGGGCCGTGAAGTTGACCAGCACGGCCAGTGGCTTGCCGCCAATCTTGTCGATGCGGGTGATCGTGATCTCGTCGTCGGTGAGTTTGCTGTCCGCGCGGCGGTTACGATTCCAGCCGGGGATTTCACGACTCGCTGTGCCGATCGTGACCGGTTGCAACTCATCCGCCGCGCGGCGGATGACGTCGACGAAGTGATTGACCGTGAACTCGTACAAGTCGGGATCATGAATGCCGATCTGCGGGATACCAAACGTGTTGTTGGGATTGATCGCATTCATCTCGATCGACGCATGCGAATGGCTCGGCAGAATGAGCACCTGCTCTGCCGTCCAGCCGTCGCCCAAGCGTTTGAGAATCTCCGGCTTCACCGGTGGTGTGAGCCCCAGCATGTCACACGTCACAAGTGCGAAGCGCCGTTGACCATCGGAGAGGACCAACGCCTTGGCAAAGATGCGATCGTGCACCCCCTCCGCCGGCGCGTTCATCCGTGCCCCATAGCCTCCCAGCGGTGCGTTCATGCTGAGCGGTGGCGTAAGATCGACACGTGCCGTCCCCGCACTCAGCTCGGCTGCTTGCATGCTGGAGAGTTCAATTGTGCAGGAGATGATCGCCAGAATGATCAGCTGGGTGCAACGAATCACGGCACTACTCCGGGTATCATACAATTCATGTGACGAGCGAGATCGATCCACTTCATGATACCGCTTCCTCGAAGCTCTGACGATCCTTCACACGGAGACTCCTATGACGCCACTCCATTTCTCAAGGCGAGACTGGCTGCGAGCATCAACCGCGCTTGGTGTCTCCACAATCGGTGCACAGTTTGCCGTAACTGATGATGGCTCGACCAGCGGCAAGCGACCGTTGCTCAAGCCGGTTCACGAGGACGTCGTCTGTCGATGGTCGCCCGCTCACCCGCGGCACGATCATCAGTTGATCTTCCCACTGGATGCCGGGCGTCTCTTGCTCGTGTGGTGTGAATACTATGCCAACCGTCCGTCGCTGCTGACGCGTCAGCCGACGTCCAAGGCCAATCAGGCGAGTGATGAGATGCCCTGTCGGATCTCGGCGAAGGTGTCGACTGATCGGGGTCGCACATGGTCCGACTCGATGACGCTGCAGGAGAATCACTGGCAGCACAACGTCAAGCATCCCAACCTCGTGCGTTTGTCCGACAACGAGATTCTGTTCTCCTTCGTCGGCTGGGACTCCAACTCGCAGCGTAACGTCTACCTGCGACGCTCGACCGACAATGGCGAGACATGGTCACCGCATGTGCAAATCTCCGAACCGGGCTGGTACTGCAACAACGCCGACCGCGCCCTGCGGCTGTCGACCGGCCGCGTGCTGATCCCGGCACATGGTCCCTCTGCAGAGAAGTACATTGGCGGCACCACTTATCGTGGCGGCGATCTGCACTCATTCGTGTTTTACTCCGACAACGGCTTTCAAACCTGGAAACGCAGCAGCGACAGCATGACGGCCCCCGGTCGCGGATGTCATGAGCCTGCGATCGTGGAACTGAAGGACGGTCGCTTGATGTGCTTCCTGCGGAACACGAACGAGTGTCTCTATCGCTCTTACTCCGACGACGGAGGCGATCACTGGTCAACACCTGAGCCAAGTGAACTGCCGTCCCCCGAGTCCCCCTCGTGCGTCAAGCGCATCCCCTCGACCGGTGATTTGCTGCTGGTCTGGAACAACGTTGCGTCGAAGTCAAACTGGCCCCGTACACCGCTGACCGCTGCCATCTCGAAGGACGAAGGCGAAACATGGTCGCACTTCCAGGACATTGACAACCGCCCCGACCACGATGCCGCGTACCCCTCCGTCACTTTCCTCGATGACGAAGTCCTGATCGCCTACTACACCCGACCCACGCAGTGGGCCCGCGATAGTGAAGTGACGCTCAAGGTCTTTCGAATCCCGGACCTCTCCTCGTAAATTCGTCGTACTTCGGCCCAACCGGTCTCGAAAAATGGTCAGTTTCACTTCAAGAGACCGGATCCACAGTGGCGCCACCGATGGATTGCCGACTGAGTGGTGGGTCAGTTTGATAGAAGTGGGTGGCACGACCCAGACCAACGGGATGGGCGTGGCGAGCGCAGGACTAAGAATCGAAGGCTCCAGAACAGTTCGGCACGCCCTTCCTGACGTCAGGGCGTGCCACCCACGATAATGATGACCAAACTGGCCACTACCGCCGACTTTGTTCCCTTTTAAAAGCATCCCTGTTTCGGTATGCTATTGAGACAGAGTCTCAGTTTCATACCTGTCCCCGTTCGCGATGCTCTCTATGTCGCGATTGAACATGATCCCACTCTCTCAGATGTCCCAGGGAAGAGCGATTTGCCGTCAGGTCGAGGGGGATGGTCCGCTCGCATCTCGGCTGAAACGATTGGGGATTTGCGAGGGACGCCCGCTGGAAGTTGTGCAAGCGGGAGATCCCATGATCTTGAGAGTCATCGGGACCAACATTGGCCTGTCGAAGCAGCTTGCCGAACTTGTCACCGTTGAGATACCTGCCTCTGTCCCTGCCGAGTTACCAGCCGACACTCTGGTCACAGCCCAGTCATGACCAGCTCTCCAACTTTGAATGTGTTGAGTCCAGAGGACATCGCTGTCGAACCGGCTTTGGTTGTCGTTGTCGGCAATCCGAACACCGGCAAGACGAGTCTGTTCAATCGCTTGACAGGCATGCGGGCGAAGACGGCGAATTATCCCGGCATCACGGTCGACCTGCGTCGTGCAGTGCTCAAGCTTCCCGGACGCGACATCGAGCTGGCTGATCTGCCGGGACTTTACAGCTTGGATGCCCTCAGCCCGGAAGAGCAGGTCGCCAAGTCGGTCCTGCTTGGAGAACTTGAGAGCCTGGCGGCGCCGGCGGCTGTCTTGCTCGTGGTCGATGCGACACAACTCGAGCGTAACCTGTTTCTGGCCAGTGAAGTCCTCGAACTCAACCTCCCGACTGTCATTGCCCTGAACCTGATCGACGCTGCCGATGACATCGAGATCAAGATCGAAGTTGATCGGCTGTCCTCAGAACTCGGTTGTGTCGTCGTGCCGGTCAGTGCCCGCACGGGCCGTGGCATCGAGGAGCTGCGCGCCACGCTGGCCCACGCTGTCTCTCGCGAACTCCCGATGCTGGATGAGGAGCACCAGTCATGCACTGTCGGCTGCCGTGGCTGTACCTACTCAGCCCGCTACGAATGGGCCGAGCGAATCACGAGCGGCACGGTTCAGCAACCTGCCAATGCCAGTCAAAGCACGTCCTTCCTCGACCGTGTGCTGACCAATCCCGTGCTGGGTGTGGGTGCGTTCCTCGGACTGATGTTGGGCGTCTTCTATTTGATCTTTTCATTGGCTGACGTGCCGATGACGCTCATCGACGAAGGCTTCTCCCGGATCGCGGCGACAGTCGACGGACTGATCCCCACGCAGCCGATCAATCGCTGGCTGTGGTTGCCGGTCGTGGGGACTCTCACGTTCCTCGTGACAGGACTTGGCTATCGCATCGCCGGCATCCGCTGGACGAAACGCACGATCGTGATCGCCGCGATCGTGTCAACACTGGTGGCTCTGCTCCCGGCTGACGACTTTCGCAGTCTCGTGGTCAATGGCGTGATTGGCGGTGTCGGCGGAGTGCTCGTCTTTCTGCCGCAAATCTGTCTGCTGTTCTTCTTCATCTGTCTACTCGAAGACAGCGGGTATATGGCTCGTGCGGCCTTCGTGATGGAGCGCCTCATGCGATCCGTCGGTCTGCCGGGCAAAGCGTTTGTGCCCATGCTCTCGGCGCATGCGTGTGCGATTCCCGGCATCATGGCGGCCCGCGTGATCGAAGACTGGCGGGACCGACTCGTCACCATTCTCGTGCTCCCCCTGCTGACTTGCTCCGCACGCCTCCCGGTGTACGCGATGGTCGCGGCCCTGTTGTTCAGTGACTCCCCTTCGAAGGCGGCGCTGGTCTTCGTCGGTGCCTACTTGCTCGGCATCGCTGCTGCGTTGCTGACAGCACTGGGACTGAAGAAGTCCATCCTGCGTGGCGAGACGGTGCCACTGGTGATCGAACTGCCACCTTACCGACGCCCCAGCCTGCGGAACGCTCTGCTGACCGTTTACGATCGCGCCTCGGTGTTCGTGCAAAACGCCGGCTCGGCTATTCTCATGATCTCGGTCATCCTCTGGGCACTGGCCACTTATCCCAAACTCTCCGAAGAGCAACTCCCCCCCCAGGCCGCAGCAGAAGTCGCCGCCCTGCGTGCTTCGGCTGAGGAGCTCACCGGTGATGATGCTGAGACTCTCATTCAGGAAGCCGATCAGTTGGTCGCACAGGCTGGCCTGGCCCACTCCTTCGCTGGCCGTCTCGGTCGCTTCGTCGAACCGATCTTTCGTCCGCTCGGCTTTGACTGGCGAATCAACGTCGGCGTCATCAGTTCCTTCGCTGCCAGAGAGGTCGTCGTCTCGACCCTCGCCATCATGTACGGCATGGGCGAAGACGCCGAAGGGGACACGCTCGTGGAAACCCTCCGCCGCCAACAACGCCCGGACGGCTCCCCTGTCTTCACCACCGCCACCTGCCTGAGCCTGCTGACGTTCTACGTCCTCGCGATGCAATGCCTGCCCACGCAAGTCGTCACCAAACGCGAAACGGGCTCGTGGAGGTGGGCCTTCCTGCAACTCGGCTACATGACCCTTCTCGCCTACGCCGCAGCTCTAATCGTCTACCAGTCAACCATCGCCCTCGGCTACGCTTGACGACAAGAGTCAATGAACAAACGGGCGATCGTTGTCTAGTCGATGCAGTGACACATCAACAAGTGAAACACAAACACCCGGCGGGTGAAGTCGAAGGCTCTTAGTCGCTTGGTGCAAGTTTGAGGACATCCTCTGGGCGAGTGATGATGCCATCTCGAATGACCAGTTCGATCTTCCGCGTGTTGCGGATCTCCTCTAGGGGATTCGCAGTCAGTAACACGATGTCCGCCAACTTGCCGGGGGCGAGAGTGCCCAGGTGCTCTTCCTGCTGAAGCACCGTTGCATTGTTCAGCGTGGCTGCACGAAGGGCCGCAGCAACGGGCACTCCGGATTCGACGAGCAATTCCAGTTCCTGATGCAATGAAAATCCGGGGGTGACTTGCGGCTCCGGGGAATCGGTGCCCACCAGCAACGGAACTCCCGCGCGGTAGAGCCTCCCCGTCAACTCCTGGAACTTCGCGAACTCTCGCTGTCGATCTTCCAACTCTCCTCCCTGCGGACAGCCGGTCTTGGCAAGATAGAGCGGCCAGAAGTCTCGCAGCCGTTGGGGCGCCAACTGATTGTCAGGATGGTCGTAAACTTCGGGCACATCCGGTAACAGAATCATGTTGCGGAAAACGGTCAGAGTCGGATCGACGAAGGTCTTCCGCTCCGCCAAATCCTCAAGGAGGGCCTCACAAAGTGGAGTATCGAATTCGAGCCGACCGCGGTACCCCGGCTCTTTCGCCACGTCCTCGGGGATGACATCGTTGAAGACCGACCAGATATGTTCCAGACAGTCAATCCCATCTGCGACAGCCTCCTGGGCCGAATAGGCTCCCAAATGGGCAGTGACCATCAGCCCACGTCGATGCCCCTCTTCAATGATGGCCCGTCCCACATCCCGCTGCGTTCTCGCGTAGATCTTGAGCGTGGTCACATTCCATTTCTGCAAGTCGTCCAGCAGTGCCGGCACCTCCTCTGGATCAGTCACTGCGCGGCCAATATCGCGATGGATCGGCGGATCAGCGTCCAGCAACGGACTGCATGTAAACACACGCGGACTCGATTCGGGATGCCTCTCTGCAAAACGAGCAACCAACGTTGCAGCCACGATCTCATCGCCCGTGCTGCGAACGGAGGTGACTCCCGCTGCCAGAAAGAGAGGCAACAACTCATCCCCCGTGACGCGGGCGAAATCGCTGACATGCACCAGATGCACGTGGGCATCAATGAGTCCCGGCAGAGCAAATTTCCCTCGCCCATCAATGACAACCGCATCCGTGGGAAACTGACTTGACGGATCAGATTCACCCACTGACTCGATCAACGATCCGCGAATCACAATCGTCTGGTGTGGCACCAAGACCTCAGCGACCGGATCAAAGACCGTGCAATCAACAATCGCCACCACAGTCGCCTCATCGGCAAGGGAGGAGGTGGCATTACAGACGAGCATCACCAGACTGAAAATACTGCTCAAGACGGTGAGCCTCCACCGATGGTCAATTGTGAATTCAAGCATATCGCTCTTCCAATGCAGTCCAGTCCGCAGAGACAGCGGTGGCACACATCCCCGGCAACCACAAGTCTCTCCGAAGATCGCCATCTTATTCGCAAACTCGAAAGTTTTGCTGAAAGGTCTCGCCTGACGGCACGTATCGTTGCTGACAGAATGTATTCCGGATGTTAGAGACAAGCGAGCATGCTCGCACGTCTCACCCCGTCAACTTGTGGCCGCTCGACCTGCCGACACGGCGACAGGCGAGTCACGTTTGCAAACACCGACAAGTTGACGGTCCTGGCCGCGCCGCCTGATGCCCGC
>JAJDEJ010000020.1 GCA_029259815.1 Planctomycetaceae bacterium | reverse complement strand
CCAACGCCCAGCCCCCGAAAGTCAACCAGCATGCCCCATCATAATCCGAATCAAACCCCGGCCTCCCACGGCCACCGTTCGCCAACGCACGCCATAAACACACATTAACCACAACCCAGGAACGCTTGTTCAAGGTCTAGTGCGTCCCCGCGATAGGTGTAGCGGCTTTGGCGTTGCTGAGACAAGCTGGGCAAGGAGTCCGAAGCAGGCGAATCCCTCGATTCGTCGATACAGGACGACGCAGGCCAGTGAAGTCGCAAGCAGCCAGGACGCTACAGATAGAGCGGGCCCGCACTAAATAGATCAGAGAATCGCGTCACCCTGTGATGGGAAGCCGAGTCAGTGGTGCGGGTCAGACGCGAGTCTGACGCGGTGGTTGACCTTGACGAACCAAGGTGACCGACGGACGCAAATGTCTGGAGCAGTTTATGCTGCCAGATCAGACAGCCGAAGGTCGAGAGACAGCTCAATACTGGATTGATTATCCGATTGCCTAAGCGGATGCGGCCAATCGACGTGACGCGAATCCACAGAAGAACTCGCAACGCCCACGTGTCCGGTCGATGTCGCAGTCCCGAGAATCCACCTGGTGTCGCGACACCCGAACAGAGGGATAAGTAAGGTTTCGTAGGGATTCGAGACAGACGTGAATCGATAGAAAACACCTAATAAATGCGTGTAGCCAGCTACTGGCGTGAATCTGTTTTTGCTTTTTGAATCCAGCGCGTCTGCCAATTCCGCCACTTCGGCTCTACTTTTCAGAGTTCCGGCCATGTCCAGTAGAATCGTACAAACAATTACACGGCCAAAACACACCCCAGGAAGCCATGGAAGGATATCCCACTCTTTGTCCACCAGAATGGCCAATGGGCAAAAAATGTGGACACTCTATGAGTTCGCGACTTGGGAAAACTCGCATCGAGTTGAAGAAAAGTATCTCTACGAAGGAGACTTTTTGCAAGCAGGACGGGTTCGTCCCATATTCTGATGCGAATGTGTGGAAGGGGAGTCCCGCGATCAATTGTCTGTTGATCTCATCATGGGCACACTGATCAAACGAGGGAACCCTTAACCATGTCAGATTATCGACGTGAGGCTTATTCCACACCGTCAGAAATCAACGAAGAACTCTCCCTGCGGTTGTAGCCTTTGCTTTGATGCGCGCAGCGTCGTGAGATTGACCCTGTTCGACAGATTCTCGATCAAATCCTGATGACGAGATTGCTTCTAGGAAGCCGGAAGACAAGCTGCCACAAGAGCAGGACTTGGACAGAAGCCTGCACGATTGGTTGTGCGTCTCCCAGAGAGGGTGTAAGTACTTCACCCAAAAGAGATCGGCGTATCCCCACGCGAACAACATGGCATGCACCACCAAGAGAGCAGGAGTGATGCTACGAGCCACGCAGTCACCCCTTGGCTGAGTCGCAAAGGATGACATCTGAGAACAACCACCAGCAGTGGAATCGGGCATCTCGCCTTGTTCGCATGTGAAAAAAGGATGCCGAGTTGGACGATCACTCTGGAAAACTGTCTCCGAACGGGAGATGATCTTCAACTTGGACACGTGTCATTCCGAATGGGGTTGTTGGTGACATCCCGGAGGAAAGAGGATTGTCAGCGTCGGGGATCACATGTCGCAGCAGAATTTGACGTTAGCGTTGGGCGGAGGCGGGGCTCGAGGAGTGGCCCATCTCGGTGTGATCGAGGAGGTGCTGAAGGCTGGATGGCAGGTCGACCGCGTGATCGGCATCAGCATCGGCAGCCTGGCGGGGGCCATGTACGCGTTTGATCCCGAGATCGAACGGGTCCAGCAGCGGGCGCTCGATTATCTCCTTTCTCCCGACTTCGAACGGCAACAACAGGAGTTGTTCAAAGCGCATCGTGGCAAAGACGACAACGCCAGGGGGGGGCTGTTCTCGTGGTATCACACGGTCGCCGATTATCTGGATGCCCATCACACACTCACGCGAGCCGTCACGCGAAAATCACTGCTGCCGGGAGCCTTGCTGGAAGAGGTCGTCAAACACCTGCTGCCAGATGCGGATATTGCGGACGCGAAGATTCCCCTCTCAATCGCGGCTGTCGATCTTCTGAGCGGTGAGCGGGTGGTACTGGAGGAGGGTCCGCTCCGATTCGCCGTCCAGGCATCGGCATCGATCCCGGGCATCTTCCCGCCAGTCAAGTGGGAGGATCGAATGTTGTGTGATTTGGGCGTCGTCTCCTCGCTACCGGTCCGGATTGCCCGGAAGTACGATCCACGTGTTCTGGTGGGGGTCGATGTCGGCGGACAGATCAAACACCTCACCGACTATGCAACAGCACTCGATGTTTTGATGCGGATTATCGAGATCGGAGAGTCGACATTTCGAGAGGATTTGCGTGCCGAAGCGGACCTCGTCATTGCTCCCGATGTGGGAGACATTGAATGGTTTGATTTTTCTGAGTCCGAACAATTGATCGAAGCCGGGCGCAAGGCGGGACGAGAAGCACTTCCAAACATCTCCGACACTCACACTCGACTGCAAAGAGTGTGGAGCTTGAAGGAGGATTCGCAACGGGATCTCACCGCCGAAGCAAACTGACCATTTTTTCCGTGAGTCTGCGTAATACATCGATTGACAGACAAATACTCTTTTCCGTTTGACGCGAAGCGGCTTAGCGCCGAGAATCGGCTGGAATTGTATTCGACGCTCTCTTTTTATTGAGGACCGGACTGACGCAGCGTCGCGACGTTCGCTTTCAGACGTTGCGATCCGTGAGTGAGACATTCAACGTCTTGCCGAAACGCTGCGTTCGTCGGACAACTGGGTGACGTCATGGAGTCGACTGGGGGAGTAGAAATTGGCGAGGTGGGACCTCAGTCGGATGCGACGCGTTGGCTCAGATCACTACATTATCTGTCCGGTGAACGAAGCCGCGACAAATGGTGGAACGCAGGACGTGACGATTCGTCCAGCCGTCCGTGGCTGACAAGCTATCCTTTGGGCGTTCCTGCGGAACTCTCTTACCCGGAACAGCGATTGGGCTGGTTGTTGGAGCAGGCCTTTGAGAGGTACCCGGACCGGGTGGCCTGTCACTACTACAATCAGAAGCTCAAGTATGAGGAACTGTTCTCTCGTGCCCAGCGATTGGCCGCCGTGTTTGTGCGGGAGGGCTTGCAGCCGGGTGATCGGGTGGGCATCCTGTTGCCGAATCTTCCCGAGTCGCTGACGGCTCACTTCGCAACCTGGATGGCAGGCGGAGTCGTGGTCTCTCTGAGTCCGCTGATGGTGGCGGACGAAGTTGTAAGCATGATGCGGGCCACCGACTGTCGGTACGTCGTTACGCTGGACATCCTCACGCCGCTTGTCTGTCATGGAGATCAACCGCCGGAGTTGCTGATACTCTCCAGCATGGCGGGGCGATTGGGCCATGTGGAAAAGCTGGGTTACGCGTGGATGCGTTTCCAGAAAGTGGGGCTCCGCTCGCCCGGTTCGCAGACGCGTGTCCTTTGGCTCGACGAAGCGATCAAGGGCAACTTCCTGGGATACCCACGCGTGACCGGTTCAGTGCATGCTCCCGCATTCGTGCTGCCGACGGGCGGGACGACGGGCGCTCCCAAGGCGGTCACCTTGTCGCATCACAACCTCATGTGTCAGGCGTGGCAGTTATCTCACTGGTCGCGAGGCCATCATGGGGAAGAGAAGGTTCTGGCGGTGCTACCGTTCTTTCACAGTTACGGGTTGTCAGCATCAGTCATGACAGGCATTGCGATGGGGTCGACGCTCGTGATGCATCATCGGTTTCGCCCCTCAACAGTCGTCCAACTGGTCGAAGAGCACCGACCATCAATGATGCTGGCGGTGCCCGCGATGCTGGCGGCACTCAACAACGAGGTACTCCGCAACGATGATTGTGACATGACTTCGTTAAAAGTCATCATGTCTGGGGGAGCGTCTCTCCCGGAGACTGTGGCGAATGAGTTTCAAGAGCATTCGGGGGCGGTGATTGTCGAAGGTTACGGCCTCTCCGAAGCGAGCCCGACGACGCACGCGGGGCCGCTGGATGGTACCGCCAAGCCGGGCACGATCGGACTGCCGCTACCGGACACAGACGCCATGATCGTCGACCTGGACAACCCTGGCGAGCCATTGGAGCCGGGTGCTGTCGGCGAGCTGTGCGTGCGTGGCCCACAGGTGATGCTCGGGTACTGGAACAATCCCGAAGCAACCGAGAGCGTGATCAAAGACGGCTGGCTGCACACGGGAGACATGGCGACCTACGACGAGCAAGGCTTCTTTCGCATCGTTGACCGCATCAAGGATCTGATCATCACCTCAGGCTTCAACGTCTATCCGGGTGATGTCGAGGAAACACTCAGGGCGTATCCCGGTGTCAAGGACGTGGCGATCGTCGGCGTCCCTGATGAGGAAAGGGGCGAAGTCGTTAAAGCGGTTGTGGTTATCGAATCAGAGAAGTCGTTCTCGCAAAGCGAGTTCGAAGCCTTCACCAGGGAGAAGCTGGCCGCTCACAAGAGACCCCGAATCATCGAGGCCAGTGAGCAGGATCTGCCTCGCAACTTTTTGGGGAAGGTGCTGCGTCGCGAGTTGCGTGAGGCGACCGCAACGACTGAGTCTTCGACGCCGGAAACGACTCTCGAAGACGACCATGACCTCACCGTTCAGGATAGTTGAAAGCAAAGTCCAGGAGATTTCCGGTAAGCTTACGACGACCTCTGGAAGTGATGCCGTCGCTGGCGGTTGTGGCTGGCATCCGGACACCGTCCGCAAAAGCCCTGACTGCGTTGACGCATGTGTCGATTGAGGGCAGGGGGCTGCGGTGTGCGTTGAGCGAACATTGGAGGAGTCACTATGAGTGAGTATGAGCATCTGCATGTCGATCGTGACGACCGAGGGGTCTGGACCATCAGTTTCGATCTCGCTGATCGACCGGTCAATGTGTTCAACGAAGCCTTGTTGCTTGAGCTGACACGTGCCCTCGATCAACTCGAACAAGACGACTCCACAAAGGCACTCGTCGTGCGCAGCGCGAAAGAACAAGGATTCGTCGTCGGTGCAGACGTTCAACAAATTCAGAATCTCAAAACGACCGAGGAAGCGGAATTCGGTTCGAAAGCGGGACAGGACCTGTTCCAGCGCATCGCAGACCTCAAGATCCCTTCGGTTGCAGCCATCCATGGCAACTGTCTGGGCGGAGGACTGGAGATCGCGCTGGCCTGCCAGTACCGAATTGTCCGCGATGATGCGTCGACCAAACTGGGATTGCCAGAGACGCAATTGGGAGTGATCCCCGGCTGGGGCGGCACGCAGCGTCTGCCGCGTCAGATCGGGCTGCAAAAGGCTGCCCCGATGATCCTCACCGGCAGCACAATGAACGCAGCAAAGGCCAAGCAAGCCGGGCTTACCGATGCCATCGCCTCGACAGACGCTTTCGACCGTGACATCACTGCATTCGTAGACAGGCTATTGGCTGGGAAGACGCCGGACAAACACTCGCCCAAACTCCGCGACCGCCTCTTGGACGGCACATCAATCGGACGTGTATTCGTGATGAAGATGGCTCGCAAGCAGATCGCCAAACAAGCCGAACACTACCCCGCGTTGACGGCCGCTTTGAACGCGATCGAGACGGGCTTGAAACAAGGCATGGCAACCGGACTCGCCAAGGAGCGGGTCGAGTTCAGTCGAGTGCTGTTCACGCCGACATGTCGCAATCTTTTGGGACTGTTCTTCCAGCGGGAGAAGGCACGATCCGCACAGACTTGGGTCACATCAATGAGTGAGCAGCGGCCTGTGGTCCAAACGATCGCCGTGCTGGGTGCGGGGACGATGGGAGCCGGCATCGCTCAACTGGCGGCGACGAGCGGCTTCCAAGTCATCCTCAAGGACATCGACGAGGCAACCGTCCAAAAAGGAATGCAGCAAATCACTTCCCTCACCGAAAAAGGCGTCAAGAAAGGGGCACTTAAACGACAAGACGCAGACAAGGCGCTCGCCGCGATCACACCGACTTCAGAGATGGAGCCAGTCACGAAGGCAGACCTCGTCATCGAAGCGATTGTCGAGCGTATGGACGTCAAGCAGAAAGTGTTCCGCGAACTCGATGAACAACTGCCAGCTCACGTTCTGTTGGTGTCGAATACGTCTTCGCTTTCGATCAGTGAGATGGCTTCGGTCACGGAGCGGGGGGACCGTGTCGCGGGACTCCACTTCTTTAACCCCGTGCACAAGTTACCACTGGTTGAAGTTGTCCGTGCGACTGACACATCAGACGCGACGATCGATGCGTTGGTGAATGTCGTCAAGACTCTGGGAAAAACACCGCTCGTCGTCGCGGAGGGGCCCGGCTTCCTGGTGAATCGAATTCTGTTCCCGTACTTCGACGAAGCCGTGCGGCTCGTTGTGGAAGGTCATCCGATCGCGGAGATCGACCGTGAGGCGAAACGTTTCGGCATGCCCATGGGACCGCTCGAACTGATGGATACTGTCGGCATCGATGTGGGAGCAGACGTCGCCAGTCATCTTCCCATGGAGGGTGTCGAAGACAGCCCCACTCCCAAGCACCTCGCCGAGATGGTGGCTCAGGGTCGTCGCGGGCAAAAGACCGGGAAGGGATTCTACGACTACAAAGCCGGCAAACGGGGAGAACCAATGGCGGCGTCCGCCAGCGGTGGCACACCCACACTTCCGGACCCCATTGATTTTGATGGGGAGATGCTCAGCGGCGTCCAGCAGCGGCTGATCCTCTCACTCATCAACGCGGCTGGCCAGTGTCTCCATGACGGGATCGTTCAGGAACCATGGATGGTCGACCTGGGCATGGTGCTGGGAACAGGGTTCGCTCCCTTCCGGGGAGGACCATTGCGCTTGGCTGAAACTTGGGGACGAGATAGGCTTGGCAAGAGGCTGATTGAACTCTCAGACCTGTGTGGTCCACGTTTCCAACCCAGCTCGTATTTCACAGAGTCCGACACACACACTCCAGCGTCGCACAACCCGGTTGGTCTGTAACGTCGTTTGTTCGTTTCGATTACGAGGTATCGAGAATGTCTCCTGTCAAAGACTCTGAATCTTCAGTCGTCGACACAGAAAACGCTCCGCGGATTCCCACCGAGCCGACGACATTCGCCGCCGAAGCTCTCAAGATGGGAGGCAAATCGGAAGACGAAGTTCGCCGCATGGGGGCCGTCGATGCAGCTGACGATCGCGTCGAAGAGATGTTCGAGAAGCGGTATCAGACAGTCAACAGTCCGGCACACCGATCTGTATGGGAGCCAGTGGCACCCGTCGAACTCTTCGGGTTCGACAAACCGGCAATCGCAGCATCGGATTCGGCGAAGAAAGTGATGGACGCATCGCTGGACGTTGTGCGCAAGCACATCAAAGCCGGCAGCCTGATGGATGATGAAAGAAAGATCAGCAAACAGGTCCTGAGCGAACTGGGGGACGTTGGCTACTGGGGTCTGTTGATCCATCCTGGAAATGGCGGTTCCGGGGCCTCGTTCCTGCAGTTCGCCACATTCCTCACTGAGATGGCGACACTCGATCCGACGATCGCCGGGCTTGCCTCCGTGCACGGCTGCATCGGTGCGGTCGACCCATTGATCACCTTCGGCAATGACGATCAGAAGTCGCGACTGCTGCCTTTGCTCGCAAGTGGCAAGCGACTGTCTGCATTCGCACTGACGGAACCTGGTGCCGGGTCCGATCTGACCGCACTGAAAACGACAGCTGTCCTTAATGGTGACGACTACGTGCTCAATGGAGAGAAGCTGTTCATCACCAACGTGCAACCGGGCCGCATGATTGGCGTCGTCTGTCTCATCGACAACAAGCCGGCCGTACTGATCGCGGAGTTGCCTGAGGAAGAGAACGAGCACTTCAGCCTGAAGCGATATGGTCTCTACGCCCTGAAGCACACGCATAACTGCGGCATCATCTTCAATAACTTCCGTGTCCCTGCGAAGAATCATCTCGATCCGGGCGATGGTGACGGGCTGTCGATCGCCTACCACGGCCTCAACCGTGGACGCGTTGCTCTGTGTGCGAACGCAGCGGGCACCATGAGAGGCATGCTCGCCGACATGATTCCCTGGGCCAAGTTCCGCGTGACCTACGGCGAGCCGATCGGCAAACGCGAACTGGTGCAACGCCGTCTCGGTGAGATCGCCGGGCTCATTGTCGCCTGCGATGCACTCACCAACTGGACCGGCAACTTGCTCGACCTGGGATACCGCGGCGAGATGGAGTGTGTCGTCGCGAAGATCTTCGGCAGCGAATCACAGAAGCACGCCGCCATCGAACTGCACATGAAGACGCACGGCGGCCGTTCCTTCCTGCACGGACACATCTTCGGCGACAACGTGCATGAATTCCTTGCCCCCTGCATCTATGAGGGTGAAGGTGAGATGCTCGGACTTGCGTTCTTCAAGTCGCTGGTCAAACAGCATGGACGACAGTTCTTCGAGCCCATCGGCAAGGCCCTGCAGAAGGCCGGAATCAAGAACCCCAACCTGGCGAACCCCGCTCATGCGTGGGCACTTAAGGGCCCGTTGTGGGAGTACAGCAAGTGGTTCGCGAGCAGCAAGATGCAGCGGCGTCCCAGCCCACAGTTTCCGAGGATGGATGCTTCACTCCACAAACACGCCGAGTTCGCAGTTGACTTCTTGCATCAGTCGGCTTACGAAACGTCCGCCGCCATGCGAACGCATCAACTCAAACTGGCCGACCGTCAGTGCCGCATGGCAGAGATCTCCGCCCGTATCCAAAAGGGCCTCGTGATCCTCTCCACGAGCCTGTACTCAGGTCAGCACGAGAGCGAACTGATCCGGACTGCCGGCGATGTCATCTGCACGCAGCTGACCGACCAGCTTCTCGGTCGGCGACCAACCGACGCCTTCCTCAAGAAGGTCACCAAACTGGGCGACAAACTCACCGAGCAAGACTTGCCCGGCACGGCCAGTATCGAGCCGCCCCCCATCCTGATGTCCTACTCGAAATAAGGCATCGACGGACAATCGAAAATCAGGTGAAGCCTACCGGCTACTCAAAGCAGCCAAGGCAAGGAACAAAAGCAGCAACATTCGAGTGTCTGGTGCTTATGCTGAAAACCTGTCAAGTCATTCCCGCGAAGGGGGAATCCAGACAGCGTTCACCAGCAAGTCATCCAAGGGCAGTGTATCAGCGGTCGCTGGATTCCCGCCTTCGCGGGAATGACAGAGGTCACAGTGAGCACTCAACGATTTCATCTTAATCCCAGACGTTGTCAGCCAGATTCCTGCTTTCGTAACAGGATCACATCACTCCCAATGAACGTCAGCTCTGCGCGCCACTCTGCCGCCAACCACTCAAAGGTTGTCCGGGAGAAGAAGCTGACATGAGTCCGATCGTCCTTGTAGTGCCATCGGGCAAACGCTTCTTGATTCAACACTAGTTTGGTCATGATGCCAAGTACGCCGCCCGGTCTGACGCAGGACCACAGCTTCTCCAGTTCGACCCGCGGCGTTCGAAAGTGCTCAACGACTTCACTGCATGTCACAAAGTCATACTGCCTGGAGAGTGGTGACGTGTCAGGCGCGTAGAACGGGTCGTAGACCGCCATCGGGTAACCCGCCTCTTCAAACATGACCGACAGCGTCGGTCCAGGTCCCGATCCGAAATCGAGGCCGCGACTGTCAGGAGTCAGTCGCGCTTGCACCGGCTCGAAGAGTCGTGTGAGAAACCGACGATACCGCTGGTCATCCGGCGAATTCTGATGCAAGTCATACTCGGTCTTCTCGTCGGAGGACGAGAGGTGGAACGCGATAGGCACAAAGACCAACTGACACGTCTCACAGCGGAAGTAGTGTCGATTTTGATCTTCATAAAAAACAAAGACGCGGCGACCCATACACAGAGGGCAGACAGTGTCGTTTGTTTCACCTGACATTGACGATGTCGCCGGAATCAACATCGGAGAGTCGGTACAATGCGGGACGTCCCATCAATGATCCCCGTGTGTTTGTGGTGACTGGATGAACAAGGCCTTCGTGCGTGAACCTGAGTTCGACGGGCGTGCCTACTGTCCCCGCTGTGGTTCGCTCGGAATGGCCGTGCAGCAGGTGACACTAGACCACCATGTGCAACCCGATTCGCGACCCCAGTTGGGGGAGACGGCCTGGTTCTGCGGCTTCGCGACATGCGAGGTGGCATACTTCGATTTGTTTGAACGCTGCGTGAGTGTCAACGAATTGCAGTCACCCGTCTATCCGAAAGACACTGCAGCCCCCATCTGTGCCTGCTTTGGCTTCACAACGGACGAGATCGAATCCGACGTCGAAGAGGGAACTCCCACACGGATTCGGAAACTGCTCGCAAAATCCGAATCCCCGGAAGCTCACTGCCAGACACTCGCCGCAGACGGTCACTGCTGCATGAGAGAGGTCCAGCGGCTGTACATGCGGCTGATCAACTCATCAAGTCCGTGAGTGATCATTCTCAAGTGACAGTGATACTATGCCTGATGCGACACAGTGGCCATCGCAATTGGGACTGTGAAAAAAAGCGGAGAGGGGGAGATTCGAACTCCCGGTGAGTTTCCCCACGCCGGTTTTCAAGACCGGTGCATTCGGCCACTCTGCCACCTCTCCGAAATGGTGTAACCATTTCCAGAGCCGAAGCTTACAAGACCCACAACGGCGATGCAAGACGACGATTCGCTCTGCTTGAAGTGAAGACTCGCTGCGAGATGCGTGAGCTTGACACGGAGGATCGCGAAATGTTCGCAGCGCGATGTTCTTCCGGACACGTTAGTTTGTGAGTGGGGTGGGCTGGTGTGGATTTCAGAGATCGGTGCCACTACATCAGTCGGGCAGGGTCGGTGTTCAATCACGTGTCAGCACTGCTGGCCTGGCCGAAGCAGTACCAAGCGTGGGGCGCATGGTGAACGTCGGCCGGACATGCAATGGCACTTCCGGTGAGGTTGTTGGGGCGCTGATGTCAGTGGCAAAAAAGTAGTCATCACGCTCCGTCGTGATGACGCTGTCGCTCGAACGCGTCCGCGCTTGGTGGGAGTCTGGCGTTCATCTGCTCATCACGACGGAGCGTGATGGCTACTTTGGCGGGAGCTGTTTGGGTCGTCGTAGTCGGCCTTCGTTAATGGTCTGAAAAAGATGGACCGACCGGTCCGGGTGACGAACGGTTGACGGTGATCAGGCGGCGCGGCCAGGGCCGGGGACTTGTCGGTGTTTGCAAACGTGACTCTGCCTGTCGCCGTGTCGGCAGGCGGAGCGGCCACAAGTCCTCGGCGTGAGACGTACGAGCATGCTCGCGTGCCTCTAATCAACCGGCGAATGCCGTTCGGTCAACGACAATACGCAGGCGAGTAACGAACCTTACAGGCACTCTTTGTGATCCCTTAGTGCCACGGGCACTTTGGTGTAACGGCGTTTGGACGTTGAAGGGTCGATGATTCCAGTCTTGTCCGCCACTAGGGACGCTACACTTATTCGATTGCCGCAGTAGACTTTGCTGGTGCCTTGCTCACATCGCGTAGCTGGGCAAGCATGGCACGAGTGGGCACGAGCAGAGGATCACGAACAGAGCTTCGATTCTGTGACTTCAATGATCAAAGCAAGACTCACAGAGCACGGTGATCAGAGACGTTCTCGATATTCGATCGTCCGACCGGCGTCCCCGCCGCCCACCGAGACTCCGCACACATCAATCGTCTTCCTGGACGGCACGCTTGATCAGCGTGACTTCGTTGCCGGCGGCGTTGTAGCGGACTTCGTCCATGATGCTGCGCATCAGGGTGATGCCTCGGCCGGGGTTCGCTTCCTGTGACACAGTTTCGACCAACTGCAAGGTGGCAGCCGTGTCGAATCCGGGGCCGTCGTCCGTGATCGTGAATTGGGCCTGGTTGCGGGTGATCTCGACGCTGAGGTGAATGTGTCGGTCGCGATAGGGGAGTTCGAAGACACGCGAAGCGGCGACTTCTGCGTAACGGCTGAGGTCATGGTCCGCTTCGGTGGTGACTTCGAGATTGCCGTGGAAGTAGGCATTCTCCAAAGCTTCCTCGACGGCGATCCCCACGCGGAGTCGCTCTGTCTCGTCGCCCAGTGGCATGCAGCGGAGCATGTTCAGGCATTGATCGGTCGCGTAGCGAATGAGGGTGAGATCGTTGTGCAATACGAAGTTGGTTTGCGTGTCGGTCATGTAGTGCATCAGCTGCGCCTGCGCCTGCTCCCCGAGTGACGCACTGCGGACCTGATCAAGGGTGTTGAACAGATCGTCTGCCAATCGACGTTTGGGCACGTAACTCGCAGCCCCGCCGCGCAAGGCCTGAGCTGCAATCTCTTCGCTCCCTTTGGCCGTCATGAGCACGACCGGAATGGAAGGGAAGTCCTCCTTGATGGCGGTGACCAACTCGAAGCCGTTCATTTCCGGCATGTGCAGATCGGTGAGCACGACGTCCGGTTGGTGGATTTCAATCTTGGCCAGCGCGTCGCGTCCGTCGATCGCTTCGAACACGGTGCTGTTCATCCACTTGGCCGCGAGCCCTGCGACGAGTGCGCGGTCGGCCAGGGCGTCATCAACAACGAGGATTTTCGGCATGAGTCTCATCTCTGTTTGAGGACGGTCGAGCAATGAATCCATGTCTGTCGATGTCGATCGCCATAACGAAGCTTACGATCACGGGACGTGGGATCAATAACTGTCCGATTTGTCGATTTTTCAATGCGAACCAACTTCCTGTCATCCCCGCGAAGAGTCTGTAGAATTGCCAGATAGAAATAGCCCGATAGTAATAAACCCCACGATCACCGACCGGTCGGTCGTAAGTATGCGGCTGCAAATTGATCCCTGTGTGTTCACTTGCTTGTACCTCTGACAATTGCCAGCCGCTTCAGCAATCGGTTTGGTCTTCGGTATTCAGTCGTCCAAGGTGTGTCTGCGACTTCGCTCGGGGCGATCGTCATCATTGGTCCAGTCAGGTGGGATCGCCGCATCGACCTCCTTTTCGAGGCCGGCTTTGACCAACAGGCTTTGAGTGAATGGGTTCTCCTCCGTTGGAGGCTCCTGTCCGGAGGGAGTGTATTCGATGGCATAACGATGATTCGCAATGGCGACGACGGTTGCCGGTGTGAGTGCTTTCCGCTGCACGCGCACGCCTTCCACCCGAATGCCATTGCGACTATTGAGATCCTCCACGAACCAATAGCCTCCTTCGAGGAACAGGCGGCAATGCTGGGAAGAGACGTTGGTGAATCTCAGTTGGATGTCACAGTTGCTTTTGCGGCCAATCAGGAGATCCTCCCGTAACAACGGGATCGGGTCGCCCCCGCCGCAGGGAACGAGTCGTCCCAGGACTTGAGTTTGTTGAGGGCGTGAGGTCTGGCCATTGTCGCGAGGTGATCGCGGAGTGAGAGCAGGGGGTTGCTTCGGTGGCGACGATTCGTGCTGCTGGGCTGTGTCCTGTGATGCAGCGTCGGACCCGGCATCCCCCAAGAGTAGTTCCGCAGCGAGATCTTCGTCGGCCTCAGTGTGCGTCGGAGCCGTGTAACTGACACGAAATCGTTGCTTGGCGACCCACAACACGTCATTCGGAGCGATTCGTTTGTGGGTGCATCGTTTGCCGTTGAGGCCCGTGCCGTTGCGGCTGTCGAGATCCTTGACCCACCAGTGGCCTTCGATCAACTCCAGCTCACAATGTCGATTGGAAACACTTTTGCCCGCAATCAGCAAGTCACAATCGGGCGCACGCCCAAGCACTAGCCGCTGCTCCAGCAGCGGCAGGGGTGGTCCACCCCCGACGGGAATGAGCTGGCCGTACATGAAGGTCCCACTCAGGCTGAACGTCACCAGCGGTCAGCAAGATGACTGCAAGCCGCTCGTGAATCTCTTGTCATTTAATCTCAGTTGGCACTGATTCACCGACGAGCCAATTGTACCATCATCCATGCGCGAAGCTGAAGTGTGTTCTACACATAGACGTCTGTCGATGGGATTTCTGACGAAACGATACGCTGAAATGTTCGATTATCACTGACAATTACGAATCGAGTCGACATGATGAGGAGATCGAAATGGTCAAAACGATGATCGAGACCAGATTTCGTGCGTGATCATGGGTCAAGCTGCGATTATATCTCCAGGAAGTGGCCGGACGCCCGTTGATCATTTTGACAACGATCTCGTTCCGGAATCGAGGTGAGTCTTGACGGACACGGAACTGCTGCGGCAGGCCCAGAATGGCGATCGGGCTGCGTGGAGATTGCTCTACGCACGCTGCCTGCCCTCCGTCTGGCGTCATGCAGTCGTGTCCGTCGGAGATTACTCCGCCGCAGAAGACATTGTGGGAGAAACGCTGCTTGCACTGGTGCGAAGTCTTTCCAAACTCGACCCGGACAGTATCGACGTGCAGGCGTGGCTGCGGGGAGTGCTGCGACGCAAGATTGTCGATCACCACCGTCTTAAGAACAAACAGAGACGAGTTCACGCAGCGGCTCGAAACGATTCGTCACAAGACACAGGCGTGACTCCCTCTGCCTTGGAAGTGGAGGAGGGCCGGCAACTCATCATATCAGCTCTCGAACAACTCCCCGAATTACAGCGAGCAGTGTTGGAGTGGAAGCACATCGAAGGTCTCAGTGTCCGCGAGATGGCCATGCGAACCGGGAAGTCAGAAAAAGCGATTGAATCAATCTTGTTTCGGGCAAGGAAGGAATTCCGTCGTGTGTATGAACGAATCTGTTCCGAGACGTATGTCACCGGCAACGGTTCCTGTCACAAGTCCGAGACTCTCGAAAAGAGTTTGTGATGTCCACAAAACAGCCTCCCACATCAAGCCCGTCGCCTGACGACGACCTCTCCTCGCTCCTACGGCAGGCATACGACTGTGAACCGCCCCGAGAGGAGTTCGTCGTTTCACTCGCAGAGCGATTGGAGGCAGAGTTTGAACATGCGTCAGCACCACGGGTTGCTGAAAGTTCGGCGGAAGTCTCGCACAACGGGTCGCACAACGGGTCGCCCAACTCTGCACACCGACATGACCGTCGGTCGTGGCGACGAATGGTGCGGTCGATCGCCGCGGTGGCAGTGGCTGGAGTTGTGGTCCTCGCAACAGTGATCTGGACGTCGCGGTCGAGTTACTCATGGACATCCATGCTTCAGGCACTCGAGGCTCAACCGTGGGTCGAGTCGTCAGTCGAAGCACCGACGGAACAGGAAACCCGTGGCTGGTTTTCACAACGAAATCAGTTGGTCGTCATCCGCAATGGGGACGACGTTCTCTGGAATGACTGGGACGACGGACTGCAATCACGGTACCGATCGGGGTCCGGTGTGTTGCTGCGAGAGCGGCTGAAGAACGATGGGTCGCAGTCTGTGGAGGAATCGTTGTTGTCCTTTCTGCGATCGGGCATTGCGGGCACTCAGTCGGATCGAGGGTCCGAAATCACGGTCGTGAGTGAGTCGTGGCGCACAGTCGGCAACGGCGAGAATCGGCACATTGAACTCGACGTCGTCCTCAGCAGAGGCGAAGGTGACATGCATCTTCTGGTCACTCTCGATCCCCAGACGCATCTGCCGTTGAAGTGTCAGTTGATCGAAGAGGGGGCAGTCGTCGAGTCGACCGTGCGGTTTGCGTATCCCGAGCAGGGACCGCAACAAGTGTACGATGTCGGGGTGCCGCGCGACGTGGTTGTGGAAGATGTGACCTCATCGGGCGAAGCGGTCCGCATGGCGTCGATCGATCGGACGCAGGAACGGGTGACCGATGTTCTGGAGCTTGCCGTTGAAGACCCCGTACGACCGAACGAGACTCCGCCCGAAACGGCAGCCGAAACTCTGCCTGAATCAACAGCAACAACACCCGCTGAATCCGCTGTCGCAGAGGCCGACATCACAGCGATTCTTCATCCTGAATTGAACCCACCGTCTCTCGTCGTGGCGTCTTCAGACGAGATGAGCCGGCGGGTGGATGAATTGATGGTGGCCAGTTGGGACAAGAGCGGCGTGACCTCTGTCGCCACGAGCAGTGACGAAGAATTCTTCCGCCGTGTGTATCTCGATCTGACCGGGCGGATCCCGACAGTCAGCGAGTGCCGCGAATTCACAGCAGACATGGGCATCGACCGTCGTCGTCATCTCGTCGAGCAGCTGCTCTCACGCCGCGATCATGCGACGCACCTGGGGGCCGTCTGGCGAAAGTTTCTGTTGCCCGACGGGGTGGACCTCTCAATGTACGGAGGCTCCGCAAGCTTTGAGGAATGGCTGTCAGATCGCTTCCGTGACAACATGCCATATGACGAACTGGTAAGGCAGTTGTTGCTAGCCGAAGGACGAGTGAGTGAGTCGGGGCCCATCCTGTTTTACACGGCTTTGAACCTCAAACCGGAAGAAATCGCCGCCCAGACGTCGCGAGCCTTCCTGGGCATCCGATTGGAGTGTGCCCAGTGTCACGACCACTTCTTCGACAATCGTCTAAAACAAACGGACTTCTGGGGTCTCGCTGCGTTCTTCGCCCAGATCTCGCAGCCGGAAGGGAAGATGGATCGTGTGTCGCCCGTGCTGCGGGTCGCTGATACCGATCACGGCGAGGTCACACTCCCTGACACAGAGGACATCATCAGCCCGCAATACCCACTGGAGAAGTCACTCGTCGACGACCCGGACGCCCCGTCTCGTCGTGAGCAACTCGCCTCCTGGATCACCGCGACTGACAACCCGCACTTCGCACGGGCAACCGTGAACCGTGCCTGGGCTCACCTGCTTGGTCGCGGACTGGTCGATCCTGTGGACGACATGCGGATCGATAATCCCTCGATCTGCCCGGAGGTCCTTGACGAACTGGCAGGCTACTTTGTGGCGAGCGGCTTCGATTTGCGGGATTTATTCCGCGTGATTGTGAACAGTCAGACGTATCAACTCACAAGCCGCGCTGTCGATGGCGATCCCGAGAGAACCTTGCACTTCGCCCAGATGAATATCAAGAGCTTTACCGCTGAACAACTTTACGACTCGATCTCGGTCGCTACGCGACTGGAGCCGTTGAAATCTGAGGACGGGAGCCTGATGCGGTTCGCCAACTTTGGTCGTCAGTCGTTCCTCGAACAGTTTCGGGCACCGCCCGGTCAGGTGACGGATTATCAGGCGGGAATCCCGCAGGCACTCACGCTCATGAACGGCGGGCTGATGCAAAGTGCGACCGACTTGCGGTCCAGCGGCATCCTGAAGTCACTGGAAGCACCGTTCTTCACCGACGAGCAACGAGTCAACACCTTGTTCCTCGCCACGTTGTCACGTCAGCCGGAGGAGTCGGAGCGTCAGGAGATGCTGGATTATGTGCTCGCTGAGGAAACCGGAAGTCCGCAACGTCTCAGCGATGTGTTATGGGTCCTGTTGAACTCGGCTGAATTTACTCTCAATCATTGATACGAGTTGGTCTCGTTGATAATTCTCGGAGACAATTGGAGCAGACACATGAATCGACGTGATTGGCTTCGGACAGCAGGGCTGGGGGTCGGCGGGCTCAGCATGAGCGGCTGGCTGCCCCTGTTGGCAAACGAATTAGCAGCCGACCCGCGTCGGCGACGTCACTGCATCCTGTTGTGGATGAACGGTGGCCCCACTCAGACCGACACGTTCGACATGAAGCCCGGTCATAAGAACGGGGGCGAATTCCAGGAAATCGACACCAATGTGCCGGGTGTCCGTTTCAGTGAACATCTTCCGCGGCTGGCTCAGCATGCTGACAAGCTGGCAATCGTCCGCAGTCTGAGCACCAAAGAGGGTGACCACTCGCGCGGGACCCACTTGATGCGGACCGGACACCCCCCCACGGGAGCCATTCGTCACCCAGCGATTGGAGCCGCTTTAGCAAAGGAACTGGGTTCCGATGCTATCCCGCTCCCTCGCTATGTGAGCATCGCTCCTTATCGTTCGTTCAATCAGGAAGCCTATGGACCCGGCTATCTGGGACCGCGATACAGTCCACTCGTCGTCGGCGAGACCGACCGGGGTAACGTCGCGGCTGCGACAGGCGATGGCGAGTATGCAAAGTTGGAAGTTAGTTCCGTCAAGCCCGCAGTCGGGATCACAGAGGGACAGATGTCGCAGCGGTTGGAATTGTGGACCCGGATGCAGCAGCGATTCCTGCACACGCACCCCGGAGCATCCCCTGTCGCTCATCAGACCGTCTATCAAAGCGCGGTCAACCTGATGCAGAGTGAAGCCGCTAACGCCTTTCGCTTGGACGAAGAGTCTGACGAAGTGCGTGGGAAATATGGCAATGGTCTGTTTGGACAGGGCTGTCTGATGGCACGTCGTCTCATCGAACAAGGCGTCGCTTTCGTCGAAGTCTCTCTCAACGGATGGGACACGCATAGCAACAACTTCGAGCAAGTCGCAGGTCTTTCTGAACAACTCGACGCGGGTTGGGCGTCCCTCATGGAAGACCTGGAGGAACGCGGACTCCTGGAAGAGACGACGATCATCTGGATGGGAGAGTTTGGCCGCACACCAAATATCAACGGACGAGCGGGGCGTGATCACTTTCCGGCGGCCTGGTCATCCGTCCTCGCCGGCGGAGGCATCGCAGGAGGTCAAGCCTATGGGAAGACGTCTGCCGATGGCCGCCAGATCGAAGAAGGCAAGCTCAGCGTCCACGAACTGCTGGCGACGCTCTGCTCCGCGGTCGGCGTGCCGCCGGACACCGAGAACACCTCGAACACGGGCCGGCCACTGAAGATCGTCGATGGCAGTCCCATCAGTGCGTTGCTCAGTTGAGAGATTCCTTCGTTGGTGAAAATGAGAAGTTCCCACCGCCTGATCGCAAGCTGTTTTGAGCAGCGACGGGTGATGTGTGCGGTGATTTGTCATGGGGTTGTGCTGCTGAGCTTGGTCTCCGTATTGGTCGCCAGCGACGAGACTGCACCACTGGCTCAATGCCGTCTGCAGTCGATTCTGGTGGCAGAGCAGCCGGAGATGGAGAATATCCAAGTCGTGATGGCTGCTCAACGCCCCGCGAACATCATCTCTGCCAACTATCGTCGAGACCCCAGTGGCGATTGGAACGTGCCGGGAGAAATCTCAGGTGACAACCCGGATATCCGACTGCTACTCATGACTCCGAACGGACCGCTGTTAATCCTGTTGTCGATCAATGTGGATGGCGAGAGTTTTCGCATGACCCGCGAACGCTGGATTGATGATGCGCTCCAAGGACGCAATTCGACTGAGGAGCAAGTCGCGACTGACAAGACTGTCGATCAGACCGCTGATGAGAGTGGCACTGACGACGAGGAGTCCAAGGAAGCAGACGGCATCTCTCCTCAGAGGTTTCGTCCCGCTGAGGCTCTCACTCGTTTGCAAAAGTACGCGGCTCAACCCGGGATCGAGGTAGGTCGCGAGGAAGCACGCTGGCTGCTGGCACAATGGTCGCCCGGTCCAACCCTGCTGGAGTTACGTCCCAATTATGCGATGGATCGTTCGCGGTCAGCGTCTCTGTGGGCAGCACTCGACAAAAACAGCGACGCCGAACTCTCTGCCGAGGAAGTCTCATCGGCCATGACACGACTGCAGGCATTGGATGATAACGAAGATGACTGGGTGGACGAACCAGAGTTAACTGAGTCGCCGCTCATCACTTCATGGACCGCTTTTCCGGTGGCAACCGTTCTCAATGAAGCCACCGATTGGGGACGGCTGACAAGATTGTTGCGAACCACCTACACCGATGCTGAAAGTGAACAGCAACCGCTGACTGAAACACTACTGACAGGTCTTGGCCTTTCGGGTCTTTCACAACTCACACCTCAACACTTGTCTCAACTGAATGCAGCGGAACCTCATCTCACTCTGCGTGTCGAGTTAGGAACACAGGACAGTCAAGAAACGGGGCTCTACGTCACGGGGCTGGCCGAAGACGTGACGACTCAATTCCAATCAGTTTCAGGAGTCGAAGATGTGGTCAGTTTGAGATTGCCTCAATGTCATGTCGAGCTTTCAGCGGCTCAGCCATCGCATGATGCCAAGTGGAACGGACAAGTCTCCATCGGTGCCGTCATTGATGGCTCGCCCCTGCTGCGAAGCGTCGACCTCGACAACGATCGCCGCCTCTCTCTGCGAGAGATCGAAACCGTTCCAGCACTGTTAGCTGCCCTCGACCAAGATGCCGACGGAGCCGTCAAGCTGGATGAAGTGCCGGTGCCCATTCGTTTGGTTGTCACGCTCGGTCCCCATGCCCACTCGGTCCTCAGTCGTCCGAGTGTTGCACCCCGGCAAACAAGTCCGGTTGACTCACCCGCAGCACCACCGTGGTTCGCCAGTATGGACCTCAACAGTGATGGCGATCTCACCCCAGCCGAGTTCCTGGGCACGCGAGCACAGTTCGACGAGTTAGACCTCGATCAAAATCAACGAGTCAGCACGAGAGAGGCGGCCAAATCGGCTGAGTAAATGATCAGCTGGTGCTCACAGATTTCGACCCTTCAAATGATGGACAGACACCCATGAGCAGACAACCATTGGACGGCAACCCACTCAGCACGGATGCGGACATCGAGAAGGCGGTCGCAGAAGTCTACGAGCGGTACGGCGAGATGAAGCATCAGCTCTCGCAGGTCATCGTCGGTATGGAGGACGTGACCGAGCAGCTGATGATCGCTGTGCTCTGTCGCGGGCACTGCATTCTGCAGGGCATGCCCGGGCTGGCGAAGACGCTACTCATCTCACAACTCGCGTCGCTAATGGAGTTGTCGTTCAATCGCATTCAATTCACGCCCGACCTGATGCCCGCTGACATCACCGGCGGCGAGATCATGGAAGAGGACAAGGCGACCGGCAAGCGGGCGTTTCGATTCGTGAAAGGTCCTGTGTTTGCAAACCTCGTCCTCGCAGACGAGATCAACCGAACCCCGCCGAAGACGCAAAGTGCACTGCTCGAAGCGATGGAAGAACGACAGCTGTCGGTTAGCGGGGAGACGTACAAGTTGCCTGATCCGTTCTTCGTTCTCGCGACGCAGAACCCGGTCGAAGTCGAAGGCACGTATCCGCTGCCCGAGGCACAGCTCGACCGGTTCCTGTTCAAGATTAAGGTGACGTATCCGACGCGCGATGGCGAGCGGGAGATTTGCCGACGGCAGACCACCAATTACAAGTCCAACATCGAGCAGGTGTTCAATGCGGAAATGGTCAAACGCATGCAGATGCTCGTGCGAGAGGTCATCGTCTCGGACCATGTGTATGACGCGGCGATCGACCTCGCCCGCAACACACGACCGGAGGAAGGCAAATTGCCTTCCGACCTGAAGAACATGGTGCAGTGGGGGGCCGGTCCACGTGCGAGCATCGCCCTGTTGATGGCCGCGAAAGCGCGGGCCCTGCTGCACAAACGAGTGCATGCAACGACAGACGACGTCAAACACGTCGCGCTCCCCATCATGCGGCACCGGATTATTCCCACGTTCAACGCCGAAGCCGCCGGCGTCGACACCGACGACATCATCACGCAGGTCGTTCAAGGGCTTCGCGTTTCCGCAGCGTGAATTTTCGTAGGACGGAGTTCGGACATGAGATCGATTACTTCCAGTTCTCTAAAATCAACGATCGCGTCATTCCCGCGCAGAGTCTACCACCGCGAAGGCGCGGGGCGGGAATCCAGTCGTCGATGAATATGTGAGCAAACTCTGGCAACTCACCCGCGTTCACTGGATTCCCGCCTTCGCGGGAATGACGAGACATATCAACCAGGCAATGAAACAGCCGCATGGCTCTCACACGATCCAAATCAAAGAAGCTTGAACTGCTCGACCCGCAGACGCTGGCCCGCATTGGCGGGCTGGAGTTGGTGTCGCGAACAGTCGTTGACGGTGTGATGTCCGGAATGCACCGCTCGACTCACAAAGGCGGTTGCTGCGACTTTGATGAGCACCGCGCCTATTCGCAGGGGGACGACCTGCGTCTTGTCGACTGGCGACTGCTGGCCCGCAGCGACCGTTATTACGTCAAACAATTCGAGGACGAGACGAACCTGCACGCGTGGCTGCTGCTCGACACGAGCGGGTCAATGCAGTTTGGAAGTTCAACGATGAGCAAGTTTGACTATGCCCGTATGACCGCGGCGTGCATCGCGCGACTTCTGCTCAAACAACGAGACTCGATCGGCTTATTGACGGGCTCCGGCTCGCAGCGACAGGTGGTGCCCCCACGTCCGCAGGCGAGTCACTTCATGTCGATCATCGAGCAATTGAAGACCCTCAAGGCCGACGGAGCCGCACAATTACATGACGCGGTGACCGACCTGCGCAGCGTACTCAAACGTCGCAGTCTGGTGATTGTCTTCTCCGATTGCTTTGGTGACCTGGACAAACTCGCCCATTCGCTGCAACAACTGCGGCTGCGCGGACACGACGTGCTGGTGTTTCAGGTGCTGGCTCCTGAAGAGATTTCGTTTTCTTTTCGCAATCCGTCGATTTTTGAAGATCTGGAAGCAAGTTCAACACGTCTCAGTGTGCATCCCGGCGCCATCCGACGTCACTATCTACAGCAGTTCGAGTCATTCATGCAGGAACTTCACGAGAAGATGGTTGAGATCGACAGCGAGTTTGTAACGCTGTCATCAGATCGACATCTCGGTGACAGTTTGGCCTACTATCTCCGACGTCGAGCAGCGCGCAGGCGCGTGCAGGGGGCCGGAGCATGAGCTTTTTGAATGGACTCTTCCTGCTTGCCCTCCCGTTGGCAGCGGTGCCAGTGCTGTTGCACTTCTACCGTCGTCAGCAACGTGACGTCGTGCAGTGGGGAGCCATGCAGTTCCTGGTCGACGCAGCCAAGAAGGGCCGCCAGTGGGAGCGGCTCGAAGAGTTCCTGCTGATGTTGTTGCGATGTGCCGCCGTGCTTGCATTAGTGCTGGCACTGGCCCGCCCTCAACTGAGCGGCCACTGGTTCGGCAAACAACCAACGCGGGAAGTCATCCTGGTGTTGGACAATTCAATGTCGATGTCTCGCGAGATCGACGGTGAGACACCCTTTGGCGACTTGCAGAAGCAGGCCAAAGAGGTGATCGACGAATTGTCCGAGACGGATCTCGTGCAGGTCATGCTGGCGGCCGGCGGTCCTGACTGGTTGACGGCTGAGGCCGTCGAAGCCGATCCGGTCACGAAGGCTCGATTGCAGCGTGACATCGACAAACTGGCACCTTCGCAGGGGGCAGCCGATCTGTTCTCATCGGTCCAAGCGGCC
The DNA here is from genome assembly GCA_029259815.1 of Planctomycetaceae bacterium. Classification (GTDB taxonomy): domain Bacteria; phylum Planctomycetota; class Planctomycetia; order Planctomycetales; family Planctomycetaceae; genus JAHBXU01. Next base: position 12,769 of record JAJDEJ010000020.1, on the reverse strand, counting down.
ATTGATGCCGAATCGACGGAAGCCGCGCAAGCGCGGCATGTCATCGTACTGACCGACAATCAGGCTCATGGCTGGCAAGCAGATGCTATGCGAAACTGGCAGCAACTCCGAGAGGCGATGGAGCAAAACAGCATGCAGACGTCTGTGCAGGTCGTCCCCTGTGGTGCATTCGATGATCCCATCAACAACGTCGCTGTCGTCGGCATTGAGGCGTCACACACACAAGTCGGTTCAGGACAGACGGTCACAATCCAGGCTCAAGTGCAGAATTTCGGGCACACACGGAGCAGTCCGATGGCGCTTGACCAATTGGTCGATGGTGAAGTCACCGGAACATCCCCGATCGCGGGGATCGACCCCGGAGGAACCATTTCTGTCTCATGGAAGTGGCGGTCCGACGAGGCCGGTGTGTTCGCACTCGATTGTCGACTCAACGACGACGACCAACTTGCTCTCGATGACGCAGAGTCAGTGATCGTCGAAGTCGTCGATCGAGTCCCCGTGCTGATCGTCGGGGCGCCGCCCGAGTATCGGCAGCGAGTGACCGAAGCGACGTTCTTCACAGCCGCGTTGGGATATGACAATGAATCACCTCATGAGGACTGGCATGCCGTCTTCGCGCCGCGGCTCACCTCCCCAGACGACCTGGAGGATGAGTCACTTGCCGACGTTCAGGCGGTGGTGCTCACCAGTTTGACTCCGATCGTGACCGACACTGTCGAGAAGTTGCATCGCTTCGTCGAACGGGGCGGCGGGTTGTGGGTCGTGTTGGGTCGTCGCACAGATCGCGAGGCGTTCAACTCCGTCTGGTACCAGGACGGCGGGGGGCTCAGTCCGCTGCCATTGGGCGATGTCAAGACTGTCAAGAACGAGGAGACGCAGGAAGAAGAGACGATCCATCCTCCATCAGGAGACCATCCGGCGACAGCCCAGTTGTCGGACACGAATCGGCTGGATATCGATGCCGTCCGCATCCAGTCGCGGCACGCCTTCGACCGCGCATCTGCTCCTGAAGACCTGTCGGTCCTGTTGGAAACAGGTGACGGTGACCCGCTGGTCATCGAGCAGTACGCCGGGCGTGGTCGAGTCTTTATTCAGGCATTGCCATTCGATGTGGGATGGAGCAATCTGCCGCTCACGAAAGCGCACGTTGTCATGGTCAACGACTGGATGGCCTACCTGACTCAACCGGCGGCAACTCAGTTCAATGTCTCAACCGGCGCTCGTATTGAGTTGCCCCAAGCATTGGCCGGCTCTCAATCCGAAGTTGCGATCATCTCCCCGGATGGGACACACCGTGACATCACAGTCCGAGAGACCGACGACGTGGCTCGCTTTCGTTACTCAAACACACACGCACCTGGACGCTACGAGGTGCAGTTCGTGGGGACCGACGACACGACGCAGACCATTCCCTTTCAAGTGGCACGCGACGCTCAAGAGTCGGACCTGACCCCGCTGACAGAGGAAGAACTGACATCGCTGACCGATAACGCCGGTCTCGACTTTACAGAACAGGGCACACTGGAGATTCCACAAGTCACAAGCGGCGTGAACGAACGGCCCGTGTGGACTCCACTGCTGGTGGGGCTATTGATCCTGCTGGCAGTCGAACTCCTCCTGGCGACGCGGGCAGCTCGTGCACGTGAGGGCAGTACGACGTTGCCCTCCTTCATCGAGACGGCAGCAGAGTCAACTCGACGAACAGGAGTCAAAGCGTAGCTCCCCGTGGCGCAAACGAACATCATGAGTGACGAAACAACACACATCGTCGAGACGATGAGCATCGACGGGCCGATTGGCATCTTGTCGGCAATCGGCATCGGGGTGCTGCTCGCGCTAGTGTTCGCCGGTTTGTTGTGGTCGCAACGACGGGCGACCGGGACAGGGTGGGCGGCTGCCTTCTGGGGACTTCGAGTCGTCGCTGTCGGACTCATCTTGTGGATGTTGCTGGGCCCATCCTGGGTGACCCAGCGTCGCACCACCAAACCGCAATCAGTTGCAGTGTTGATTGACACGAGTGAGAGCATGGACGTCAACGATCCGCCGAGCACGCGGCAACTCCGTTGGGAGCAGTCCGCGTCAAACGAGTCAGGCACGGTTGATCCGCTTGCTGCCTGTGACCGTGCTGTGGTGGCGGTGCATGCTGCAAGACGTCGTAGCGAGTCAGCAAGACAAGCCATGTTGCATCATCGCGCCCCGAAAGACATTCGCCGTCAGTGTGACGCAATTACAGAGGCCGTCGGGCGAGCAATCAGTCATCTGGAGGCGTCGGTTGTAGCAATGACGGGCGACACGGCGGAGAAGGTCGAGCGTCTCTTGACACTTCTGGAAGGCAACATCGCTTCCGATGTGCGTGACGTGATCGATGCACTGGAAGATGCGAACACGTCAACCATCGGCGATCTCCCCGAGTCGTTGCTGTCAATCGAAGACGACCTGGTGAGTGCAGAGCGGCGTCTGGGTGAATTGACGCGGAGCTTGGAGAACTCGCCAGATGACGAGAGCACTTCACTCGTCGCGGATAGCGGCGGAGGGATGACGCGACGCGAGCATGTGGCCAACACGCTGGAGGTCGTCCGGCAAGGGACACCGCAACAGTCCGACGACCTCGTGAACATCAAAGCGTACCGATTCGATCGACAGGTTGCCGCGATCTCACACAATGCGGGCTGGGGCGAAGTCCTGCGTGAGTTGCCGACGGAGGGCGACGCCACGTCGACGGTCAGCGATCCCTCCCTCACCAATCTCTCGGCAGCATTGGACCAATTGGGACGCTCTGCATCCGCGGAGTCAATTCGCTCGGCCATCCTGATCACGGACGGGGCACACAACGATCCCGATGCAATCGCACCACAGGAGATCGCACAGTCGCTCGCAGACATTCCGGTGCATGTCGTCCCCATCGGCAACACGGAGGTGCTCCGCGATGTGTTGCTGTACCGTGTTGATGCACCGGCAGCCGTGGTCGAGAAGGACTCTATTCTCATTGACGTCATCGTGACAGCGTTCGAGTGTGCGGACGAGACCTCAAAACTCGTGCTTCGGCAGAACGGCGAAAAGATCGACGAGCAGGAACTGACGTTCGACAGTGATCGCACAGATTCGCGAGCGTCTTTCCAGGTCGAGGCCGACGAGCTGGGACGTCAGGAGTTCGAGTTATCTCTGGAGCCACTGGAAGACGAGACGAGCACGACCAACAATGTAGCGTTCCTGACCGTGAATGTCGTGCAGGATACTCTGCGAGTGTTGCTGGTCGATCGGATCGCTCGTTGGGAATTCCGTTATCTCGATCAACTCTTCCGTCGGGACGAATCGGTGTCGTTTGAGAAGCTGTTGTTCCAACCGGAAATACGAGCAACCGGCAAGATCGCTGAGACGGGAACTCTGCCGCGTGATGTCGAAGGGTGGGCGAACTACGATGTCGTCATTATGGGTGACGTGGACGCCAAACACTTCGATCAAGAGTCTCAACAGGGACTGGATGAGTTTGTGCGGACGCGAGGCGGACATCTGATCGTCATCGCCGGACAAGAGAACATGCCGCAGGGATACGTCCAAGATCCGATCATGGAACTCCTGCCGGTGGAACGTGGGCGAGAGCTGAATTCGAACGAGGGTCTAAAGATCGTCGTGACTCCGGCTGGCGATGCTCATCCGGTGCTTTCGATTGCGGGCGAGTGGGCGGAGAGCGAGAAGATCTGGAAAGAGCAATACGAGCGACAGCCTTTGTATGCATTGTCCGAGTACTCGCATCCCAAGCCGACAGCTGAGTCTTTGCTGGCCGTTGAGGCATCAAGACAGGCGGTCGCGGTGGAGCGGGCAGCAGACCGATCGCCCGAACATGCGCTTCTCTGCTGGCATCAAGTCGGTGCTGGCCGAGTGGTGTACTTGTCAGCACCGGCAACTTATCGACTGCGATTTCGCCGTGGCGATCGATATCACCACCGGTTCTGGGGGCAGCTGATGCGCTGGCTGACCGCCGCTGAGCGAGCGAGTGGAACACAGACCGTTCGCATCAGCACGGATCGCGTCCGCTACGATGAAGGGCAACCGGTCGCCGTGACCGTGCGATTGTTCGAAGCCGACGGCAACCCTCTCCGGGGTGCTACTCTCGCTGCGGAGGCGACGCCGAAGGAGGGCTCCCCGTCCAGCGTCGACCTTGTCGCTGACGACAAAGTGCCCGGACGTTACTTCGGCTCATTTCCGAGTCTCCCGTCGGGAGCCTTTCGGGTGACGGCGACAGGCGACGATGTCGACCGACTGCTCGCAGACACGGAGGACAAAAGCCGGGCCGAATCGCGTATTAACGTGTCTCAGACAGGGAGTGTCGAACAACTCAACACTCGCTGTAATATCACCCTTTTGCGACAGATCGCTGAAGTGACCGGAGGGCAAGTTGTGCCGCCGACCGCGATCGATGAACTGTTGATGCTCTCCTCGCTCGCCCCGGAAGTGAGCGAACGGGAAGAGCGTCAACCACTGTGGAACCGCTGGAGTTTTCTGGCGATCGCCTTCGCCTGCCTGTGCACGGAGTGGGTCGTTCGCAAACGCCTGGGACTCGTCTGAGTTCAACTCAAGTAAGTGAATCAAGACATCTGAAACCTCGACAATCGACTGGACCCCAAGGGTTTTCATCATGATCACCTCAAACTCGCCGATTAGAATTCCGACTCCGATCGAGGACAAACTCCGGGAAGTGCGGGGAGCCCGAGATAAGGTGCGGCTTGCCCAGGCGGTCGTCCTGGGTTTGTTGGCCCTGTTTCTGGCGATGTCCGTGGCGATGCTCGTTGACTGGACATTCACGCTCTTCGATCCTTTCTGGCGAAGTGTCTTGACGCTGTCTGCACTGGCGACTGCGGGAATCACGCTCATCGCTTCTGTCGTCATTGGCCTGGGGCGCGGCCGAAAAATGGAAGACGTCGCCGCTGAGGTTGATCACTCCGTGCCGAAGATCGAAGAGCGCTGGTCGACCATTGCTGAGCTGGCAACCGCACCACTCGAACAACAACGACAGATTCATACAGGCATGCTCAACCGCCTGTCGCAAGAGGCAACGAACCTGGAACCCGAAGTCGCACCGGATGATGTTGTCTCGACGCGCGGGGTCATGTCCTCCGTGTTCGGATTATGTGCGATGGTTCTGCTGCTGCTGGTGGCCTGTCTGATTGACTGGCAGCAGACGTCCGTCTTGGTCAAACGCTTCTGGGCACCCGCTGCAAATATCTCGGTGACACAGCTGGAAGTCCCGACCGATCATCTCGTTGTCGCCCGTGGCGAACCGTTAACACTACAAGCGACCATCAAGGGACGTCCGGTCGAAGAGGGCACTCTGTTCCTCCAACAGGAATCGGGAGAGGATGATCGCATCCCGCTGGAACCGACCGGAGGCGACGATACACAATTCGTCCACCGCATCAAGGCTGCCGACGCGGGTCTGACGTACCGCATGCGCGCCGGTGATGGACAGACCGATTGGAAGTCCGTCACGGTCGTCAATCGTCCGGAGATCGCTGCCGTGCGGTTCAGTGCCATTCCACCGTCTTATACAAATGGGGAATCAATCAACCTCAATGAGCTTCCGGAGAAAGTTTCAGTCGTTGAAGGGACAATGCTCGAAGTCTCGGTGCTCCCTCGGGAGCCGGTCGACAAGGTCCTCTTCAAACTGGCTGAGGACGATACTCGCGAGCTGACATCGACAGACGGTCGTTGGTACCAGTTTCGCACCAGGCTTGAAGAAAATGTGCGTCTTGCTGCGGTCCTGATCGAAGAGCATGGTCTGGAGAACAAGCATCCTCCGGTGTGCAAAATCCGTGTCCACCCAGACGAAGCGCCGTCAGTTAAGATCATCACCCCCGACGAAACAATGGCGGCTCGTCCGGATGATGAGATCGACATCGAGTTCTCCGCCAGTGATGACTTCGGCATCGCGAAAGCTGAACTCGTGATCTACGGCAGCAAGACTCCCAACGGCCCTGTGGAAGAGATGCAGGTCATTGACATCCCGCTTGGCGAACAACAGAACGATGCGAACATTGTCGGCGCGGTCCCGTTGAACCTGGAGAAGCTTAACCTCGAAGACGGCCAGGAATTGCAATATGCGGTCCGCGTCTACGACACGCGTCAGTCGACTGCTTCGACCAACGGTCCATCGACACCTTTGCCAGAGGTTCCGGAATCTCAGGAGTTGCTTTCAGACGACACTCAGTTGGCGTCGAACACACCACCAACAGAACCTCAACCGGTCGACAGTGACACGGCTGACCATGACGCGACCGACTCGCTGACACAGACGGACTTGGCCGCGAACACGCCACAACCGCAGACATCGAGTACAAATCCCCCGTCAACGGACACGCCGTCTGGCACCCTTCCTGCGAGTGCTCAGACTCCCCGTCCGGCATCGACCTCAACTCCCGCCGACACATCGCCGGGCAATACTCCGGCTTCATCCACAGAGTCTGCCGACAATCCGGTCAGCGAGCCGAATCCGTCATCACCGGATGACTCCGCGCTGGCGTCAGCCTCTCCCACGCAGCCATCTTCGCCCAGTGACTCGGCTGCTTCGCCACAACCGACGACGCCAAAGAATTCGCCGTCGAGTGACACGTCGCTCGGCACTCCACAAGCTTCGTCAACTCCGTCCAATGCCTCCAATAACACTCCACCGTCATCCCCTAATGACGCTGAGAACAAGTCGGAAATGACCGGGGCCCCACGACCGCCGGACAACATGACTCGCCTGTCTCTCGATGTTGCGCAATCAGCATCCAGTGGCATGATGAAGCTCAGAATCGACAAATGGTCGGGCAGCTTCGCCGGTCAACAACGACGCAAACTTGAGATGTCGATCTCACCCAGACTGACTGAGCTTGATCAGCTTCTGGAGATCGCTGAGAACCGACTCCGCGAGTCACTCGACGCGTTGGAGGCGAACGTGGAATGGGCCGGTTCCCATGATCGCCTGCTACATGCGGGTGACGAGCAACTTAACAAAGCTCTCAAAGTCGTCGCTGACTTGCAGAAGAAATCTGCCGACACGCAATACGCTTTCATCGGTCTGCAACTGGGCGAGATTGCCGCGACACATCTGGTCCCGGCTGGCGAGTCACTCTGGCAAGGGCTCCAGGCTCAGACGAATGCGTCCCGTCAACCACCCGTGACAGAGGCATGGCAACAGACCAGTCGAGCACGACAACGACTCGCACAATTGGTCACGCAGTTCGATCGCATCAGACGCGAGCACGCCTTGGCCGATTCCGTCGAGGAAGTCAAGAACATGTATCAAGTGTTCGTCGAAGACTCCTTCGCCTTGCTCACCAACGATAAAGACCCGATTAACAACTATCAGCGGAAGATGGCACAGTTCGAGGTGGACGAAGAGTACCTCAAACGACTTGAAGAAGTCCTCAAAATGCGGCAGAAGTTAATCGCAGAGTTTGCACGCATTCTTTCAGAGGACCCTCGCTTGTTACGGCGATTTGTGGACAGCATCAATGCTCAGTCTGAGTCGCTTCGTGATCAACTGACTCTCCTGACCCTGCGCCAACAGGAGTTGGACGCGCAGGTCAATAACTGGCAGAGGTTGGATGACGACCTGCGTGCCAAAGCTCTCATCGGCTACACCCGCAGTAAACTTCAGGAGTCGATCGACCTCGCCCAGTCGGCTGCTGAGTTACAGGAGAAATTCGACACGTGGTCGCCGCTCGAGTTGGGTGTCAATGATGGCGATTTGAAAGCTGCCCGTCGACAGCTCGCTCTCATCGCAACAGCAGGTCGCGAAATCGAGAACAAGGCGGCTAGCTGGCGATCACCGATTGAGAAAGAGGAGACCACAACAGAGGACTCCGAGGCAGAGACGCCGACCGGATTGTCGCTCTCGACGGTGACAGACCAAGGCCGCAAACTCTTCGAACAGTTGCTGGAGATGGATGCGCAGCTCATCAACCTCTCAGCATCCAACGTCCATCCCGACCTGGGGCCCTTCGTGGTGCGTCGACTGGCGGAAACTCGCCGATTGATCTCAAGGGTGTCCGGTTGGGTGCATCAACTGGAGTTGCTCGATGCAGGTGACTACCACACGGCTGTCTCGGTCGACCAGCATCAACTGGCACGTGAAACGAATGATCTCACTGCCAGTCTGGCCGATCTGGAACAGCAGTTGGTTGGTGTGCTTCAACGCGAGGATGGCACGCTCCCCGAGGACATTGCGGAACTGTCTCGCAAGATGCTGGCAACCCTCGACGAACGAGTGGCCGCCAGCCAGATGGGGGCTGTCTTTGCCTTGCGACGTAACACGCTCACCGCAGCGTCGGCTCGTACCCATGACGCCGCAGAAGGGATGGTCGAGGCGGAGCGTTGGTTTGACGAGTTGATGATCAAAGTGCTCGCGGAGGCAGACAAACTTCCCGTGGGAGATCCGGGCCTGCCGGATGATCCGACTCTTGACGAGTTGTTGGCCCTGCTGGAGAACGAGCGGGCCTTGGCAGATGCCCTGGGTATTCCGCGGCGACCGTCAAATCTGTTGACCATGGGCGACTTCCTCCGAGGTGGCGGCGGAGGCGGGGGGAGTGGACTCGGAGGCATGCTCGCGGCTCAACTCTCCTCACAACAACGGATGATGAATCGAGCCAGCAGGCGTGCCAGCAATCGAGCCGAAGCGGAGACGAACAAACTGTCGAACATGTCCAAGCGACAGCTCGATGAGTGGAACGTGCTCGTCTCCGAGTTGGAGCACCGTCTGCTCCAGGGCGAAGGCCAACTTCCCCCTGAGCAATACCGCCGCGCGATCGAGCAGTACTTCTCGGAAATCACTCGGGACAAGTACAACGACAAACAGCCATGATGTCCGTGTGTAGATTTCCTCTCCGCGTATGGTTCGCAAGTCGGCCTCTGTCGACGTCGGTCGTGCTTGCGATTTGCATGCTTCAATCGGCCTTGGCGAATGACCAAGAGTTGACCGATGATGATGCGGCTCCCCGTATCAACATGGACATCCTGAAGCCGGAACAATGGGACGAGATAGACACGGCAATCGATCGAGGGCTCCAATTCCTCATCCAGCATCAGCGTCGGGATGGAGCGTTTGAAGCCAATGATCCGGGTCAGCCGGCGATCACCAGTTTGGCGGTGATGGCCATTTTGTCCAGTGGCGAGGAACCGGGGCAGGGCCCTTATGCCAACCAGTTGAAACGGGGGATCGACTACGCAATCAACGTCCAACAGGCCGACGGATTACTGGCCTTCAGGGGTGCTGATCCGGTGCTGAATCTGACAACGCTGTATAACCATGGGATTACCGGGTTGATGCTGGGCGAAGTATATGGCATGTCCGGGACTGGTGATCAGGACAAACTTCGCACTGCCGTCAACAAGGCACTCAAGTACAGCCGTCGTATGCAGACTCAGGCCAAACGATCGCCGGGTGACAAAGGGGGCTGGCGATACCTGCGTCGCATCGGCCCGAACGACTCCGATCTTTCAGCGACCTCCTGGCAGTTGATGTTCTACCGGTCCGCAATGAATGCTGGCTTTGATGTTCCCGTCGAGTACATTCAAGAAGCTATGGGCTACGTGCATCGTAATTTCGACGAAAACGTGAATGCGTTTGTGTATGCCCAGCAACCAGGCAAAGATCGTGAACGCTATCCAAGCGGCGGCAGTGTGGGGGGCGGAATCATCGCCTTGGCGATGGCAGGCGAGCACCGCAGTCCTTCCGTGCTGCAATCAGCCGACTGGATTCTCGCTCACCCGTTCGACGACTACAACCGCAGAGAGCACCCCGAGGACCGTTATCACTACAGCGCCTACTACTGCTCACAGGCCATGTATCAGGTGGGAGGCCACCACTGGGAGAGGTTCTATCCCGACTTCGTCCGCGTCCTGCTCGACAACCAGAATCCTGACGGGTCATGGGATCCCGAGTCGAACCCAAATGACAGGTACGCGGGTAACGTCTACACAACCGCGTTGGTCGTACTGGCACTTACACCTCCCTTTCAGGGATTGCCAATCTATCAACGGTGAGTATGCCCATATCGAGCAACGCACTTGCAGCCATGGCGATTGCCACCCAAATCATTCATCAGAGCAACCACAGTCTTCATTGAGGGATACTCCGAACTATGTCTAATCAACCCCACTCACTGAAACTCACACGAACCGTTGTCATCCTCGTGTTGGGCGTGATACTCACCGGCGGCCGACCTGCCAGCGGTGATGACACGGCACGTGATACCGAGGAGGACCGTTTCGGCTCGCGACCTCTGCTGACCGATGCACAGTTTAAGAAACTCGACACCTCGGTCGACCGGGCATTGACCTATCTGGCGCGAAATCAGGGGGACGATGGCTCCTACGCGACTCACGCCTCCGGCCAGCCGGCTGTCACCGCGCTGGTCACGATGGCATTTCTGGCACGAGGATATGTCCCGGATGAGGGGAAGTACCATGAGGAAATCACACGGGGTGTTGACTACGTGCTCTCGATGCAGGCCCCCGATGGGGCAATCACCTTGCAGCGCGTCGGCCGGGATCGGGCGGCCCACTTTGAGGGGAACTACAACCATGCCATCTCCGCACTGGTGCTGACCGAAGTCTACGGGATGACGACCGCGGCCCGGCAAGCGGAGATCCGCAAGGTCATTGAGAAGGCACTGAAACTCACTCGCGAACAGCAAACCATGTCGAAGCGGTTTCCCGACGACAAGGGGGGCTGGCGTTACATGCGTCAATTCGGGGTGACCGATTCCGATCTCTCAGTCACTGCCTGGCAGTTGATGTTTCTCAGGGCAGCCCGCAACGCAGAGTTCGACGTCCCCGAAGAATGGATCAACGAAGCGATGGAGTACGTTCGTCGGACGTTCGATCCGGAAGAGCAGGGCTTCCGCTACGGACTGCGAGGCGAAGACGACTACACCAGCCGAGGTATGGTGGGAGCGGGCGTTGTCTCACTCTCACTGGGGGGTGAACACAACAGTAAGATGGCTCAGCTCGCCGGGAACTGGATCCTCCGTAGCTCGTTCGACAAATTCAATCGCACCACCAGTGGCGACGACCGCTATCACTATGGAGCTTTCTATTGCTCTCAGGCGATGTACCAATTGGGCGGCGACTACTGGTTCGAGTTCTACCCGAAGCTGCTGGATGTCTACGTCGAGAACCAGAACAGGGACGGCTCCTGGGACGCTGAGTCGAACAGTAACGATGACAAATATGGCGCCCTGTACTCAACCGCCCTGGGCGTGCTTGCACTCACTCCGCCATATCAAATCCTGCCGATTTACCAGCGATAGTGCCACGGGCACTTTGGTGCAGCGGCGTTTGGACGTCGAATGGTCGAAGATTCCCGTCTGGTCCGCCGCTAGGGACGCTACACTTATTTGAGCCCCGCAGTAGTGACGGAGATGGTGCACGACGTGACACGGTCATCCAGATGGACCCGACAGACGTTGGCCTGCCTGATGTTTCTCGCGATTGGGGTTGGCTGCAGTGACAATCAATCTCCTGCGATCTCACCGAGTGCCCGCCAACATCAGCGTGCCCAGGCAGAGGAGTCTCTTCGCACGTATCTGGCAGCAGAAACAGCCTCCACGGATGCGCAGGTCTTTTCAGACAGAGAGTCCCCGTCAGCGGGCGATCGTTTTCTGATCATCCATGCCGATGACGCTGGCATGTGTGAGTCGGTCAATCGAGGGACGATTGAAGCACTCGAAGCGGGCCTTGTCACGTCTGTCAGCATCATGGTGCCTTGTCCGGCGTTCGAGGAGTTCGCTGACTACGCTCACGCGCATCCAGAGTACGATTACGGCGTGCATCTCACACTCAACGCGGAATTCGTAGATTACCGCTGGGGGCCGGTCTTACCGCAGGGGGACGTTCCGAGTCTCGTCGATGGCGGCGGCTACTTGTGGCGCACCGAACATCAAGTCGCTGCCAATGCACGAGCGGATGAGGTCGAACGCGAGTTGCGTGCACAGATCGACCGAGCCTTATCGCATCACGTCCCCCTCAGCCACCTCGACTCGCACATGGGTACGCTCTTCATGCGACCGGATTTCGTCGATGTGTATCTGCGATTGAGTGCCGATTACAACCTGCCGATCCTGCTTTCTCATGACGACACGTTCCTCCGTCAACTGGGAGTGGACGCCCGCGTGATCGCCAACCTGCCACAGACGGCGACCGCTCTCGAAGAGCAGGGCTTCCCCGTGCTCGACGACATCAAGATGCACTACTCGTGGGACTCTCCGGCCAGCAAGAAGCGGGCCTATGGAGCGATGATCCAATCTGTACAGCCGGGCATCACTGAGATCATCATCCACTGTGCCGTCGATAATTCCGAATTGAGAGACATCACCGGCAGCTACCAGGTTCGCGACGGCGATCGGCAGGTCTTCACCGACCCCGCCTTTGTCGCCGACATGCAACAGGCGGATGTCACCCTTGTCAGTTGGAAGCAACTGATGCGAGCGAGACCACAAGCGACGGTCGCGGATTAGGCTCTGTCCCGAATCTGTGGGGTGGCCGGGTCTGGACCGAAGGGAAGGCCCGGACTTCGAGCGTGCAGGGCCATCCGCTTCGCTATTGACCCTGCCACCCACCTCTGCCTGGAGTTTTGGGACAGAGCCTAAGGGTGCGTTCGTAAATAAACTATCGAAGTTCTAGTTCTTACGTGGGGCGATTTGATAGTTCCAATCACCGTGGAACGCATTGCGTTTCAGTTTGATGGCGTTCATTTCGGCATCACGGATTTTGCGCCCCTTGAGAT
>JAJDEJ010000190.1 GCA_029259815.1 Planctomycetaceae bacterium | reverse complement strand
CCTATTCCCTATTCCCTATTCCCTATTCCCTATTCCCTATTCCCTATTCCCTATTCCCTATTCCCTATTCCCTATTCCCTATTCCCTATTCCCTCTCAAACATGAAACTCAGGCACAAAGGCGAAGTCGAAAAGATCGAGGCGCAAATGGCGCCCATGATCGACATCGTCTTTCAGTTGCTGATTTTCTTCATGTTGACGCTGAAGATCCTCGCACCGGAGGGGGACTTCAACATCAACATGCCGATCGGCCAAGCCCAGGCCGACGAGGAGAGCGAGCCGCAGTTGGACATCAAGGTCCGCCTCCTCGCCAACCCGGACGGCACGCTCAATCAGGTCGCCCTCGGCACACGCCAACTCGGCAACGACGAGCGTGTCTTCGATCGCCTGAACGGTGAGATCATCAGTATCGTCGGCCGTCCGGACTCGGGTGATAGCGACTTTGAAGTCGAGATCGATGCAGACTATGGCCTGCATTACAACAACGTCATCCAGGCCATCTCTGCCTGCACGGGCAAAATCGACCCGGTGACCAAGCTGCCGGTCCGCTACGTCGAGAAGATCAAGTTCGCCAAGCCCCGCCCACCGGGCGACGCGGAGTGACTCTCGACCTTGCGTCTGAACCCAGTTCTTATCTGACCGAGTCGACTGTAACTCATCGTCTGTGGATCATGAGTCTCTGCCTGATTCGCCCAAATTGCAATCATCGATTGGTCGGGGTACGATGAAGGCCTGTGACGATGGCCCTTCATCACCAGCCGCCGCTACCCAAGTTCCACCATTGCCCAAGATATACTCCCGGGAGTCTCCACGATGCGAATTCGACTTCAATGTTTCGCCACCATCACGATCTGTGGACTAACCGCCACACTCGCGGCCGAGGAACCAACAACGATCAGTGGGGGACTCAACAACCCCACCGGCGTCGCGATCCAGCCGGATACGGGTGATGTGTTCGTCGCCGAGCGACCCGGCATCGTGAGGTTCACCCTGGGGGCTGACGGTGCCTCCAAGAAGACCGTCGAAATCAATGACTTTCCCACCGACCAGTACGGCAAAGGTCCGATCTACGACATCGGCCCGCTTGGGATCGCCTTTGCAACAGCCGAATACCTGATCGTCGGCGACGGTAGTCAGAAGGATGTCGATGAGTTGATCCGCATCTATCAGATCAGCGGCAACCCGCCGACCGAGCCGATCAAGGCCGCATCCGCCATTCTCTCGCTGGGACCACTGGCGAGTACGGATGAGTTGAAAGCCGAGGGCAACTATTACGGTGTCGCCTTTGATGGCAAGGCTCTGTACGCCACAGCAAACGGTGATGACACCAAGGGCTGGGTTGTGCGTTCGGTTCTGGGTGACGACGACATCCCTGGGGAGTTGGAACGCTTTCTTGCCACCAAAGAGGCAGTCGAACGTGACGCTCCCGTGGCGATCGCGATCAACGGAGACGGCGACATCGTGATCGGTCAGATGGGTGAGATCAATGTCCCAAGCGACAGTTTGCTGTCGATCTATGACGCTGCGACAGGCGATCTCAAAGCCAACTTCGAAACAGGCCTGCATGACATCACCGGCCTCGCCTACGACGAAGACGGCAACCTGTACGCGACTGACTTCGCCTGGATGGATACGAGCAAAGGCGCTCTCTACAAGCTGAGCGTTGACGGCGACGAATGCACGGCAACCAAGGTCGCCGACCTCGACAAGCCGACCGCTTTGGCCTTTGACGAAGATGGCCATCTGTACGTCACCGTCTTCGGCACCGCGAAGGAAGACAGCGACGAGATGCCCGGTCAATTGCTGCGGTTCTCAAAGGATGCCTTGGCAGCCGCCGCAAACAACTGAGCTGCGTCAACGACAACTGCGACAGCAAGAACGGCCCGCCAGGAGTTTCCGGCGGGCCGTTTTCATTGGACGATATTGGCTACCGTGTCACTGGGCAGAAGCGGAGGCACTCTGCTGTTGCTGGGCTGCTTCGAGGTCTGCGACGGCCTTCTGCAGAGTTGACAGTTGAGCTTGTGATGTCGCTGCCGCAGACTTAGCGGCGTTCAGGGCTTGCTGCTCCTCGGGAGTCAACACGGCTGCTGCGAGAGCGGCTTTGGCGGCTTCCTGAAGCTGGGCAGCGGTCTGCTGCGTACTTGCGAGCGCCGCTTGTGCTCCATCGAGGGCTGCTTTGGTGTCGCCTGCAGCTTTGGCGGCGACGGCCTGATCCTGTTTCGATTTCTCGTACAGTTTGAGTGCTGCCGCGAGCAATTCCTCGGCTGCCTGCAATCTGGTCGATGTCT
The DNA here is from genome assembly GCA_029259815.1 of Planctomycetaceae bacterium. GTDB lineage: Bacteria > Planctomycetota > Planctomycetia > Planctomycetales > Planctomycetaceae > JAHBXU01. Next base: position 22,029 of record JAJDEJ010000190.1, on the reverse strand, counting down.
CGGCAAAGGCTTGCTCGGCAGCCGTCTTTGCGGCAGTGGCAGGCTCGATCTTCGCAACCTCTGTGGCGGCCTGCTGTTCGGCGGTGGCTGCCGCCTGTTTTCGCTGAGCGATCAAGTCGTCCGACTGCTTTTGAATGGCGGCCAGTTGCTCCTGTGCTTGCTTGGCCTGAGTGTCGACGGCTGTCAACGAAGCCCTGACGGCTTCCAATTGAGCCGCAAGCGTGGGCGGATTGCTGGAGAGTGTCCCGAGGACTGCAGCGTCAGCCGCATTCCACACAGTGACCGTTCCGGAGAAGTCGCCGGCGATGACCTTCTCCGTCTCAGCATCGAAGGCGACGTCCAATCCAATCTCAGACATGCCACCAAAGTCCTTGATGGCTGCTCCGTCGCCCTGCCACAACTTGGAGAGCTTGTCACCACCCGTGGTGACAATGCGTCCGTCACGGATGTAGTCCATTGCATACACGCCCCCGCCGTGGGCAGCCCAGTTTTTGATCTGACTGCCGTTATTCATCTCCCACAGCCGGACGGTGCCGTCTGCACTGGCCGACCCGACAACGTTACTGTCCGGACGCCAACTGATGTCATTGATCGAGCCAGAATGACCGTTGAGCACAAGGTACTCGCGACCTGTGAAGGCTTCCCAGACGACCAGCCCGTTCGCGCGATCGCCTGATGCGAGCAGCACGCCGTCCGGACTGAATTCGACGGCGGTAATCCAGTCGGTATGTTTCTTCATCTCGTGTAGCAGTTCTCCGGTCGCGGTCGAGTAGACCCGCAGCATCTTCTTCGGACCACCCAGAGCGATCATCGTCTGGTCGGGAGACAGGTCGGCTCCGAGGACCAAATCGTACTCATTGCCGACTTCGATGCGTCGCTCGCCGGTCGCCACGTCGAAAACGATCACCTTCCCGCTGGCACCGCCTCGTCCGCCCCCTGCAAGCAGCAGAGAACCATTGCGGCTGAACTTGAGGATGTGTGGTTGACCTTCCGGGAATGGCAAGACTCCGAGTAAACGGCGGTCACGAGTGTCGTACAGGGAGATCTGTTGGAAGCCACTGACCGCCGCGAGGGGTGACCAGGGGTTCGTCGTCAGCGCGGTGACGGCATTGGATGTTGTCGTGATGGTCTGTGGCTCGCCGAGATAACTCGTCGGCATTGGAGGCGGACCGGGTGGACGCTCGGTGCTGACTTCGATCTTGGTGATGGTACTCTTCTTGCGCATTTCCGCTTTGCTGCCCATGTCTTTCAGCAGACCACCCATAATCCACTTCTGGATCACGGCGAGTTCTTCGTCGGGCAACTTCGGCTGTTCTGGAGGCATCACCGGCTCGGACTCGTGGGTAATCAGCGACCAGAGATAACTGCTCTCCAGATCGCCCGGTTCGACGACCTCGCCGGACCCGCCGCCCGTGCGCATGGCGGTGTAGTCATCGAGGACAAGGCCGCCCTTCTTGTCATTGCCGTTATGACACGATCCACACCGCATCCGAAAGATGGGCAGGACATGGTCTTGAAACGTGACCTTTTCAGCAGCCGTGTCATCGGCACGTGCCGTTGTGACCATGGTCAAGGTAATGAGGCAAATCGTTGGGAGATATCGCATGGCGAGATGATTCGGTGAGAGAGTGATCTCAATGGTTGTTTCGTAAGACTTCGTTGAGTCGGACATTTGAAATGTGCAGCTAAACGGAGTGTCGTACCTCGGTGAGCATCAATGGTTGAACAGAAACTCACGACTGTTGAGCAGAGCCCAGAAGGTGTCTTCGAGGCCCAGGTTGACATCGCTGCCTTCGGCAAAGAGTGGGGCGAGGGCGGCGATTTCATCCTCGGTTGGCTTGCGGGACAGGCAGAAGACGTAGAGTCGTTCCACGATTTGCAGCGGCTCGAGTCCTTGTTCCTGCAGCGTCTTGAGGACGCCGCCCTGCTTCATCTTGCTATTGACCGTGTCGCCGTTCATCAAGTGCAGAGCTTGTGATAACGTCGGCTCCATCTTGACCTCACAAGAGCAGACAGTCTCGCGAGTCGCGCGACCGAAGGTGGTGAGGAAGTAGTTGCTGGTCGCCCCGTCTGCGATCTGTGTCCCTTTCGCACCGAGTGGCAGGCCACGGAACTTGTCTTTGGTGTTCGTCACCTCACTAACGATGTCCAGCATCGATTCGGCCTTGATGCGACGGATATTTTGATGGGCGAAGTTGAGTTCGTCCGTTGTGTTGCTGTCATTTCGGATGGTTGATCGTTGGTAGGTCTTGGAGTTGCAGATCTCGCGGACGAGTTGTCGCACATCGTAGCCGGACTCTGTGAATTTCTGGGCGAGGGCATCGAGCAACTCAGGATTCGAGGCGGGGTTACTCACCCGCACATCATCGACCGGCTCGATGATGCCAATGCCGAAGAAGTGTGACCACAAACGGTTCGCAAAGTTGCTGGCGAAGTAGGGATTCTCCGGCGAGGCGAGCCACTCGGCGAGGACTTTGCGGCGATCCTTTCCAGCCGTGTCGGGCTGATCACCGCCGAGGAACACGGGGACCGCGTTGGCTCCAGTGATGGGGTGCTTGACTTCGCCACCGCCGCTGTTGAACACGACTTGTTGCCGGTAATCTTCCGATCCCTTACGACCGACTTGGGAGAAGAAGGCGGCAAAGTTGTAGTAGTCGTTTTGTGTCCAGCGGTCGAACGGATGGTTATGACACTGGGCACACTGAATCCGCATGCCCATGAAGATCTGAGCGACGTTCTCAGCGACCTTCAGGGAGTCACGCTCGATCTGGTAGAAGTTGGTCGCGGGCGTGTCGAAAGTGCCGCCATCCGAGGAGAGCAGGGCCTTGACCATCTCATCCAGCGGGACGTCGTTGGCGATCTGATCGGCCAGCCATTGATAGTATAACACGACCGCCTTGTAGGGCACTTGGTTTGACGATCGCATCATCAAGAGTTCGGCCCACTTGGACACGAGCAGCTCGGTGAACTCGCGTCGTTGCAACAGTTCGTTGATAATCAGCTCCCGCTTGTTGGGAGCCCCGTCAGCCATGAACGCCTCGTACTCCTCCGGTGTGGGGACGAGACCGGTGAGGTCGATCGTCACTCGACGGAGGAATGTCTGGTCGTCGCAAATCTCGGAAGGGTGAATCCGCAGCTTGCGAAGTTTGTCGGCGACCAGTTCGTCGACATAGTTGACGGGTTCAATCGCCTGCTCGGTATACTCCAGGCCCGCCGGCAGCACGATGTACTGGGAGACGACCGTGTGGATCGAATAGCGGGCCATGATAAACGCTTCGCCCCGCGCACCGGCCGTGACGATCCCTTCGGGAGAGATGTCTGCACTGACGGCGTTGTTGGTCTGTGTGAGGGCGAGCGACGTGACATCACGTGTCGACCCATCCGAGTAGCGGGCGAGGACCGTGATTCGCTGCGTGGTCCCTTCGCCGCTGAGGACTGCCTGCTTGGGGTAGAGTTCCAGCTTGGTGCAGGTGGGGACGTCCGCAGCGTCAGCGGGTGTGCCGGAGGCGATCCATCCGACGAGATCCTTGCCCATTGGCGAATCGAGTTCGTACTGCCTGCCTCCCGTGTGAGGCACAGCTCCGGTCGTCTTCTCGACGATCAGGCTCGCCTCCGCCACGGCAAGGTCGACGCGTCGACCGGGGAGTTCGCGGGTGATGCGATGATGGTCGCCATCGGGGTCGTATCCAAACAGCGAGAGACGAAAGCCGTCCTTTCCACTGGCTGCTCCATGACAACTGCCGCTGTTGCAGCCCGACTTCATGAAGATGGGCATGACATCCAGTTTGAAGCTGACGGGCCGTGGTGCGACCGCTTCAGTGACGGTGACGGGGACCGCAGCGGTCTGTCCTTCGAAGGTGACATTCAGTTGTGTCTGTCCGTCAGCGACCGGCTTGACGAGGTTGCCTTCGAGTGCCGCGAAGCTGCCGTCGACGAATGACCACTGAGCCGTCTCGGTGACGTCCTGTGTGATGCCGTCGGCATAGACAGCCTGGACGACGACCGACTGCCGGTCCTTGCTCGTCTTCAGGCTGATCTCCGGCGGGAAGACCCGGAGTTCGGCGAGTTCAGCAGCCGATGCGAACGAGGTCGCGCTCAGCAAGAGTGTTGTCAGGAAGGTGGCCTGGAAGGTCTTCATCGACTTCCTCAGTTGTGATTCTGTGTATTTCGTTGAGCAAGCTGCCAGCTTGCTCACTTCGGTGACTGATATCGATATCCACGGGAGCTAGCTGGCAGCTTGCTCTACGTGCTTGAGTTTCTTTCGCCGCCGGATCCGGATGCGGCGGCTGTCTCGGTGGACGCACTGGCCTCTGCCGCATTGGCCGCCTCAACGCGTTGCTTCTGTTCGAGCCGGAGGCGTTCGAGTCGCGAGAGTGGCTTCTCCGTGGGAGGTGCCGCGGCGACGGGTTGAGCCACCGGTTGTGGCGCATCTGTCTTGGGCGGGATGGGCTTGTCGATCTGCAGTCGTCCCGTGCCGAGGTTGTGCAGAATGGTCGTCCCCGCTTCGGGCACCTGAACTTGGCAGAACAGGTTCTTATGATTGCCGACAGGCGATCCTTCCTGCGTCTTCACGGTAAAGATCAACTCGGTCGAGTCCTTGGTGACTTTGAGATCCTCAGCTGTCGTGTTGGCCGGCAGGCCGACGAGTTTGGCGATCGCTTCGCCCTCGAAGTCCTTGCGTTTGGCGACCTTGACGATGATGGGCGTCTCTTTGCCCTGATCGACAGAGGCGGCCTGATACTCGAACTTCAGATACTGTTCCTCAACGATCAGCGGAACGAATGGCGAGCAGACTTCGACCGAACCATTGCCGACCTTAGCCGAAGCACGGACGGCAATCATCGTCGTCTGCACGGCGGCGTTGCCGGCAGCGTTGATGGGAATGAGTGCCTCGGTCTGGTCGCCAGCAATGGAGATCGACCGGGACGAGTTGACGCCCGGTGGGTTCTGCAGCATGTCGATCTTGATTGCCTCAGCATAACCCTCGTTTCGTTCGGCAATGACCTTGAGGCTCATTGGTCCGCCCTGAACGAGTGGTACGGGAGGTGGTTCGATGCGAATTCGGAAGGGGGCTGCCTCGGTGACGACGACCGGCATGCGCAGCTCTTCCTCTTGCCACACCCGCTGATTGTTCTGCCCCCGAATCATCAGGTTGAGTGTCGAAAGCGGGCCTTCGATCACGCGCTCCTGAGCAGGGTCCGCGAGGTGCGTGACAATCGAGGCGTACTTGCCGGCAACCGGGGCGTCGGCTGTGGCGAAGAAAATCACGGGCATCGAACCGCCGCCACGCCAACCTTCGGGGCATTCGATGCTCACGCCGGCGGGCAGGTCGTCGCTGCGGAAGTTGACCGGCCCGCCAAAGTCAGCCCGGCTGACGTTCACGATCAATCCACGTCCGGCTCCCTGCGGAATGATGATCTGCGGCTGAACGTACTGCTGAAACTCGGTCGGTCGGGCTACGATCTTCGGCTCAATCGGCGTCACTTCGACGCGATACGTGTGAGCGTCGCTCCCTTGTCGCAAATGGTCCCGCACGGCGACGGCGAACTCGCCATCCGCCGGCACGGTGAACCGCAGGTAACTGTCCGGCCCGCGGCTATCATCGTTGGCAGCCAATTGACTGCCGTTTGCCATGTCGTACACGTAGAGGACTGGGTCGAGTTCCGAGCGAATGCGCCGAGCGTAGACCTCAATGTCGAAGATTTGCCCCTTCGTGCCGGTGAACTTGAAGTAGTCGGACTCATCGCCTTCGGTGAGGACGCCGTTGAAGGCTCCTGGTCCAGTCCCGGCGGTCGCCTCGGTGTGTGTGTTGTTCGGCTCGACCTCGACGGAGTTGTCAAGGTTCGTCAGTCGGAACCAGTTCCACGAGGGAGAGACGCCATGCTCGTCCTCAGCCGTGAGGCCGTACTGTTCGAGGGGTTCAGCGGGCAGTGTGACTTCACGAGTGAATGCACCGGTCGGGTCGCCGAGGAACGTGACGCTGAGTGTCTCACCCGGCTTGCCGCCGGCGGGGACGATCGACATCGGGCGTGGGAAGTTGCCAATGTGCAATCGATAGAACGCGTTACCGTCACCATTGTAGGCACTGTCTCGGAGGGCGATGATGTACTTGCCATCCGCAGGGATGATCGTGCTGACCGCTGCATCATTCCACACGAGAGCCGGATCGTCGCTGGAGGCGATCTCGTTGCGGTCCTCACTCATGATGGCGAGGTAGGGATCGAAGTAGTTGCCTCCCCCCGAGAGGCCCATCCGCATGCCGAAGACCTCAGCACTCAATCGCTGCCCTTGCTTAGCTTCGACGATGAAATAGTCCACATCTTCTCGATCGACGCGACCGTGCACTGTGACGTTCTGTTCGATCGCCTGCGGCTCGGTAAAGATCGTATTTGGTTCGGCCTCATCAATGACGGGCAGGGCGCCGACGTGAAAGACACGAAGGTTCGTCAGTCCGGTCCGTGTGCGGATGCGGATGCGCTTGGCACCTAGAGTTGCATCCTCGGCCAGTTTGAAACGGACTTTGATCTGCTTGCCATCGCTGTTGCCAGCCTCGTCCTTGGGAACTTCGAGGCTGAGCACTTCGACGCCGCTGTCGTAGATCAGTACCTCTTCAGCGTCCTGCAGGTTGGAGCCATTGAGAACGACATCGAGCTCTGTTCCTCGCTGACCGCCATAGGGAGCCACTTGACCGAGTCCCGGCGATGCGGCTATCGCAGCGGGAGCGAGGCATGCAAGTGTGAGCAGTGACAGACAGAGTATTCGTGAATGTTGCGGCGTCCGCATGGTGTTCCTCGGGCGTGGTGTCGGGACTCATTTGCCCCGGTTTCACTTGAGTGGATGTTCATCGCTTGCGGATTAGCACGACCCGAGAGACGACGGTCGTCAGCTGGTTGTGTTAAGCCACAAGCGGATCGAACTTTCTTTCGGATCACATGAGCGATCTCACGATCTAGGCGAGCATCTCCTGAATTACCTTGCCACCATTGACGATTTCGATCGGACGATCGCCTGGAGCCATCAGTTCTTTGTCGGAGACGATCCCCAGGCAGTGATAGATGGTCGTAAACAAGTTCTCTGGACCGACGGCGTCGATTTCCGGCTCGGTGGCAGTGGCGTCCGAAGCTCCGTGGACATAGCCACGCTTGATGCCGCCGCCTGCGAGCACGACGCTGAAGCCCTTGGGCCAGTGATCGCGACCGGCGTTGCCGTTGATCTTGGGGGTGCGACCGAATTCGGAGGAGACCATCACGAGCGTCTCGTCCAACAAGCCGCGCTCTTCGAGATCGGTGATGAGCCGGGCGAACGCCTGATCGAACGGAGGCATCTGATTGCGGAAGCCACCGACAATGTTGGTGTGCATGTCCCAGCCGCCGTATGTCAAATTGACGAGTCGTGTTCCCGCTTCGACCAGACGACGGGCGAGGAGCATTCTCGCTCCGGCCGTGTTGCGACCGTACTCATCACGCAGTTTGCCGTCTTCCTTCTCAAGATCGAAGGCATCGCGTGCTTCGGGCGAATTGATGAGGTTGTAGGCCGACTCGTAGAAGCTATCCATCGCTGTGATCTGGTCGGACTTCTCACGGCCCTGGAAGTAGGCGTTGACCGCTTCGAGTGCTGAGCGGCGGGTCGCGAAGCGTGAGTCGTCGATCCCCGCAGGCAGGTTGAGATCACGCACCGTAAAGCCGTTGGCGGCGGGGTCGCTCCCCAGCGAGAAGGGAGCGAACGCTGAGCTGAGGTACCCGCTACCGGCGTACGTATTGGGCTGATTCGGGATGCACACATAAGGCGGCAAGTTGTTGCGTGAGCCGTACTCGTGCGAGATGACGGAGCCGATGCTGGGAAACTGCAACGCTGGGCTTGGCTTATAGCCGGTGAACATGTTGTGCGTGCCCCGCTCGTGAGCCGCTTCGCCGTGCGTCATCGAGCGCACGATGGTCAGCTTGTCAGCGATTTGAGCCGTCTTGGCGAGCGTGTCGCCAAAGAGCACGCCGTCGAGCTTGGTCTGCACCTGACGCATCTCACCGCGAAACTCGATCGGAGCGTAAGGCTTGGGGTCGAACGACTCCTGATGAGCCATGCCGCCAGGCAGGAAGATGTGGATGATGGACTTGGCAGTCCCCTCGAAGCTCTCGTAGTTTTTCAGTTCGGCCATCGCTGCCCGCCCGCGAAGCAATTGGGGCAACGTCAGGCCGGCACCGGCGAGCATGCCGACAGACAGGAAGCCGCGACGGGACATGTTCTTAAAATGGCGGGGGGTGCAATTCTGTGGCTGAGTCATGACGAGTTTCTCCTCAGGTCATCATCTCGATGGAGGGGGAACGACTGCGGACGTCAGTGTGAGCCGAGTCGAGGTAGGAACACTTTCAGCCAAGATGGCCCAAGGCGAAAGTGATGTGCGTCTGTCCGATCAGTTCAGTCTCACAAAGGACACTTCAGTGATGCTTAGCGCGGCATCGGGTCGGGTCAAACGAAACCAGCAGGATTCAGGTGGGATGATTCGCCAGTGCTGGTGCCGGCTGGTGGGGTTCATGATCTGACCAAAAGGCCAGATTCACGAATATTGATAACGATGAGCCTACGCATCAGTGACCCCTGTTGTCAAGGTTCTAGGGGATAGTCACTGGTTTCCCAAGGCCGACGAATGACGTAACAGACGGTCTGGTATCGACATTCTTCACTGATGGGATTTTCACCGATTCTGACATCTTTGGATCGTCTGAACCGTTTCGAGTGAGTCTGCACGGCACGGTTGACGACGGTGCGGTAACGATGAGATGCAGTGTGACGGTCTGTCGATTCTTGACAACGTCCTCCCGCGCAACCGCAACCGCTCATTTCAGGGGGCAAACGCATCGTTGTCCGGACCTCGCGAGCATGCTTCGCCCGGTCCTGCCGACGGCTCATCGGCCGCTCTGCCGCGTGATTTGGGCGCGACAGAGTTGCAGACTGCAGTCATGATCGAGCCGCCGGACTTGGCCCCGTCACCCGACGACGCGAATGCCCTCAAACACGGACTGGCCAGTCCTCTTTCTTTCTTGGGAAGACATCAACTGCTGACATCCGCCGAGCGAGCGGGGGACGTGAGTCCCTTGATGCGTTGCCTGGTTTGGACATGCCTCGCTGCGATTGCATTCCGCCGAGATCTTGACAGCGTGCTCTCGAACAATCACACATGGCGACCCGCTCCCATCAGGGGACTGACGTCCTCCGCTCGACTGACGCTCGTTGGAATTCTCTGCCTTGTTGCCTAAACTCAACTGTTTGTGGCACTCCAGACAGGTTGAGACGTTCGGATGGCGAAGGACTTTCTTGCGGGAACGAAGGACCGGTACGACGTGGTCGTGATCGGCTCGGGGCTGGCTGGGCTCACGGGGGCGAACGTGCTGGCCAAGCAGGGTTACTCCGTCTTGTTGCTGGAGCATCACTACCAACTCGGTGGCATGGCGACGTGGTTCAAACGCAAGGGGGGCCACATCTTCGATATCTCCCTGCATGGCTTCCCGGTCGGGATGAAGAAGTCATGCCGCAAGTATTGGACGAATGAGATCGCAGAGAGCATCGTCCAGCTCGAAGGCATCCGCTTTGAGAACCCGCAGTTCTCGCTCCGTACGTCGTTCACGCGGCAGGACTTTACCCGCATTATCACTGAAGACTTCGGCATTCCTTTTGAGACGGTCGATGCGTTCTTCGCCCATGCCCGTTCGATGAACTTCTACGACGACCAGTCGAAGACGACCCGTGAAATGTTCGAGGAGTTCTTCCCCGGTCGCACGGACGTGCAACGTTTGCTGATGGAACCGATCACCTACGCCAACGGCTCCACACTCGACGACCCCGCGATCACGTACGGGATCGTGTTCAGCAACTTTATGAGCAAAGGCGTCTTCACCTTCCGCGGCGGGACCGACAAGCTCGTTCAACAGATGCAAGCTGAGTTGGAAGCGAACGGGGTCGACATTCGCATCCGTTCACTCGTCGAAGAGATTGAAGTCACGCCTGATCGGCGTGCGTCAGCTGTCGTCGTCAACGGCAAGCGTATCGAGTGCGGTGCCATCCTCTCCAACGCTAACATTAAGTCGACCATTCTGAGACTTGTCGGTGAAGATCACTTCGCCCCAGAGTTTGTTGAAGAGACGAAAGCCGTGCGACTGAACAATTCGAGTTGTCAGGTCTATATCGCTCTCAAGCCGGGCATGAGTTTCGACGACAGTTGCGGCGACCTGCTGTTCCACTCTGAGCACACCGGCTTTGACGTCGACGCGATGCTTTCCAAAAACGTCAGCAGCCGCACCTTCTCGTTCTACTATCCACAGACCCGTCCTGGTAGTGATCGCTGGCTGATCGTCTCCTCGACCAACGCCAACTACTCTGATTGGGCTCACCTCTCCGACGAACAGTACGAGGCTGACAAGAAGGACCTTTGCGAAACGACACTCGACTGCCTCGAACAGTACGTCCCTGGAATCCGTGAGAAGGCCGACTGGGTCGAAGCCTCGACGCCACGCACGTTTCAGCACTACACGCGTCACCTGCAAGGTGCCAGCTTCGGCACCAAGTTCGAGGGACTCAAAGTTTCGCAAACACTCCCCGAACAGATCGGCGGACTGTTCCATGCAGGGTCAGTCGGCATCATTATGTCCGGCTGGCTGGGAGCGGTGAACTACGGCGTGATCACCTCCAATGAGGTCGACAAGTACCTCACGCCAGCGGCAGCGACTGTGTGAAGCCAAGTCTGCTAACATAGTAACATAGCAGTTCATGACCACATGAAGGCTTCAGACGTTTAAATGGCAATCAATCTCAAACAACCGACGATTTTCGACATGCACCATGATGGTTGCGAAATCATCGTGGGCGACGCCATGCGTGTGTTGCCAGTGATGCAATCATCACGTTTTCGCTGCTGCGTGACGAGTCCACCGTATTGGGGCCTTCGTGATTATGATGTTCGCGGACAGATTGGGGCTGAGGAGGACTTGCAACAATACATCTCAGCACTGGTCGCCGTCTTTGCGGAACTGCGACGAACATTGACGGATGACGGGACCTTATGGCTCAACGTCGGAGACGCCTATACCAGCGGCAACCGGAGGTGGCGTGCAACCGACAGAAAGAACCCTGCGAGGGCGATGTCCTATCGACCACCGACCCCCACTGGACTTAAGCCCAAAGACTTGATTGGTGTCCCGTGGAGGCTGGCATTTGCGTTACAAGATGACGGCTGGTATCTGAGATCAGACATTGTTTGGCATAAACCAAATTGTCAGCCGGAGTCTGTGAAAGATCGTCCGACTCGATCACACGAATATGTCTTTCTGTTTTCGAAGTCAGAAAAGTATCACTATGACGCGGAAGCCATTCGGGAGTCGGCGAACGGGAATGGAAAAACTCGCAATCGTCGCACAGTTTGGTCCGTGAACACGGAGGCCTATCCTGGTGCGCACTTCGCTACGTTTCCAACGAGCTTGATCAAGCCCTGCATTCTCGCGGGCAGTTCCAAGGAAGATGTTATCATTGATCCGTTCTTCGGATCAGGAACCGTTGGAGAGGTCGCAGTTGGCTTGGGGCGAAAGTTTGTCGGGATCGAATTGAAGCCTGAGTATGGTGAATTGGCTGAACGACGCCTCGGCTGGAGGGAATGATGCCCAAGGATGCCGCGTTTCCCGTGCTCAGTCCTGAAATTCAAGCGTCATTCTATTATCGACTCAACGCGATTCGGCAGACCTATCTGCATGCAGCTCTTCGAGACGCGGTCGAGCAAGTTGAGCTAGACGCTTTGAACGCTGAGTTACGAGAGTTTGTTTCTTCCAAGTCTCTCAAACGAGTGGCCAAGTTTGGGCTTCGAGGAGAACTCGTTTTCCCAGTGCCGAGTCTACTGCGGTCTTCGCCATTTCTACTTGGTTACTACCGACTCTTGTTTGGGTTCTCACAAAAGGAGTTCTACAACAAAGGGCCCTTTGGACGATTCAAGCGGCTTGAGGAATCAGGCGAGGTCACTTCGACAACAGATCCACTTATGCCGGAGTTATGCACCAGTCTCTGCGCGAGCGCTGAGCGTCTCGTTGAAAGCCTCGACGAACTCTCGCCGAGCATCATTCATGAACTGCAACTACTGACACTGGGACCACAATTTCGGGGAAGTGAGAACACACGGATTGGAGCACAGGCGACCCAGGAGGTTTATGACTTGATTGCCACCATCGTTGACCCGTACATCCAGGATCGCACGAAACGATCAATCCGGTTGAAAAACGCAGCCGGACGAGCTGTCCTCCTTGAATTCGCGAGTGATCCGGATGTGCTTGCAACGGAGAAGCATGGCGAGACTGTGAGGTCCATTCTTTCCATCGAAGTGAAGGGCGGTTCCGATGCCTCGAACATCCACAATCGTCTCGGTGAAGCCGAAAAGAGTCATCTCAAGGCGAAACGACTCGGGTGCACAGACTTATGGACAATCGTTCGTGTCGATCTTTCGCTGGAGAGTGCTCAGGCTGGCTCACCCACAACGACCCATTTTTTCAACTTGGATGCAGTTACCGATCAAGCGTCACAAGAATTCGCGGATTTCCGTGATGCACTTGGGCTTCGGTTAGGCATTCCCCTTGAGTAGACGAAGGGAATCCTATTGGCTGGCAACTTGAAATTTTCTGAGAGTGAATTCACCCCTCGACGTTGTCCAGTGTCCTGCATAGTATGGAAACTGCCAATGGGTCGCTGCCCAAAGTAAGATCGACACTCCTCATGTCCTCCGTCCCCCCGCAGCTTGAGCAGACGATTGAGATGCCTTCGCCAGCAAGCGAGCCATCGAAGGACAGTCATCCGCTGATTGCACTTGTCCAAGGCTCCGATCCGGGGCTGAGTCAGGAGACGTATCAGTTGCTTGCTCAGCGGCTGAAGCTCGCCTCGCTGCTGATGTTTGCCGGCTTCCTGACGTTTTTTGTCAAGAATCTGGTCTACCCCGAGAAATTCCGGACCACAGCAGACAGCATGTTGTTCTGGGACCATCTGGCCATCACAGTCATCACCGGCGTGATCGGCTTGCGGCTCTGCACCAACTGCCAGCACATGCTCAAGCATCTGAGGGTCATCGAACTTCTGGTCTTCGGCGGTTCGGCCACTTTCTTTCTGATCATGTGCTACACGCAACTGACGACATGCATCAAGGATGGTTACCTGCCATCCATCCTGCCGCCGTGGTTGTTGCTGGTGTTCATGTATGCACTGTTCATCCCCAACACCTGGAAGCGGGCCGCCGTCATCATCGGAGGGATGGCCAGTCTCCCGTTGCTGCTCATTCTCGCAGTTCGACTCACATCTGATGAGTTCGTGAGGGTCGTGTATGAGAACCCGCACTTTCGAGGTTTTGAAAGCTCAACCGCAATCCTGATGATCTTATCTGCCGTGAGCGCGACATGGGGAGTATACACCATCGGCACTCTGCGTCGAACGGCGTATGAAGCCAAACGGATTGGTCAGTATCGGCTCAAGAGGTTGCTGGGCTCAGGTGGGATGGGAGAGGTGTATCTCGCTGAGCACGTCATGATGAAAAGACCCTGTGCGGTGAAGCTCATCAAACCGGAAAAGGCGGGCGACAGACAGGCACTGGCGCGATTCGAGCAGGAAGTGCAGGCGACCGCGAAGCTGACCCATTGGAACAGCATCGAAATCTTCGATTACGGTCGCGCTGATGATGGCACGTTTTACTACGCCATGGAGTATTTGCCCGGCATGAACCTCGAGCAGTTGGTCGACATGCATGGTCCCCTGCCGGCATCGCGTGTGATCCATCTTCTCTCTCAGACCTGTGACGCCCTCAGTGAGGCTCATGCTCATGGACTGATTCATCGTGACATCAAACCTGCCAACATCTTCGCGGCTCGTCGTGGGAACATTTACGATACGGCCAAGTTGCTGGACTTCGGCCTCGCCAAACCGCTCGCCAAGATGGAGCAGGGCAGCCTCACGCAAGAGGGAAACATCGCCGGCTCACCGCTCTACATGGCTCCCGAACAGATCACCGGCGAAGCACCCGATGCCCGTAGTGATATCTATTCGATGGGAGTCGTGGCCTACTTCCTGCTGACGGGCAAGCGGCCCTTCGAGCATGAGAACTCGATGAAAGTGCTCATCGCTCACGCTCATGAGCCGCCCAGGCCTCTATCGGAGTTGCAGTCCGGCATCTCGGATGAGATGGAGTCACTGGTGCTGCGGTGTCTGGAGAAGTCACCCGAGGACCGCTTTCCTGACGCTCAATCGCTCCGCAGCGCGCTGCTCCGCTGCGATGAATCAGGTGGCTGGACACGCGAGGACGCTCGCCAGTGGTGGGAGTGCAATGGCTGCCCCCACAAGAGAGAACTGGATCAAGAAGTCTTCGGGCCGGAGCAACTCGCAGCCACGGTGACCTGAGAATCTCGTCTTGTCTGAGATGATGAATACATCATCTTCTGCCGTCCTCACGGCTTGACAGTACGCAGCGTCGTTTGACCGATCTTCAACAAAGAGGAGGCGTCAGCTCCGGAGGGCTTCGTCGATCTCATCGAAGCCGCTGATACTGACCTCCCGTACATCGGATTTGTGATCGATTCGCAAGCTCACGACGCCATCCTCGACGTCTAAGATCGTGATAAAATGTCGTCCGACCTGTATCGAATCGCCGATCAAAAGATCGATCTCTTGCTCTTGCACGGGGGAACCCTCCAGAAAATGATGGTGGTTCGTTTGTTGGAATTCCGTTTACGTTCCGTAGCGAATTCACGGCTCAGAAGTCGGCGACTATAGCACTTGTTCCGCAGTCCGGCAAAGGTTATTCACCCTCATCCAGAAACGTTTTCCATTCCAGAATTCGACAACTTTTTCCATTGACACTCCGGACAAAAAACGCACTGCGAATCCACTGAACGTTTGATCGCGGTCTTCCTTGGGCATCAATGGGTCACGAGAGAACATTATGCAACCACCCAACGAGCCGCTCGATGTGTTGGTCATCGCGCCGCATCCGGACGATGCCGAGATCAGCGTCGGCGGCACGATCCTGCAGTGCAAGACTCTCGGCATGTCCGTGGGTGTTGTTGAACTCACCAACGGCGAACCGACACCTCATGGGACAGAACATCTCAGAGCCGAAGAGACGGCTGCTTCGACCAAAGTGCTGAACCTCGATTGGCGTCACAACCTGGGTCTCCCCAATCGCAGTCTAGAAAACGACCTCACGTCTCGTCGTGAGTTGGCTGGCATCTTTCGTCTCACACGACCCGGGATCATTCTCGCACCCTACTGGGAAGACGCTCATCCTGATCATGTCTCAGCCAGTGCCATGTGCGACGCCGCTCGCTTCTGGGCCAAACTCTCCCGGTCAGACCTGCCAGGCGAACCGTTCCATCCTCCGAAAATCTACTACTTCTGGAGTATCCATCTCCGTATTCATCCTCAGCCTGCTTTCGTGGTCGACATCCGCCCACACATGGATCGCAAACTGGAGGCGGTGAGATGTTTCGAGAGTCAGGTGCTCGCCGGTCGGTCAACCGATCACCCCACTCTGTTGGACGACATCAAAGATCGCGCCCGCTACTGGGGTTGGACAATCGGCACCTCCTACGCCGAACCATTCGCCAGCCGGGAAGAAATCGGCCTCAGCGACCTCCGTGCGTTACAATAATGTGATGTCCATTACCGTGGAGTTCTTCGGCATCGCCAGACAGCGGGCGGGTGTCGCGACCATCGAGATCGAAGCCGACAGCCTCGGTGCCGCGTTCGATGAACTCGCTGGTCGGCTCCCTCAGTGGTCGACGGCATGCATCGATGACGGTCATTTGAAATCCACATTCCTCGCCAACGTTAACAGCCGCACCTTCATCACCAACCGATCACACCGCCTTAACGAAGGTGATCACCTCCTGATCCTCGCCGCCGACGTCGGTGGCTGAAGGTCGCAATCACCAATGTAGCCATCACGCTCCGCGTGATGAGCGGAACAAGAGTGGACGATCCCATGATCACCCACACCAACCTTCATTTGTGACGTCACGCGGAGCGTGACGACTACTCTGCTATGACCCACACACCTCCTGGCTATCACGGACGATACCTGCACGTCGACCTGTCGACGCGACAAAGCGATACACACCCATTGCCGGCGGACGTTCTCCGGCGTTTCATTGGAGGCAGCGGTCTCGGGACATGGCTCTTGCAACAACACACACCAGACGGCATCGACCCATTCGCTCCCGATGCCGCCTTGTTGTTCGTGTTCAGTCCACTTGTCAGCAGTCCCCTGACGACGTCAGCCAAGTTCGCCGTGATGGCCAAGTCTCCGTTGACCCAGCGCATCAACGACTCACTCTCGTCATCGCACTTTGCCATCGCTGGCAAGAAAACCGGGAATGATGCGATCATTATCACGGGCAAAGCAGAGTCGCCGACGTGTCTCGTCATCTCACCGGAGTCGGTGAGATTTGATCCAGCGGGCGACTTGTGGAGACTGAGCAGTCATCGGGCATCCGAGCGCGTCCGCGAACAACTCGGCAAGCGGTTTCATGTGGCGTCAATCGGACAAGCCGGAGAGAATCTTGTCCGCTACGCCACCGTCTCCAACGACGGTCGTCATGCGGGGCGCGGCGGACTCGGTGCCGTGATGGGATCGAAGCAACTCAAAGCAGTCGCCGTGACGGGTGACCGCCTGACAACGTACGCGCATCCCGACGAATTGATCGCCTACAGCAAAGACCTCTCCCGAAAATCCTTCGGCCCGGCGACGGCCAAGTATCGCGAACTCGGAACAGTCAGCAACCTCTTGACGTTCAATCGCCTGGGCACGCTGCCAACTCGCAACTTTCAACAGTCTGAGTTCGCCGACGCTGAACGACTGGCGCCCGAGACAATGTCTGTCACGCATGAGCGCACTCGCGCCAGTTGTGCCGCATGCACCATCGGCTGCGAACACATCTTCCATCTCTCCTCTGATGCCCCCCCAAGCCCACGGGCTACGGCCCGTGGGTCTGCGCACGGTGAGTCCGGCGTCCGCATGGAATACGAAAACCTCTTCGCCCTCGGCCCCCTGTGCGGCATCTCGGACCCTGACACTGTTCTGCGTGCATCACAACTCTGCGACGAATTGGGACTCGACACGATCAGCGCCGGTGGCACGATTGCCTTCGCGATGGAGTGTGCCGAACGCGGTCTCCTCGACGTTCCACAACTGCGATTCGGCAACGGCGATGCCCTGTTGCAGACGCTCCGTCTCATTGGGCATCGTGAGGGCATCGGCGATCTCCTCGCGGATGGCTCACGCCTGGCGTCCCAACAGATCGGTCAGGGCAGCGAAGACTTCGCGCCGCACGTCAAAGGCCTCGAACTTCCCGGCTATGAACCGCGTACGCTTCAAACGATGGCTCTCGGGTTTGCCGTCGGTACCCGCGGAGCCGACCACAATCGCTCAGGGGCGTATCAGGTCGACTTCTCCAATCAGGTCGACCGCCTGCAAGCCTCCCCCGATGATGTGCGACTGGCGATCGAGACTGAGAACGAAGCGGCCATTATGGACTCGCTCATCCTCTGCAAGTTTCTGCGCGGCGTGTTCGACGACCGCCTCGCTGCGATGGCTGAGATGTTACACCTCATCACCGGCTGGGACATCAACACGGCCGAATTGCAAGAGACCGCAGATCGCATCGTGACTGCCAAGAAGTCATACAACATCCGGCAAGGCTGGACCCCCGCCGAGGACACACTGCCCCAACGATTCCTCACCCAGGCGATCCCCGACGGAGCGAGTGCCGGCGCAAGTCTCACGAAAGACGCACTCCAAGCTCAGATTCAAGCCTACAACCTTGCCCGTGGCTGGACTCCTGACGGGTACGTCGTTGACGAGTCGTCAGTCAAGTGACGGAGAATGAATCATGCAAGCAAGAGTGTCACGGCTGACGATGTTCGTTCTGGGAGTGCTCTTATCAGGAGCGGACGTGTCTAACGCTCAGGGTATTACGATCATGGACCCGGCACAGGCGCGGGTCGACCTACCAATCCCGGAGCCTTCGTTGCCGATTGTGGTCGACAATCGCAAGCAGTTGTTCGCTGACGACTGGGTGATCGACAAGAGTGACGGCCTGACTCGGACGCTGCATCCGGTCAAAAAGCATCCAGACAATCCCGTCTTGCGTGCGAAGATGCCTTGGGAGGAGCCATGCGTCTTGCTTTACGGCAGTGTGATGTACGACCCCAAGCGTGAGGCGGATCGATTCCGCATGTGGTATCTCTGCTTCACGCCGAAGTACAACGAAGACTATACCGAGCGGCTGCAGAAGTCGGGCCGCATCGCCTACGCGATCAGCCGCGATGGCCTGCACTGGGAGCGACCGTCGCTTGGCCTGCATGAACATGAAGGGAGCACCGACAACAACATCGTCATTCCCGGTCCGTGGGGAGTGGCGAGCGTCCACTTCGATCCACGCGACCCTGACCCTCAGCGACGCTACAAAGCACAAGTAAGGTACAACGGGCATCGGGCATATTTTTCGTCCGACGGCATTCGCTGGACTGAGCAGGGCCGAATGTCGCTCAGTGCTTACGACCGTTCGACGGTTCATTGGCACCCCATCGAGCAACGTTGGTTCGCCAGCACCAAAAACTGGTACACGATCCCGGACGGTGAGGATCAGCGGGGACGTGGCTACGCGGAGAGTGTCGATTTCCTCAAGTGGGGACCCGTGACCTACATGTGCGGCACAGGAAAGAAGAGCGGCGAGATCGTCTACGGGCTGGAGCCGTTCTACTACGAGAGCCTGTTTCTCGGCTTGTGGGATCGCTACCGCCATGAGCCACGCGGACTGTTGGACGTGCAGCTGGCTGTGAGTCACAATGGACGCCACTGGGAACGCCCCAGCGACGAGGCTTGGATTCCACTCACACCACTGCCCGACAATTTCGAGCGAAAGACCTCATCCCGCAGTCCGGAGACGGGCGTCGACCCGTTCGATCCACATGTGCCCTGGGATTACGCCAACAACAGTGCCAGCATGCTCGGACCGTTGCGAGTGGGCGACGAGTTATGGATGTACTATAGCGGTCGATCAACGGACCACCGCAGCCGTCCGCATGTCGGAGCGATCGGTCTCGGTACACTGCGGCTCGACGGTTTCTTCTCTCTCGATGCCGCGTCGACACCAGGAACGCTGACGACCAAACCGCTGCGACTGATGCACGATTTGCTGCGTGTCAATGCAAACGCAGACGGTGGCGAAATGCGAGTTGCCATTGTCGATGAGCAGGGAACGGTGATCGAACCGTTCACATTTGAGAATTGCAGGCCCGTCACCACTGACAGCGTAAGGCATCACATCACCTGGTCGGGCGCAGACAATCTCTCATCACTGGCCGACAGGACTGTGCGGCTGCGAATTCAATTGACCAACGCCAAACTTTACGCTTTCTGGACCGGTGAGGAACGTCCATGGACGACTCCGGACACCTCAACCTGGCTCGTCGAAGCAAAGACCGAATGAATTGTGCGGCTCCACAACGGCCCCAGATGTCTGATATGCTGAAGAGTCGGAAAATCACAGTTGTGGAGCCATCATGCGTTGCATCCATTCAATCATCTCCATTGTGTTGACACTCGCTGCGTCACATCTCAGCGCAGCTGAGATTGAATTCAACCGTGACATTCGACCGCTGCTGTCGGACCGCTGCTTTGCTTGTCATGGTCCCGATGAGACTCATCGGGAGGCCGAACTGCGCTTGGACATCGAAGAGTCGGCCAAGGCGTCTGCGATTGTGGTGGGTGAACCCGATGCGAGTGAGCTGATCGCACGCATCACGAGTGATGCACCGGAGCAGGTAATGCCGCCGGTCGATTCGGGCAAGAGTCTCTCGCCAGCAGAGATTGATCTGCTCACACGCTGGGTCGCAGAGGGGGCGACCTACGACGCATTCTGGGCCTATGTGCCACCGCGACGCCATGACGTGCCGGCGGTCGATGACTCTGAATGGCCCGTCAACTGGATTGATCATTTCATTCTGGATCGACTGAACCGCGAGGAGCTGTCGCCATCGGACGACGCCGACCCGGTCACGCTCGTTCGTCGGTTGAGCTTTGATCTCATTGGACTTCCGCCGACGTCGCAGGAGGTGGCCGAGTTCACGCAGGTCGACAGCGAACAGGCTTATGAACGACTGGTCGACCGGTTGCTGGAGTCGCCCCACTATGGCGAGCGGATGGCCATGTACTGGCTCGACCTCGTGCGGTATGCGGACACCGTCGGCTATCACGGCGATCAGGACCACGCCATCTCGCCCTACCGCGATTACGTCATCGACGCCTTCAACAAGAACCTGCCCTTCGATCAGTTCACCCGTGATCAACTTGCAGGCGATCTCGTCGACGGATCGGGTGTCGAGCAGAAGATCGCCTCGGGTTACAACCGACTCTTACAAACGTCACACGAAGGAGGAGTGCAGCCGAAGGAGTATCTGGCCATCTATGCTGCTGATCGAGTGCGGAACGTGTCGAGCGTGTGGATGGGGGCAACGATGGGTTGCTGCCAGTGCCACGACCACAAGTTCGACCCGTATACGATGAAGGACTTCTACTCGATGGCCGCGTTCTTCGCGGATGTCGACGAGGCACAACACTTCACAGTCGGTGGCAACAGTCTGCCGACGAACCGTCCGCCCGAACTGGAGTTGCCGACCGACGAACAGCAGCGACAACTCGCAGAACTCAACACAAAAGTCGGTGAGGTCGAGGAAGAACTCGAACAGGCGGAAGGCGATACGAAGCCGCCAATCGAAGAGCAACTGAAAGAACTCCAGCAGGAACGAGACGTCTTGCGACGCTCGATCAGGCGGACGATGATCACGGTTGCCCTGGAGGAGCCACGCACGATGCGTGTGCTGCCGCGAGGCAACTGGCTCGATGACAGCGGGCCGATCGTCGAGCCTGCCGTGCCGGAGTACATGGGACAACTCGATGGCGACCGCCCAACACGTCTGGACCTCGCCAACTGGTTCACCGATGCTGAAGAGGGAGCCGGTCTGCTAACCGCTCGCGTCATGGTCAATCGTCTGTGGTATCTCTGCTTCGGCACCGGACTGGCAGCCGACCTCGATGACTTCGGCGGACAGGGTGAGCCCCCGGTTCATCCCAAGTTGCTGGACACATTGGCGGTTGAATTCGTGGACAGTGGTTGGGACATCAAGCACTTGCTCAAGCAGATCGTGTTGAGCCGCACCTATCGGCAGTCGTCACTCGACACGCCCGCGCTGCGTGAACGGGACCCCCTGAATCGTCTGTATGCACGACAGTCGCGATACCGCTTACCCGCCGAGATGGTCCGCGACACGGCGCTCGCCGTCAGCGGATTGCTTGTCGACGAAACGGGAGGCGACAGTGTGCGGCCCTATCAACCCGCCGGCTACTACCGACATCTCAACTTTCCGAAACGCAAATACTCACATCACGAGGACGACCGCCAATGGCGACGCGGAGTATACGTCCACTGGCAGCGTCAGTTCTTACACCCCATGCTCAAGGCATTTGATGCACCGTCGCGTGAAGAGTGTACGGCTCAGCGACCGCGATCGAACACTCCCCTCGCCGCGCTGACGCTCCTCAACGACCCGACCTTTGTTGAAGCCTCACGAGCGTTTGCCTCACGCGTGTTGAGTGAAGCAGGTGATTCGACCGACGAACGACTCGATCTTGCCTTCCAACTCGCTTTGTCGCGGAGCCCTGATGAGACCGAACGGTCCGTGCTGACGGACCTGTTGAGCAACAGTCGCACACATTTCAAGCAATACCCCGACGCGGCGACGAAACTGCTCGGCGTCGGATTGACATCACCCCATGACGATCATGACCCGGTCGAGTTGACCGCGTGGTCGGCTGTGACACGGGCCGTCATGAACTTGAACGAGATGATCACACGCAATTGAGAAATCATCGAGCGCTCCCGTTGGTCGCGGCGATACGGTTTGCCGCGACCAACCGGAGGGCGGGGGAAGGAAACACAGGTGAATGACCTGATGAACACGTTG
>JAJDEJ010000189.1 GCA_029259815.1 Planctomycetaceae bacterium | reverse complement strand
CTGGCCGCCTTGAGAAACGCCGGTCTCAATTGGCTGCGGCACCTCGGAACCGCTAACATCACCGCCACCTTACGCAGCTTCACCCGGAATCCCTTACGTCTCCTCCGCAAACTCGGCTACCCGAACTAAGCGTTCGCCCTGTGAGCGCGGCGTGCCAGTTTCAAGTTCAGAAGGCACCAGTATGGCACGCTCTCACGCCGTTAGGTGGGTGAGCTTCTTGCGGTGCGCCATCCGAGCATGGCGCCCGATTGGTCGGCAAGAGTTTCGGACGACATCGGCGATCTCACTTCGATCACCGCGAAACACGAAGGTTATCCAACCTGAAATTCGTCATCAGATGACTGATGTGACTTCTTTGCCTGCGGATTGATGCCGGCGTTGGTCGAATACGGCACGATCAGTGCCGCGTCACCTTCTGAAGACTCATGATGAGGGGACAGCCCGGAGTGTGGTGGTGTGATTCGATGGGATTCCCGTCGTGAGATCAGTGTCAGGATGGCGGGGAGCGTTACGAGCGAGACAAACAGGCAGCTTCCAACACCGATCACGAGCACCAGACCCAGGCTTGCCAGTCCGCGATGGGCAGCGACGAGCATGCTCCCGAAGCCGATCATCGAGGTCAGCGAGGTGAGCATGATCGCGTTGATCGTACTGGAGGACGTGCGATAAGGGCCGGTCTGCATTCGGAAGTCGTGAATGACATGCACGCCATCGTCGACCCCGATGCCAAGAATGAGCGGCAGCACAATCAGATTCGCCGGATTGAGGTCGATGCCACAGAGTCCGAAGATCCCGAACATCAACGCTCCGCCACCAATGGGCGGCAGTAAAGTCAGGAACGTGTTGCGGACATTCGCGAAATCAAAGATGGCGGTCGCAGCGGTCGTCAGGACGAGATAGAGCCCAAGAATCTCCAGAGGCTCCAACAGCTTTTCAGGCGCGGGGAAGGCGACAACGGTCAATCCAATCACTGCGAGGGGTGTGACGAGACCGATCACCAAGGGGACAGAGTCAACCGCATCGACGAGCAGCACAATCCAGATGACGACGAGTGCATAGATCGCCGCTTGGAGATAACTCTCGCGGATCTGCCCGGCTGCTTCATAATTCTGCAACGGCGTGCCGGTGACTTCTGGGTCGACTGATCGCACATCCGTCACGAACTCGCGCAGTGGCCCCTCATCCCAGACTTGAGACTTGGGAAAGATCCGCATCAGCCACGTACCATCCCGACTGACGAACCGCTCTCGCACGGCCCGTGGAAAGTCCTGTGGCGAGACAGGTGTCGGATCTGCCACCGCCGCGAGTGCCTCAAACTGCCCCTTGAGTGCCGCCAGCATGGCGTACTGGTATCCATCCAACAGACCAATCTGCTGCTGCAGGGGGAAAGTCTCCAGTTTGTCCAGTAGCTCATCAAGCGACTCGACCGCTGAGGTCGCAGTGGGGTCATCGATACTCCGCAATGAGAGAAACAGGTCCTCCAGTGCGAGTCCAATCGCCTGCGGATTGAGTCGAGGGAATTCCCGGGGAAAATCAGAGAGGTGCGAGAGCTGTGCATTGATTGCTTCCACCAAGTGTTGTGTCTCAGCCAGATTCCGTTGAGGGAATTGTGAAGCCAGTTCTTCCACCCGACTGACAGACGGCAGTGCCTCGAATGCTGCCTTTCGCTCCAGCAACTCCTGACGGCTATTCGTCTGGGACACGGCATACAGCAATGATCCCTGTGCCTCACGGAACACGCGATTCTGCACGGCGACCGAATCGACTCCCCGCGCCTGCAGGTTCAACAAGTTCGCATCGTACTTGACTCTCGGGACGACGCGACCCTCATCAATCGTGAAGCTGCCGGCTCCGATGACCACGATGGCTGCGACCGTGACCAATGTGACCGTCCACGGTCGATGTGTCGTCAATCGTCGCAGCAGTGTTCCTTGAAACTGTGAGGGCAGTCTTCGTGGTTCGACGCGGCGGTCTGCGATGGCAATGAGTGCGGGAAGCACGACGAAGGTTGTCACACAACACAGCAGGATGCCGCCTCCTGCAATAATGCCCAACTCCGCGACGCCCAGGAAACTTGTGAACGTTGCACAAAAGAAGGCCAGAGCCGTTGTCACTGCTGCAGTGACAATTCCGGTCCCGACTCCCCACGATGTGCGCAACAACGCTGGCCGCAATTCGACGCCCTTATGCCGCAGTTCGAGGTATCGGGCCAGATAGTGAATGGCAAAGTCGATCCCCAATCCCACCAGAATGGCGGTGAAAGAGACTGAGAGAATATTGAGATGGCCGACAAACAACGTCGCGTAACCCAGCGACCATGCGAGTCCCACGAGCAGCATCAGCATCGCTAACAATGGATGCCGGATGCCTCGGAAGCCAGCGATCAGAAGCACACCGACACCCACAAACGAGATGAGCGATGCGATCATCATGTCCGACTGCGAGCGACGCA
Organism: Planctomycetaceae bacterium; assembly: GCA_029259815.1. GTDB lineage: Bacteria > Planctomycetota > Planctomycetia > Planctomycetales > Planctomycetaceae > JAHBXU01. The sequence continues at coordinate 1,198 of JAJDEJ010000189.1, read as the reverse complement.
TTTCGTCGCTCTCCAGCACCGGAATCCCTGTCAGACCGATCTGGACGCCGGGATACAACTCCTCAGTATCCGCGATCAATTCTCGCAATCGGTCGATTGACTGGGACGATCCCTGAAAGTCGTCGCTTCCATCAACCGGAACCGTCAGCAGAAAACCCATCTCTCCCGATTCGGTGATCTGATAAACCGGCTCAAACGCCGACACATCGAGTTGGTCGGAGTTCGGAACACAAGGCGGCCAGGGTGAGTGAAACTCACCCGCGACGACGAAGTCCTTGAGACTGCTCGTTAACGTCCGAGCTTGTACCAATCCCTCGGAACGCAAGGCAGGGTCATTGGCTTTCAGTCGCTTGTTGAGATTCTCGGTGGTCGACTGCAGTCCCGCTCGGTCCCAGCGACCACTCAGGACATCTTCATGCTCTTGCACGGACTTGAGACACGACTGCAACTCCTCAGCAGACAAATACTGCAGCCCCTTCTGCTGCAGGGAGGTCGGGTCGAACTTGTAGAAAACTCGATCAAAGAGTTGAGGCTCGGACTCCAATAGCCCGCCGAGTTCGCTCAGCACCTGCTTGATGGTCGGGGTGTCCTTTGACTCGACGACCACGACAACATCAGAGTTGTCGCCGAAGCGTTCGGTGTACGCTAACCAACGCTGTTGGAACTCAGCATTCGTGTCGATCAAATCGGACCGGTCCGTCTTAAACGACAAAAACCGGGCGGAGATGCCCAGCGACAGGACAACCAACAGTGAAACCAGCCAGAGAACACTCGACGGCCGACGTGAGACCGAGCGTGTGACGCTCCGTAGCATGTCGGGGATCAACCCCTGCTGTAGACCAGAGGGATGACGAGCCGGGGCGGGGGACTTCGCTCCGCCGGCTGGTGGCTGTGATTTGCTGGTGTGATCCCGGTGAGGCGAACCTCCACTGTCACCCGGTTGAGCCATGTTCCATCCCTGTCGTTCATCGCGGCTGATCGCCCGCTCATGATTGTAACCCGCTCACGGAAACTGACACAACCGGTTACTACGTACGTCTGTCGATGGGGGGACATTCGCTCGTTTGTGGTGGCCGGGGACGCTCGCTTTTTCGGCCCGCACCGCAGTGAATGACCTCGCAAGGTGACTGCCGAAAAAAGCGGGTGGACCCTCTGGGGGAGTCCCGAACTCGGGAGGGTCCCCCCGACGTTTTCGCAG
>JAJDEJ010000188.1 GCA_029259815.1 Planctomycetaceae bacterium | reverse complement strand
ATCGCCTCAATTGTCATGAGGGCCGCACGCATGGACTCACGACGCATCTGGGCCTCTTTCATTTGCGAATTTGCTGGGAGGAGAGAACTGGCAATTGGAATCGCTTCCGTCCCCTGCCAGTACCTTCCCACGTACCCTGCGTCTCGCAATTGATCAACCAAGTGATCGAGACGCTCCAGGCTCTGGACGGTCGGCAGCGACATCGCTGCTGCAGTGTTCTCAGAGAGGGTTTGGTAGATCAGGTGCTCCTGAATTGCGATCACTTTGCCAACTGGCATCTCGTCCACGTCCTCGGAATCGTAGCCGGCGTCGATCAGGTGTGCCTTCGCCCGTGGATACGCTCGAACGCAGAGGCCGAGCAGTGCCGTTTGCATCGACAACTCACTCGCAGATCGATCCGGAAATCCATTGGAGTCGACTAATCTGATTGACTCTCGCAGAGTCTCGACGAGGAGAGACTGCCATTGTGCAGACGTCCGTTCGGAGGATGCGGGGTCTTTCAACCAGGGGAAATAGCGTTCTGGCAGCGTCATCTCGTACGCGGTGGCGTCCCGAATGTCGATGAGTGGGTGCGGCAGATCGGCGAGTGCCCAATAGAGGTTGGGAGAACCGGGCATGCTGATGAAATGTCGAATGTTCTCATGAGAGATCGCACTGATCGCAATCCCGATTAAGTCGTTGATGAACGTCTCCGGCTCTGCAACATCACGGGCAAGGCGAAAACATATGGCGAGGTCGTCCAATGCCTCATCAAACTCGCCGTCCAGAAGATGCAACCGAATTCTCAGAGAGAGGATATATGTGAGGTGTCGTGACTCCTGAAACTCTTCCAACAGGAAGTTGATTGTGTCGGAACCCCGCAGGTCTCGCAGACCCATATCCCATTCCGTTCGTTCGCGATGAGCGGCAATCTGGGCGTCGTCGAGACGGCTGCTCATGTTCTGTAGAAATGGGCGAACCTCATCGACAGGCATCTTCTGCCAGTCATCAGGAAACCAGCGACTATAGTTTTCATGCATTGGCTTCATCCTCGGATGATTCCAACCAATCTGATCAAGAGCGCGGTACCACATCGGGACCGAGTTCCCGGGTTGGAGTTCTGTCCAGCGAGGATAGAGCACATACTTCAGTGGAGGATCGGGCTCGGGGGCAGGAGTCACCTTCAGACGGTAGACGACTGGCTCGTTCGGCTGTCGCACATTTTTTTCGTCCGGGTTTCGTGGGCCATAAGGACCAAGTACGACTTGGGCCGATGACGATGAGGCGACTCCCAGTGTCAGGCAGACGAGGCACAGCGAGTGAATGCACTTGGTCACAATAGGTCTCCTTCGGTCTCGAAGCCGGGTTGGTCGTTCAGGTAAAGTTGCATGAGATGACGATAGGTCGCCGGTGAATCGGGGACAGTCGCAGTCGCGATTGGACTGTCATTTTCCGAGGCGATGGGCCGAAGGGGGAGTCGAAGCCGCCGCACACCGATCGCAGTGACTCGTGAGAATCGGCCAGACAACAGATCGTCATCGCCGAGCGAGAAGGCATCTCGCCAGTGTGAGTCGAACTCACGCTGCGGTGTCGCTGGGGTATCGTCAGTCGGAGTGACGTGGGACTCAGCAATCGTGGCTGCGGGGGGCGGCTCAATCACCTCCGGGACGACCGCTGGTGCTGGCTCCTGTTTCGCAATCTGCACGTCCGGCTCTCCCTGCTGAGATTGCAGCCACAAGCCGGCGATTGTCGCCGTGATCAACCAAGATGCGGCCGTCGCAAGTGGCCAGACTCGCTGTCGATGTGACGGCAGTTGTCGTCTGGCTGCCTGCTGTCCCGCGAGGAACATCAGTCGCTCACGGGAGATGCCGCTCGTCTGCGGCTGCAATCGTCCCAGAGTTTGTTCGAACTCGTCGGGTTCTCGCGGTGTTTCGGTTATTCGTTCTGACATGACACTCCCAACTTCTTTCGCAGCAGATCCAGTCCTTCAAGGTAGCGGCGATGAGCCGTACTTGAGGAGGTGTTTGTTATTTCGCTGATTTCATCAAACGTGAGTTTCCCCCAGATGCGGGCGATCACGACTTCGCGGCACTCTTCCGAAATCTCCTGCAAGGCGTGGGTGGCTGACTCCGAGTCGAGACATTCACCCATCGACGGAACGAACCACTGCGGCGACATCTGTGAGACTCTTGCCTCAAGACTTTGCCGTCGTCTGTCGGACCGCCGCTGCATCAACGCCGCGTTTCGAACGACCCGATACAACCATGCCACGGTGCTGGTTGGTGTCTGCTCCTGTTCGATCAGCCGGACAAACGCAGTTTGCACCACATCCGGAGCATCGTCGCACCACTGCCGTGCGTACAACTCCAACGCAGCGGAGTGAACATCGATCAGTTGGCCAAGCTCGTCCGGGTCCACGACAGCTCACTTGCTTTGTTCGTTGGCAGCAATGAAGAGATGCCAGTCATACGTGGTTGTCCCGGAGAATCTTTGAAAATGTTCACACGCCAACGGCCTGTCACCCAGCACAGCCTAGCCACAACAGATGAATAGAACGCGGATGACACGGATCGGGCTGATTGACGCGGATTTTGACTCCAGGAATGGTGGGAGCGTTCCCAATGTTCAATCCGTGGCACTCCGCGTGATCCGCGTCATCTGCGCTCTATCCAAACGAGAAGATTTGAGCACCGTGCGAGACTTTCGGTCGTGGGTCAGTTTGATCGAAGTGGGTGGCACGCCCAGACCAACGGGATGGGCGTGGCGAGCGCAGGACCAAAGATGGAAGGTTCAAGAACGGTTCGCCACGCCCTTCCTGACGTCAGGTCGTGCCACCCAAAAAAATCATGACCAAACTGGCCCACCACCAGACTTCAATCGTGCGTGGCACAATAGTCTCCTTCCACGCCCCCTGTTATCATCCGGCTTCGCGGATAAGACATTGAGGACTTCATGAAAATCACCGCCGTCGAGACCCTCGTGTGCCATGCACGCATGCGGAACTGGATATTCGTCAAGGTCGTCACCGATCAGCCCGGTCTGTTTGGTTGGGGAGAGGCGACGCTCGAATGGCACACGCGAGGTGTCGTCGGAGCGATTGAGGATCTGTCGCAGCTCATCATCGGCGAAGATCCGACGCGCGTCGAGCATCTCTGGCAGATGATGTGGCGGCAGCACTTCTGGCACAGCAGCGGCGTCACTCGGTCGACCGCACTCTCCGGGATCGATCTCGCGTTGTGGGATATCGTCGGCAAAATTCACGGCGTACCATGCCACAAGTTGTGGGGCGGACCGGTCCGCGACTTCATCCGGCTGTACTGTCACCTCGGGGGCGGGAAGCTCGAGAACTTTTACGAGACTCCTGTCGAGAACGCTCAACAGTTTGGAGACCTCGCACAACAGGCGGTCGCTGATGGGTTCACCGCGTTCAAGTCGATGGCCGTTCCGCCCACAATGCCACTGGAGGGGTTAAAACCAATCAAGGCGGCCGAAGCGTGCGTCGCGGCCATGCGTGAGGCTGTGGGAGATGACATCGACATTATGGTCGACTGCCATGCTCGGCCTTCTCCTGCGATGGGCATGCAGTTTGCCAAAGCTGTTGATCCCTATGGACTGTATTTTTTCGAGGAACCCTGCTGGCCGGAAAGCCTGGAAGGATTGGCAGCCATCAATGCGGCTGTGACAACGCCCATCGCAACGGGCGAACGTCTGACGCACCTCGCGGCTGTGCGTGATTTGTTCGCGGTCAGGGGGTGTGAGGTGTGTCAGATCGACCTGACACATTGCGGCGGCTTCACGGAAGCTCGGCGCATCGCGGCCCTCGCCGATGCGTATCGCATTGCCCTTGCTCCGCATAATCCGCAAGGGCCGGTCAGCACTGCGGCATCACTGGAGTTCGGATTCTCTCAGCCGAGTTACATCATCTGTGAGTCAGTCCATAATGATGTCCCCTGGCGAGAGGACGTTGTTGAGGAAGGCTTCACAGTCGACGCAGCAACACGCACCGTCACCCCCAACACCCGACCCGGATTGGGCATCTCGATTGACGAAGACGAAGTCCGCAAACATCCGTTCGAGCAGGAGATCCCGCAAAGGGTGTTCTATCGCGACGGCGCCGTGGGAGACTGGTGAGACATGCCAACAACAAAAGCAGATGCGGCCTTTCATGGTCGAATTGGGATCGCCCGCAGAGACATTACCCCACCGGTGGGCATCTACGCCCGTAACTGGGGAGCCGCCCAGCACGATGTCGCCGATGCGATTCATCGCTGTCTGACGCTCACTGCCCTAACCCTAGCACCACTGTCCGGTGAACGACCGCTTGTGTTGGTGGATGCGGATCTCGGCTGGTGGAAGACGCCGCAGACGTTTCAAAAGTTTCGGTCACGGTTACTCGACGAGCTTTCGTTACAGCCGGATGAGTTGCTGTTCGCGCTCAGTCACACGCATGCTGGCCCCCCATTGATGGAGTCGGATGACTCGCTGCCCGGCAGCGACTTGCATCGTGCCTGGATGGAAACGGTCTACACATCGACAGTCGAAGCTGTGCGAGAAGCACTGGACTCGCAGTTCCCAGCGACGCTCGATTGGCAAGCGGGGCGATGCAGCCTCGCGACAGTCCGTGATCTGCCCGATCCGGAACCCGACAAGGACCGCATGCTCTGCGGCTATAACCCGGACGGTAAGCCAGACGACACGCTGATCGTCGGTCGCATCACCGACGAGACCGGGCAGCTTCGAGGCACACTCGTCAACTACGCTTGTCACCCCACCACGATGGCCTGGGAGAACACGCACATCTCTCCGGACTACGTCGGAGCAATGCGCGACACCATCGAGCAACAGACAGATGCCCCATCGTTGTTCCTCTTGGGAGCCTGCGGAGATCTGGCCCCTCGCTATCAGTATGTAGGTGACCCCGCGGTCGCAGACCAACATGGGCGTCAACTCGGCTTCGCGGCACTCGCCACGCTAAGCGACATGGAACCTCCCGGAACACACCTCACAATGACGGGTGCGGTCGAATCGGGGGCTCCCCTTGCCGTGTGGAGACACGAAACACACGAGGTGTCTCAGGAACTGCGATCGGTACAGACCTCGGTTGAACTGCCAGTCAAAGACTGGCCCTCTGCGGACGAGTTGGAACAACAGCGCGTCGCCTGCACTGATCGTGCACTCGAGGAACGCCTCCGCCGCAAACGCGACATCCGCCGTGGGTTGGGAGACGGCGACTCGTTTCCACTCTCCATCCATGCCTGGAAGATCGGTGACGCAGTGCTCGTGGGGAGTTGTTGTGAACCTTACTCGGTATTGCAGCAGGAACTTCGCCGACGGTTTCCGGACCGGACCATTCTCTGTATGAATCTGATCAACGGATCAATGGGTTACCTGCCGCCTGCTGAACTTTATGACACAGACGTGTACCCGGTCTGGCAGACGCCGTTCGATCGAGGCAGCCTGGAACTCACTCTCGAAGCCATGAACCAGGCGATTCACGATGTCCTTGTCGACTGACGCACCACTCCACGGGGTGCTCCCCGTTCTGCAAACGCCCTTCACGGATGTAGGTGCGATTGATGTGGCGACGTTACAAGCGGAGATCGATTGGGCGTTCGAGACCGGCGCGGACGGGGTCGTCGTTGCGATGGTCAGCGAAATCCTGCGGCTCGGCCACGAACGCAGAAAAGAGTTAGCGGCACATGTTTGTCAGGCCGTCAGTGATCGCGGCTTCACCGTGATCAGTGTGGGGGCCGAGAGCACGGCGGAAGCGATCGACTACGCCCAACATGCCGAGAATCTGGGGGCCACAGCCGTCATGGCCATTCCTCCTGTCGCGACGGCATTGGACGGTGATGCCACGCGAGAGTACTTTGCTGCCATTGCCCAAAACATTTCGTTGCCGCTCGTCGTGCAGGATGCCTCCAGTTACGTCGGTGCAGCCATCGATCTGAGGGTGTATCTCGATTTGCTGGAGGAGTTCGGTCCTGAGCGAATCCTGTTCAAACCGGAAGCCAGTCCCTTAGGGCCCAATCTTTCGAAACTGAGGGACGCCACGGATGGCACCGCCCGTATTTTCGAGGGCTCGGGCGGGATTAATCTTGTCGACTGCTATCGACGCGGAATCGTCGGCACGATGCCCGGCACCGACCTGCTGGATGGCATCGTCGCATTGTGGCGGGCACTCAAAGCGGGAGACGAGGAACGCACGTATGAGTTGTCGCTCCCCATCTGTGCGCTCGTCGCGTTGCAGCTTCAGGGAGGACTCGACGGTTTTCTGGCGATTGAGAAGTACCTGCTGCAAAAGCGGGGCCTCTTTGTGAACACCCATCAGATCCAACCCGTGGGTTGGCAACTCGATGCCGAGACACAGGCCGAGGTTGACCGGCTCTTTGTCCGACTGCAGGCGGCTCTTTGAATGACTGACCGCCCCACCAGCATTCGCTATCGGGCCCTGACCTGGCTGATGTTGGCTGCTGCCCTGGCGTATCTCTGCAGGAACGCCGTCAGCGTCGCAGAGAGCACCATTCGGGAAGATCTGGGGCTGTCGTTGGAGCAGTCCGGTTGGTTCATGGGAGCTTTCTTTTGGACCTATGCGGTCTGCCAAGTGCCCAGCGGCTGGTTCTCCGAGCGTGTCGGCACTCGCATTGCGTTGACAGTGTTTGCGCTCGCATGGTCTGTTGCGACATTTGGAATCGGTCTGGCACCAGGGTTCTGGCTACTCATCGTCGCTCAAATGCTGATGGGGGTTGCCCAGGCGGGCATCTTTCCTGCCTCCTGCAACTCGATCGGCCACTGGATGCCGTTGGCTCAACGGTCGTTAGCATGTGGCATTCTCGCAGCTGGCATGCAGATTGGCGCGATCTTGGCCAGTGGACTCACTGGCGAATTGATGGCACCTTTTGGTTGGCGATGGGTCTTCATTGGGTTCGCATTCCCCGGCATCGCATGGGCATTTGGATACGTCCTCCGGTTCCGTGACCGACCGGAGCAGGACGCTCGAACGAACTCAGCCGAACTAGCACTCATCCATGCCGGTCGAGAAGACGAAGTTGCAGAGCAGGAGAACGACGTCGGTGAGCTCAATGAGTTGATGGCGATTGCCCGCAGTCCGATGATGTGGTTGCTGTGCGGTCAGCAAGTTTGTCGAGCTGCGGGGTACATGTTCTTCGCCAGTTGGTTCCCGACATTCCTGCAAACGACACGTGGAGTGTCCGTCAAAGAGTCCGGCTATCTGCAAGGACTTGTTCTTGGCGGCACATTGCTCGGAGGGATTCTGGGAGGCATGTTGACCGACTGGATCTGGCGACGAACCGGAAGCCTGCGCATCAGTCGCAGCGGAGTCGGTGCGGCGTCTTTGGGAGGCTGTGCGATATTGATCCTCGGAGCCTGGTTCGTCGAGAGCACCTGGGGTGCGGTGACCCTGCTGTCGATTGGCGGATTGCTTGCCGCCATTGCAGGACCATGTGCCATCGCCGCAACCATTGATATTGGTGGCCCGCGAGTGCCGCAGGTGTTTGGACTGATGAACATGTGCGGGAACCTGGCCGCCGCGAGTTGTCCGATTCTCGTGGGGCGGTTGTTCGAGTGGACGGAGAACTGGAATCTGGTCCTGCTCCTGTTCGCCGGCGTCTACTTCGCAGGTGCCATGTGCTGGATCTTCGTGAATCCCCGGAAGGGCGTCGCGGCTGAATGACCGATCGGCCTGAGTGCCGACACTGGCCAATCCGCTCTGTCGGAGAACTCCAAAGTCGCCAGCTTCGACGCATCCACTTTTGTCGCAAGGTCACACTTGTTCCGCTCATCACGCGGAGCGTGATGGCTACTCTGGGGCGATTCAATGATGATGATGCTCGCCGAAGAGCATGTGCTTCTTGTTACCACCCGCGTAGATGTAGGCAATCAGGTCAAGGATCTCTTCCTGGGTCAGCTTGTTGAGCAGCCCCTGTGGCATGATCGAAACTTTCGACTTCACTCGCTCATCGATGTTCGACTTGAGAATGACCTTCGGGTCCGCTTTGGCGAGGGGATCGACGAGGACTTTGACGAGCGTGTCTGTCTCTTCGACGATCATGCCGGTCACGAGTTGGCCCGAGATTAACACAAATGTGTTGGACTGGAATTTCTCATCGATGTCTTTGGACGGTTCGACCATTGAACGGAGTATGTGCTCGACCGTCCGCTTCTTGGGATCGAGCTTGACGAGGTCTGGTCCGAGGTTGCGACCTTGGTCTCCCAACTTGTGACACGCGATACAATTGGCGACCTTGAACAGGTTCTGACCGACATCGAAGGCGCGTCCATGCTTGATGGTTGAGACCGCTGGGAACAAGTCATCGTACTTCCAATCCGTGTTCCGAGAGATGAACGTCAGCAGTTCGTCCTTGATTGGCAGATCATGCTCTGCAAGGTATGCCTCTGGATCGGTTTGGTATTGGTCGAGATCTTCAACGATGTAAAGGGCTCCATGCATGCGTCGCCAGTGGCCGGGGAACGTACACACATACGGATACACTCCCGGCTTCCCGGGGACTTCAAACGTAAGGGCCTGGCTCTGCCCCGGCTCGAGCAATCGGCTGGCAAGGAGCACCTCGTCCGACTTGGGAATGTAGTGACGATCCTTCGCGTCGGTGTCGCGACCCGTCTCCTCGGCAAGTTCACCGATCCTTTCGAGGGAGCCGGGGGTAACGATCGCAAAGTTGTGCGGCATGTGATCCGTGTTCGAGAAGCGGAACTCGACCGGCTGCCCCGCCTGAACAGCGATCTGTTCCTTGTCGTAAATCATCCGAGCAGTCACGGTGCCAATGGCAATCACCCGGACATCGAGATTCTTCAGACGCTTCCGAACGTCGTCGGCCAGTTGCGGGGGAAGACGGCCTGCGAGCGAACGAGCCAAAGCGAGTGCCTCGGTCGCGGGTGCAGCGGTACGGGCATTCACCGGAATCGACGTGAGGTAACCCACAAGGTTGTCGATTAACGCGCGAGCCTGCTCATCAACCCAATCGTCTTCTGGAACGGCCCGCAATGCGGAGACGGCTGATGCACGATGACGATCGGCCTTCACCAGCAGAGCAAGATCATTGAACTTCTCAGTGCCATGTCCCGGGATATGGGCGAGCGAGCGGATGGCGATGTCGTGTAGCGTCTCGCCGTCGTCGGTGGTGAGACGACCGCCGTCGATCGGCTGCTTCTTGAATTTCGGTCCGCCCCAACTCACGCTCAGGCCGTCGCCTCCGCCGTTGTCGAAGTAGGTCACCACAATCTTGTGGGGTCCAGCGGTGAGTTGCTCGACTGTCCCTTTCTTCTCGACCATGCCGTGCAGACCGTCGTTGTTCACCACAAGTTGGTCATCGATATACAGCCGCGAGCCGTCGTCAGATGAGGTGAAGAACCGGTACTTGCCCGTTTCCGGGATGTGCAATGTGCCGGTAAAGCGGAGAGCAAAGCGGTCATTCTCGGTCTTTTGCGGAACGTTCATTTCAATTCTGGGAACAATCCCGCTGGCGTTGGGTGTCAGCTTCTCCAAGGTCTCGATGGCGACGTCCGATGGGCTTGGATGAAAGAAGTCGACCGTGATTCCAGGCTGCTGAAAACCACTCGACACCTCCGTTTCGAGGTTCGGCGGGAGTTCAAACATCAGCGAGCGGACGCTGTCGTAGAGTTCAACTCGGACGTTCTCATTTGTGATCGCGGGAATGGCAGAGAGCCAATCACGCAAACTGTCCTTACTCTTCGAGGCAGCAAAGTAGGCATTCTGTCCTGAGCCATCGGCTGTCATCCATATGCGATACGCGAGTTGACGTGCTTCGGACGTTTCGCCAGAACTGGCGAGTGACTCGATACCGGCTTGAACCCGCTTGAGGTCATCTGTGGATTGCTCATCGAGCAATTGCCCGAGTCCAGCGAGTGCGTCGGTGTTGCCGTTCTGATCTCGCTGCTCGATCATCGTCAGCAGAAGGTCGATCGGCGACTGATTTCGTTGTTTAGCCAGACCCGCCAGCGACTCGCGGAGTGCATCGACCGGGATGGTCGGGCGACTGAGGATGGCTTCATAGATCTCGTCCGTCTGTGGAAGATGCTTTCGCAGCTTCATCAGAGTCTCAACGCTGCCGTGTCTGAGGACGTACTGTTTCTCATCCTTGTTGATCAGCTGCCCAATGCCGACCGTCTGCTCAATGACTCGATCGACGTCGATCTGTCCATTGGCATACTTGAGGACCGTTTCGATCTCGGGATCGGTCGGTCGGTTGGCAACCTCGGTCCACGTCCTTGCACCAATCAGGTCCGGGAATGCGAGGGATGCCTTGACGGCTTCTGCCCGCACAAGCGCTGAGTCATCGCGTGAGGCGTTGGTGAGCAGTTGCAGCGAAATTGAGTCATCCACCTGTGGTCCCCAGTGACCAAGCGTGCGGAGGGCGGCGGCACGGACCCGGGGTTCCTCTGCCTGGAAAACGCGAGCCATCAATTCACCGTGAGGGACACGCTGCTCTTCGTGGACCCAAAGGCATTCGAGCATCGCTTGTGCGTCACGCTGATCACTGACGTCTCGCTCCGCCACCCATGCTTTCACGTCGCGGAGAACATCTGTGGACCGACGCCCGGAGAGTTCGATCCTGGCTCGATAGCGGGTGCTGTTCTCGGGTGACAGGAAGTAGTCACAGACCTCAGCGATCGACTTGCCTCGCATCTTCGGCGGTGTCAACAACTCACGCCCTTTGTGCGTCACGCGGTAGATGCGGCCATGTTCATCGTCACGATTCGGGTCGCGCATGTTGTGTTGCATATGACCGATCAACACGTTGTGCCAGTCGGAAATGTACAGCCCACCGTCGCCGCCAACCTCGATGTCACTCGGGCGAAAGTTCTGGTCAGACGAGAGCACGATCGGATCGATCTCGTGTGCGGTGATGTCGGCTCCGTTGTATTTGACCTCATGCTGCAACACCCCAAGGACCCCGATGGTGTTGCAGATCAGGAAGTTGCTCTGATGTTCTGGCGGGAAATGACTGCTGGAGAGTAGACCGGTTGCTGCGACCGGGCGGACACGCTTTGTGTACCACTGCTTGTTGCCGACACCTTGGCCGATGTTGACATAGCTCCCAGTGCCGCTGGTGCCATCGCCGGCGAATTGAAAACCCCATTGGTCAATCACATCGCCGTGAGGGTTGGGCCCAATCGGGAAGTGGAACTCGACCTCGAAGGTTCGCGGGTTGAAGCGGTGCACGCCGGACGCTCCGGAGCGATACGTCTTCGTCGGTGTCTCGAAGTTGGCAATGTTGAAAATGCCTCGTGACCAGTACAACCAGCCATCCGGTCCGAGCAGGACTGCGTTGGCCGAGTGGTGTGTGTCTGCGGAGGAGACGCCCTGCAGCATGCGGATCTTGACGTCCGCCTTGTCGTCGCCGTCGGAGTCTTTGAGGAACCAGATCTCCGGAGGGGCAGCGACGAGCACGCCTCCGCCCCAGAATTCGAAACCGGTGACGCTGTTGAGTTCGTCTGCGAACACGATGCACTCGTCTGCCTCGCCGTCACGGTTTTCGTCAGGCAGAATGAGCAAGGCATCACGCCGCGGCTGCGTGGGATTCCAGTGCGGATACGAGGGCCACACCGACACCCACAGACGGCTATCTGTGTCGACGGCCATCTGCACCGGGTTGATCAGACGCGGGAACTTCTCCTCGGAGGCAAACAGGTTAACTTGCATCCCCTCATGGACGTCCATCTTTTCGATGGCCTCTTTACCGCCGAGATAGGGAAACGATTCATCTTCCTGCGGCCCCGGCTTGTTCGTTTTCACGACCAGCTCTTTCGGGAGATTGTCATCTTTGATTTCCAGGTATTCTCCACGAGCAACCGCCCACACGCGCCTGTCGCGGTTGGCCGTCTTGACGTCGAAGATCTCCATCTCCCGCATCATGACGTCCGCATTGGACTGACCGAACCACTCTAACTTGGAGCGACCGCCGTAGACGTTGTAGCCGTCAACGACGCGGTAGCGGCTGAACCAATGATCGTTCTTGTCGAGGACCGCTTCGCGGAGTCGTTCGAGTTCAGCCTCGGATTTTTCGATCGTCGGTTCATTAAAGAGATCGGCGATGATCTGCTGAGCAACGGCTCGGTTGCCCTCCGGCTGGAGATGGATGCCGTTCATGGTTAACGGCGTCTTCGAGCGTCCGTACAAGCTTGAGGTCGGCGTAAAGAGATCGACGAATGGCACCTTGCGCTCGACGCAGACGGCACGCATGGCCTCGGTGTAAATCTGTAGCTTACGGTTATTCTCTGCTCCATCCGGCAGATGCGGGCTGTTGAGGTTCTCGTGAGCGATCGGCGAGAAGATGACCAGCCGCGGAGGTGTCTCGCCGTTGTATGTCTGTCCGCGCATCCCCTTGATCATGCCCGCGAGATTCTTGCGAAAGGCGTCCAACTCCTGCTCGCCACGCAAGGCTTCGTTGTAACCGAAGAAACAAAGCACGACGTCAGCCTTCACCTTGGTCAGCCACTCATCCGGGCTGCCAAAGTTGTCCGATCGACTGCGAGTCAGCACCTCATCACCTGGGAAGCCCAGGTTACGAATCGTCAGGTCCAATTCAGGATGCAACGCATGGATGTACGTTTCCAGCCAACCATCGTGCTGCATGCGGTCGGCAAGCGTGTTGCCGATGTAGGCGACATGATCACCTGATTTAAGCTTGAGCAGCGGCTCATCGGCTAAGATCGGCGTCGGCATCAGACCAAGTACGAACAGAATGATGCCGTGTCGGACGACTGAGGACATGCTACAACCTCTTGCAAGTCGAATGCCAGATTCACAAAGTTAAGATCGCCACTATCGTGGGATCGTTGATTGTGAGCAAGGGTGCGTCGTGATCAAACGCTTGGTGGCCATCGAATCTGCCGCCGATTATTTGAGACACGACGATGCGAAGTGAAATCTGGTGGGGAGCCATCCATGGATGAGAGACAGTTGAGTCAGGCTGCCGCCGGACTGGCCACAGTTGTGTTGGGAGCAGTGACCGTCTTTCAGCTGATGTTAGCGTGCGGGGCTCCGTGGGGGCGACTTGCCTGGGGTGGCCAACACGAACGACTGCCAAGGCACTTGCGTCTCGCCAGTCTGGCCTCCTTCGTGCTCCTCATTTGGGGAGCCATCTGCGTGTTGGAACGGGCCGAGCTGATCAATTTGGTGGGATGGACGATGATTGTGAAAGTGACTGTGTGGATGCTGACTGCTCTTTTTACTCTGAGCATCCTGGGAAACTTGTTGTCATCAAGCCCGTGGGAGAAACGGATTGGCACTCCACTTGCCTTACTGTTGAGCGGAACATGCCTCATCGTGGCACTGGGGATTTAGATCGCTGAGTACTTTCGTGGAACATCGGGTGAACATGAGCCGGTCTCAAAACATCAACTTCGGGTCGCTGGGTCTGACCAACGGGAGGGCCCGGACCGGTGATTGCAGGGCCATCCGCTTCGCTCCTGACCCTGCCACCCTCACAAACAGCGGTTTTGAAACCGGCTCATCTCTCCTCACGCATCACTCCCTCAATCCCGACAGTCGCAGATTCCGCAGTCGAATCTGCACTGATGTCGAAGTCAATCCGATTCTACCCGCCCCAGTGTGTCTCTTCGTCTGAGGGTTCTGACTCCGCGTCGAGGATGGCGAGATGGGCGGGGGAGAAGATGCGATCGGACAGGAATCGGACGGGGACCAGGAGTGCGATGAACACCGGGAACAGGATGCCAATCGCGCTGCTCTTCACGACCCACAGCACACCCAAACAAGCAAGTTGCACGAGCGTGAAGTAGTGGACTGTCCGAAGTGGCACCCGTCGGATGTAGTGTGTGATGGGATACAGGGCAGGGTCCTTGACCCATAAGCTCAACCGTTCGAAGAACTGGTTGCCCGACATGGAGACCACTCCCATGAACAGGAACAGGCCGTACAGCACGGCCATCGGAATCGTCTTGAGGAGCGGCAGCAACAGCAATGAGAATCCGATCATCAAATGGATCGCGAATCCGGTGACCCGATTCTCGCGGACATGAATGACCTTGTCCCGCGTCTCTCCCTGCGGTGAGATGACTTCCTCCACCGTCGCCAGACTGCGTAAGTGATTCAGTGAGCGGACGGTCGCAGCGACGAGCCAGGGGAGTCCGAACATTGAACACACAGCCATGAGCACTCCGACGACGGCAAGATCCAGGTGGTAGGCTTCGCCCTTCTGCAGATCATGATCAGGACTGTTGACGATGCGGGCCGTGATGTTCTGGTCCAGAAATACCAGGACCGTCACCAGCAAGGCCGGACCGGCAGCGGCAAATCGTACCCACAGCGGAGCCGCAAAGATGTCGACCGACCACTCCCGTCCGCTTGTCGTGCCGAACACATCAGGTGCCGGCAGGACATCGAGATAGACTTCGTGTAACCACACGGAGACGGCCGTCATGGCCGCCAACGCGATTGCAGGGCCAAAATCCGACAGGAACTCGCGGAATCGCGGCCGGAGGTAGCCACTGTTTCTGAACCGCGACAGACTCATGGCGATGTAGAACGTTCCCAATGCGAGCAACAGTGAAAGCAGGGCCGTGTCGTGGTGTTGTTTGACGTCCAGGTCTTCAAAGATGTGAACGAGCGACTTGATGGCTTCATAGATGAAGATCACCGAGATCAGTGCTGCGAAGATCTCATCGGTGAACCGAGTGAAGTATCTCATCAAAAAACTGGCGTCGGTCACTGCCAGGATGATCAGGAAGCCGGCCGACCACAGACCAACCCATGCGTACGATGGCAGGAAGAGCAGTCCCTGATCCGCACACAGCCGGTAGAGAATGGCCGTGAAGACGAGGAGCGGGCCAGTGCCTCCAAGGATAATCAGTGGTTGCCCTGAAATGAGCGCATACGTCACTCCGCAGATGGCGGAGGCGACGATCATTTCGACGGCTCCGATCTGTCCGTCTGTCTGAACGGCCATCACACCGCCAAACGTGACGGCTGGTGCCAGGCAGGCAAAGAAGAGAAACAGAGTTGAGGCCACACACTTCGCGTGCAGTCCATCACGGAAGTCATCGACGTAGTGCGGCAGTCGACGGGCGAGATCACGGCGCAATCCGCCAGCGAACTCGCCAGTGTAGGCCAGTCCCTCGGAGACTTCTTCATGGGGAAGTTGAGGCTCCCGATGGGTCCGGGCGATGAAGTGGTCCAGAGCGCCAAGCAGATCCTTGCTTGAGCGGGCCTCGCCCATCTCGTACCGGAACTCGTCATCCGACATGAGCCTCGCGACTTGAGCAAGTGTATCGAGGTGCGTTTCGGCGGCACCGGGTGAACCTAAAAGGAAAAACAGGAATCGTGTGGGGACGCCGTCGGGGGCTCCCAGGTTCGTCGGATGGGCGAGCCGCACGAAGAGCACCAGATGCTCCGGGATGCCATCGAGATAGGCGTGAGGCACAGCAACCGCATGACCGATCGCGGTCGAGACCTGCTCCTCGCGAGCTTTCAGTGACTCCTCGACCGCTGGCGCAAGATCCGGGTCAATCAGTTCCCGTTCGACGAGATGTTCGACGACCTGATGGAAGATCGAAGAGAAATCGTGCGCATCCAGATCCAGCAGGATGTGACCTTGATCAAATGCACGAATGAGCTGCTGCATGGAGGGCCTTCGGCAGCCGGGACGGGTGGAGCGTCCTGATGGGTTGCAGACCACTGTCGAGACTCAACACGTTAAGACAGCAGTCTCAACGCTGACCCTGACAACGACCGCTGCACAAACGTAGTGGGAGCACGAAACAATCGCAAGCGGTCGATGGACGTCTGAGCAGCAATCGTAGGATTGCTAGACGAGTTTGCGTTGACATTTACAATGGCGATTTCATGGGAGGGCAAGGCTCCTGCCACCACACGACTCTGGGAACTGGCAACCAGAGAAACAGCAGGCAGAAACCGACAGCACCGTCGTTGCATGGTCGGCTCCTGCAGAGATCATTGGAGCGAGCCTGTAATGCCCGCTCATCGTGGCGAATCTTCAGGGGAACATTTACTCTAGCCTCTCGACACGCTGCTCAAGGCATTGTGTCGATCACTCCATTCTTTCAGGATTCTCAGCGATGAGAAGGCGTGAATTCCATTGATCAAACGGCTCCTACCGACCGCCGCGAAGGATGTGGGCAAGAACTTGCTTGATGTCATGCTCGCACCCTTGGGGTGGAAGATTGCACCACAGCGGAGCGTTGTGCTGGACGGTCACTGGTACCACAGTCCGGTGGACGGTGTCGTCTCGCGTCATCGTCCACCTTCCCTTGATGACGAGCGATTTCAGCAGGCAGTTAGACATCTTTCGAAACGAAATGCCTTTTCTGATCTCGACGCAGCGGTTCGAGGTGAAGTCGTGTTGCAACGTCTCTACATTGCAGGACAACTCGCCAAAACAGCTCATGGAGTTGCCGGTGATTTCGTCGAGTTTGGTACGTATCGAGGTGCGACCGCCTACTGCATGCTGAGCGCGACGCGCGATCTTCCCCATGCGAAGTCCATCACCTTGTACGACACCTTTGCAGGAATCCCGACGGAGGGGATGACTGCGCACGAACGTGACGTCGGTTTGACCAATGCCTACAGCGAGACATCAGCGGACATGGTCCAAGAGAACCTGTCGGAATTTGGTGCCCGTGTGCATTTTCGACCGGGAATGATCCCGGAGACCCTCGATAGCACCGGACCGCAACAGATCGCAATGATGCACGTCGACCTGAACCTTGCACAGCCGACACTGGATGCCCTTCGCTGGGCCCTGCCACGTTGGTCGCCGGGGGGCATTTGCCTGCTGGACGATTATCTTTGGGAGGGGTACGAAGACCAACGACAGTGTGTGGATGCCTTCTTTCGCGATCAGCAACTCACCATCATTGCGATTCCCACGGGACAGGGTCTCGTGTTGAACCAGCAGATCTCCCCAACGTGAGTCTCACTCAGGACAGATTTGTGGGAGACCTCAAGAGGTCGCTCATCGGTACTGGCGGAACGCGATCGGCCGTCACTCGGCTTCGAGATCGTCGTCCTGAATGAACCAGCAACTGAGGCCGATGGAGACGAGACAGCACACGCCCCACGGCACGAACACACCCCAGAAAACCCAGTCAGGAATTCCGATGATGGTCTTCAGTTGCTCGGACTCAGTGATCGGGTGATATCCGAAGAAGTAACAGTAGGGGACCACCCACAACATCGCCGCAGCCCACACGGCCAGAATCACCAGTGCTTCTCGCCTCGCGTGCAGAAACACAGGGTCGTCGGGTCGGTCAGATGTTGTTGATTTTGAGTCTGCCATGGTGAGCCGATCGTATCATGGATCAGGGCATCAATCCATGATGATTGAATGCAACCGAGTGACTGGGGGACATCCGCTCGTTTGTGGTGGCCGGGGACGCTCGCTTTTTCGGCCCGCACCGCAGTGAATGACCTCGCAAGGTGACTGCCGAAAAAAGCGGGTGGACCCTCTGGGGGAGTCCCGAACTCGGGAGGGTCCCCCCGACGTTTTCGCAG
>JAJDEJ010000187.1 GCA_029259815.1 Planctomycetaceae bacterium | reverse complement strand
GGATATTCCGTTACCGATTTGTCGAGTGCGTTCCAGCCGAAATGGTGCCTGACCCCTTCGCAGCCGAGTGGAGTTCATTGCGCACTCGCCTCACGTTAGAATCGGGTGATCGAGAATCAGATTGAGCGAGGGCTGTCGATGAGATCGCGACGAGAGTTTCTGCAACACACCGGCTGGGGCTTTGGTGGTCTGGCGCTGGCAGCGATGATGTTTGAGGAATCAATCGCTGCAAAACCGCAAGCGGGTGGTGGTGTGCTGGAGCAGTTGCATCGACCGGCAAGGGCGAAGCGGGTCGTGCAGTTGTTTATGGGAGGCGCGGCCAGTCATATCGACATGTTTGACTACAAGCCGGCGCTCGAGAAGCATCACGGCGAGCCGTCGGACTTCGGGGAGCATGTCGAGGCGTTTCAGGATGGACTCGGTCCGTGGATGAAGTCGCCATTCGCGTTTCAGCCATATGGTGAGAGCGGCAAGATGTTGAGTGACATCGTCGCCCCGCTGGGTGAGTGCGTCGATGACATGACGTTCGTGCACAATTTGGTTGGCAAGACGGGTGTGCATTCGCAGGCGACGTATTTGCAGGCGACCGGTTTCGATCGTCCCGGCTTTCCGGGGATGGGGGCCTGGATCAGTTATGGCCTCGGCAGTCTGAGTGACAACCTGCCAAGCTTTGTGGTGCTGCCCGATCATCGAGGTTACGCGAGCAATGGTCCCAAGAACTGGGGATCGGCGTTCCTTCCTGCCAGCACACAGGGGACGACCATCTTCCCCCAACGAGAGAACCCGATCGAAGACCTGCATCCGAAGTCGGAGTTCGTGACAGCCCAAAGCGACCGTGATGGCCTCGAACTGTTGAATCGTCTTAACGGAGAGTATCGGGATGCGCGCCTCGGCGACTCGCGGCTGGAGGCACGTATCCGGTCATATGAACTCGCAGCAAAGATGCAACTCGCCGCTCCGGAAGCACTCGATCTCTCAACAGAGCCGCAGCACATTCTCAAGATGTACGGCGTCGACCAACCGGGACGCACGTATCCCGCTGAGATCAATGTCCCCGAGGAGACGGAGTACTTTGGACGTAAGTGTCTGATCGCCCGTCGCCTGTTGGAGCGAGGCGTGCGATTCGTGCAGATCTGGTCGGGCAACGACAACAGCTTTCCACGACGCAACTGGGACAGTCACGAGGACATCCAGCGCGATCATCGCCCCCTCTCACTCGGCATGGCAACCGGTACTGCGGCTCTCATCAAAGACCTCAAGCAGCGCGGACTGCTCGAAGACACGATCATCCTCTGGACGACCGAATTTGGCCGCATGCCGTCCACGCAAGGGAGCAAGGGACGGGACCACAATCCGTACGTCTTCACCAACTGGCTTTGCGGCGGCGGCATCAAAGGCGGCATGAGTTACGGCCCTTCGGACGAGTGGGGCTACAAGCCGCTGGACAGAGACAACCCGACACAGGTCTACGACATCCACGCGACCATTCTGCACCTGCTAGGGATCGACCACAAACGACTCACCGTCCGCCATGACGGCATCGACCGCCGTTTGACCGATGTGCACGGGCGCGTGGTCAGTGACATCATTTCCTGAGCCGATCATGCCAGTGAGGCCGTCCGTTCAAAGTGCGGTGAAGGGAAGCGAAGGGGACCGGAACGCGTCCGGATGCCCTTGCTGAACTGCTGCCGGAACAATGGCTCCAAACCCATTCCGAGGCCCGCCGACACTGGTCCCGATGAAAACCGCTGAATTTCGCAGCCGGGGCCGGTACCATGGATTCGCTGTAACGGATACCGCCAGACCGCAAGCACCCCCACCGGAAGAACTCGTCCTGCAGGAGCAGATCACCTGGGACAAACTCCATCAGCGGATGGATTCGATGAAAACAACTCAGCCGTAGTGCAGACTTTGCATGTTGGCATGCTACGGCGAGAAATCTCTACTACAGAATCAACGCAACCATGACCGACAAAGCAACACCCGGTTCGACTTCGAACGAACCGAACAAGCAGACCAACAGCGAACCGTCCTCTCCATCGACTCCGGGTGCCGATCGCAGAAGAAAATCTCGCGAAACCTCAGAAAGCAAGAATCTGCTGCTGCGCATCAGCGATGCCTTCAATTATTATCGGAGCGGTACGAAGCGGTTTGAAAGAATCGTCCTCGCACAATTTGAGGGAAACGATTCTCGTTGCGACATCAGTGTCCGGGACGACGGAAAATATGACGGCGTCGAGAAGACACAGAAAGGCTGGAACATCTCGTTTCCTGCAGTCTGTGTCGTATGCGGCAAGAAATCGGAAGAACCTCCGCGCGATGAAACTCGCCGCGTCGCCGATGACACCTGGCCAATCCGGCTGCTGGCTGGATCTCTCTTTCTCGGTCTGATTCCCGGATTCTGTCTCCTCGGATGGTGGGCACCGCCGGTCATAGTCGTCATCGGAGGAGGAGTGGGATACCTATTCTCATCACGAAAGACAGTGTGCTTGCGGTTACACCGGTGCCCAGCCCACGCAAAGCGCCGCAAGCAGCCGCTGTTGTACCACTACGCGAAAGAACTCGTGATTCGTGTCAAAGAGCCCGTCGTCAAACAGGAGTTTGTCAAACAGAATCGCCGCCGCGCTGAAGGGGAGTCCGAAGATGCCAATTCTTCACGACGTCGGCGCTCGTTTGTGCCGAATTGGCTGGCTCAGCACGGTGCCAAGTTTGCCGCCGTAATCTGGATTGGCACCGGAGTGTTGCAGTTAGTGGCAGCCGTTCTCGAAACTATCGCCGTGGCCGTCCTTGTTTTCGTATTGCTCTCAAAGGTCAGCGGCAAGTTGTGGGAAATCGGCGTGATCCTGCTGCTGGCGTTAGCCTACGTACTCTTTCGGCTGCGGATCGGCTGGACGTTTTTTCGCGCAGGTATGGACACGCTCAGCCGTGAGGCCAAAGGCATCATTGCGAATGCACTGGGGTCGATCGGACTGGGCGTGATGTTCGCTCTGCCGCTCTGGCCAATTATCACTGGGAAATGGCAGAATCTACCGCATTCCGATCCAGCCAACGCGGTTTCTCTCACGACCTTTCCTGGACTATGGGTTCCCATCGGCTTCGCGCTCAACGCGCTGCTGCTGATTTTCGCGGGACTGCTGGCACTGGCCGGTCGCCGTGGTTTCCACGAAATTGAAGCAGAGGACCAGACATTTATGTTCCGCACATCCTGTCCCGCCTGCGACTGGCCTGTCGATGTGCTGGGACAGACAAAGATCAACACGCTGCACACCTGCGTCGAGTGCGGAAAGAGCTTCCGGCTCGCACCGGAAGAGACACGCGGGAAGAAATAACGAGAGCGTCCATTCATCACTCGCCGATGCACTTTGGCATCCAATCAGCGTTTGGGTAGCGGGACAACACTTTACTTCATCGCAGCGTGGGTAGCGGGTTCCGCAGACACCATTTGTGATGCGAAAGCGATCGACCTACAATTACTTCAGAAAAAGTCAACTGTATGTCAACCCGCATGTGAGGGTCACGCGATGGAGGGAATTCTTGGCTTAGGGACTGTCCTCAAATAAACTATCGAAGTGCGATAGGTCAATTTACCGTGGATCGCGGACAATGCGGCGATGCACGACGCACAAACGATCGATGGATTGGAATTGAAGTTTAATTCGCTCATCGGAGATCTTGAC
>JAJDEJ010000186.1 GCA_029259815.1 Planctomycetaceae bacterium | reverse complement strand
GTCAAGATCTCCGATGAGCGAATTAAACTTCAATTCCAATCCATCGATCGTTTGTGCGTCGTGCATCGCCGCATTGTCCGCGATCCACGGTAAATTGACCTATCGCACTTCGATAGTTTATTTGAGGACAGTCCCTAAGTTTAGTCGATGGCGACCGTGTTCCAGGAATCGGTTCAGTCATTCCCGCGCAGGCGGGAATCCAGTGATGACGGAATCGGCATCCGAGCCCTGCAACTTTCGCTCACGCTGTCTGGATTCCCGCCTGCGCGGGAAATACGAACTTCATTGTCCCTCATGCTCACGGAATCGCCGGAGTACGTTCTCCGTGATCTGAGACACCGCATCGTCGACGAGTACACTGCTAGGCCAGCAGATTGAGCCGACTGAGAAGACGGCTCCACCGGTGTCCGTATCGAATGTCACCATTTCAGCACCGCCGCCGTTGGCGTTCAGACCTCTGGCCAACAGATGGACGTTCGCTGGCGACTGAGCCGTGACCTTGTCTGTCTCGTGTCCCGAGGCACCACCGGGCACACGCAGATGCAGGCTCTCCTCACCGAAGGTGTCGCCATTCTTGAGACCCGTTCCTGCAAAGCACCAATGGTCAGCATCGAGAACTTGATACGGAGCTGCCGTCATGATTCCGGGAAAGGTGAATGCGACACCGAGCAAGTTTGCCTCAGACTCATACCGCTTATCCATACGGCTCTCATACTCACGACCGTCGGCAGCGTGCTGAGGCTCTGAATGGCTCCACTTCGTGTTGTGATACACGATGCGATGGTCGTCCAGAAACTCAACCTCACAGTTAAGGCCGTTGCCTCCGAGGTACATCAACCGTCCGCCTTCCTCGAAGACCCAGCGTTTGAGACGGTCATACATGTGAATGGACCAGTATTCGGGATGCGTGCTGAGGATGAGCACCTGGTACTCCTCCAGCGGCACCTGGTCGAAATGCAGCTGAGTCTCACTGTAGTAGTCGTAATCGAACCCCTTCCGCTCCATCCACCCTAATAGCCGCCACTCGGCCGCAGCCATGTGACATCCCTGCCGTCCGCGAATGGGATCGGTCAGTCCCTCGTGTTCGTCGATGTGGTTGTACGGGTCAGGCCGGTCGAGCGACAGCGGTGCGTACGTCTCCTGATCGTACGTGCGATGCTCTTTCTCCGTGTACCGCTTGAGTTCGAGACGCGAGTTCACAGTCGGCGTGGACGGGAAGCAGTCCGCATGAATGTAATTGCTGCGTCCTCCAAAGCTGTTGTAGGCGTTCCAATTGATATCCGACGCCAGCACGGCCACCTGCGATTGTGGAGAGCGAGGAGCGACCACCCAGGGAAAGCCGAAGAAATCGCCCGACTTGTTCCGGGCATGCAAATAGTACAGACCGCTACGGTCGGGTGCCTCGACAAACTGAGCCATCGCTTTACTGTGATAGCCGTGCTTGTTCCATTGCGCTCCGGTCTGTGTGTAGTCGCCGTCGGGCGTGATCTGCATCGTCGCTCGCGGACCATGCTCATCAAAGATGCCCACCCGACGGACGAAATCTTTCTCGGCTCCATATCGCCATAGTTCGACCTCATACTCCTCGACCGCATGCACACGAAACTCGGATCGCTCGCCCGACTTCACACACTTCGGCCACATGTATCCGAACAACCCGTCCGAGAGCAGCCGAAAGTGGTAAGGCTCGTCCTCCGAAACACTCATGGTGACAATCTTTGATCCGAAGCCCTCCTTGCCCAGCACCACTTCGTACTCACCCGACGAGACATCCGCATAGACGGCCCCTGAGATGTGCGAGCGAACCGCAACAACTCGACCCTCGCCACGAAACTCGAACAGCACGTCGCCCAAAGCCACATAACGCTCACTACTGACGTATCCCACGAGCATCGACGGTTCCTTCAATGTGTTAATGTTCAACTCAGTTTCACACGAGCGGCAGACCCATGAGAGTGCAAGGAAATGATCCGTGTTCTCGAGCAATTCGAAAGTTGTTCTTCAGGTATCATGCAGGAGGGCCTCTCAGCAGGCAGAGGTCATTCCTCGAACAAGCTCCTGCACAGAAACCATGAAAATGGTCTAGACTCTGAGTAATCTCTCCAACGAGTTCCCACGAGAACTGCAAGACCACATGCCTGAACTGTTCATCCTCATCCCCGGTCGCACGAGCCGTCAAGGGACGACCCTCAACGAGGGAAAATACACCGACGGCTATATTGACGAAACGAACACGATGCAGGTCAACCCGGACGACATGCAGCGTCTCGGTCTGTCGGAAGGGGACCACGTCCGCATGTGGAACGACGTCGGCGACGTGACCGTCCCCATCAAACCCTCCAAAGGGGACGAACTCCCCGCTGGCATGTTGTTCATCAGCTACGGCGACATCTCCAGCCAATTGATGGGCCTTGACACCCACGGTAGCGGCATGCCCGACAGTAAAGGCCTCGACGTCTGGATCGAACCGGCACCCAGCAGCACTCCCCCTTCCAATTGACACATCACCGAACCCCAACAACAATCAGACTGTCTCACCCAGAAAACAGTTTGTCGCGAGAGACACAAGCAGGGCGATTAGCTCAGTTGGTTAGAGCGCCACGTTTACACCGTGGATGTCGGGGGTTCGAGTCCCTCATCGCCCATTTTGCCTGTCGCCTTCGGCTCTGAAAAACATCATTCGCGGATCGGGCGTTGCCGTCAGGACAGGCTTGGGCGCTATTGCTTGCTGCGGTGTCGGGTGATCAGTGCGTGCATGACATCGCTGCGGCGAACAATGCCGACCAGTTCTTGTGGCTCGTCGGTGGTCACGACCGGAATGCAGTCGTCCGTCTCGGCTTGAAACAGCTCGAAGGCACGCGCGAGTGGGTCGTCCGGAGAGAGCAGGGCATCGACATCTGACGCGAGATCTTCGGCGCAGACGAGTTTCGTCACGCTTTGATCGAACATCACATTGCTCAGCAGGGGATAGCGAATGACGCCGACGACTCGCATCTTTTCATCGACGACCGGATAGGTGTTGTCGTGGCTGTTTTCGATGTGTGCGATCACTGATTCGAGATTGGCC
The DNA here is from genome assembly GCA_029259815.1 of Planctomycetaceae bacterium. GTDB lineage: Bacteria > Planctomycetota > Planctomycetia > Planctomycetales > Planctomycetaceae > JAHBXU01. The sequence continues at coordinate 12,893 of JAJDEJ010000186.1, read as the reverse complement.
GATTGCTCGATGCCTTTATTTTTTCGTAACAGATCGCTGACTTTCACAGTACTGGACGCGGAATTGGCGGGCGGAGTTCGACCAACAGCTGTGCGGAATCGATCCGTAAGGGAACGGACCTGATCGAGGGGGGTGTGGCTGGTATGTCGGATCGCCTGAGCCAGTGGCACTTCGCCGGTCCGCAACAGCGATTGACGAATGAATAAGGGGCCGAGGATTTCGAACACGACGACCGACCCCAGGATAATGTCGTGAATGGGCTTGCCCAACACGGGGTCGCGGTGCAAGGCAATGGTTGACAGCGCGATGGCAGCACCAGCTTGTGCGAACAGGCAACTGCCCAGCCATTGACGGATCTCGACCGGCTGTCGTGTGATCCGCGATGCACCGTAGACACCCAACCATTTTCCAATGAAGCGGCAGACAATGTAGATCGCACCGATCTTGCCAATTTCACCGACCGCCTGAACATCAAGTTCCGTGCCATGCACTGCGAAGAACAACACAGCGAGCAGACCGGACAAGTGATCCAGTTCGTCCACAATCTTCCCGGTCCTGTCCGATGTGTTGGCGACGGTCACTCCCATCACGAGAAACGTCAGCATGTAAGGGATATCGATTGTCTCACAGGCGCCCAGCAAGAAGGTCGTCGCCGCGACAAGCAGCACGAGCCAACGTGTCATTTTCAACAGGCCGCATCCGTAGCTCACAATCAACCCACCAAGGATTCCCAACACAATCGAGCCGGCGATATCAAGCAGAACGTCCGCCAGCTGTTGCGACAGGGGGACACGCAACTTGCCCTGGACGAGATGGACAGCCAGAAATGCCAACTCGAACATCACGATGCACGCGAAGTTATTCATCGCCACAAGGAAGCCCGTGCATTCGGTAATCGGTCCCTCTGAACGAAACTCCTTCAGGACGAGGATCGTCGTCGCCGGTGCTGTGGCGACGGCCAGACAACCAAGCAGCAGGGCCATGCCGCCGGAGTAGCCAAATAGGATCAGCCCCAAAGTGACGATCCCAAAGGTGGCGACAATCTCTCCGGCGGACAGCGTGAGGCAACGCGTTGCGACGCGACGAACTTTTGCGAATGTGAACTCGCAGCCAAGGTTGAACAAGACGACTGCCATCGCCAACTCCAACACGGGCCGAAACAGCTCAGCATGTCCGTCAGGAACCCAGTCCAGAACACTTGGTCCAACCAGCAATCCGACCAACAGATAGGCAGTCACCTTCGGCAGATGCAACAGGTCCGCAAAGACCCCTGCGGCCAGACACACTCCGAGCAACAGCCCCAGCGTACTCACGATCGGTAGCTCGAATCCGCCCATCAAGTCTCCTTGGCCAGTAGCATCCGTTCGTGCGACTCGCTCAACACGTTTTCATTCACCACGTCGATCCAGATGTGGTGATGCACATCGCAACCCTCAGTCTGTCCAAGAGGATCAATCAATCAGACTCGTACTAACATTCTGAACACCACGATGCCAAATCTGACGCATACGTCTGCACCTGCACAAGCCGCACAGTTGATGCAAGTCAGCAGAATCAGAAAATAGATTGTGGGACCTCAGCCCAATCGAATTCGACGGGGGTGCTCGTAGCGATCAGCGTTTACTCAGTCATGCGAGCATGCCTGCGACGCTTATCCAAGCATTGACGATGGCACACGGTTTAATCACTAGTTACCTTGAGTGGAACGTGATCCGGGAGAGCCTGTTCGTTGACCGATTCGACGATGATTGATGTAGATGTGTGGTCGACGACTCTCGACGTCTGCGACGCCTCATTCACAGAGGCGTTGACGTTTCTGTCACAGGATGAGCAATTGCGGGCGAATCGCTTCCGAGACCTGTCGCAGCGGCAGAGATGGGCCGCGTCTCGGTCATATCTGCGGCATGTCTTGAGTCAATATGTCGACGAACCGCCAGACGCGATTCGATTCGACTACGGCACGTTCGGCAAGCCGGTACTGGCATCTCACCCCGCGGTCCACTTCAGTTTGTCTCATGCGGGTGAGTTGGCAGTTGCGGCTGTCACCACGATTGGCCCGGTCGGTGTCGATGTCGAGCCGCTACGCTCGTTTCCGCAACTCGCGGGCATGATGTCTCTCAGCATGACAGCGAGTGAGCGCGCAGTTTTGGATCAATGCTCAGAGGAGGAACGCGCCACTTGGTTCTTGCACGGGTGGACTCGCAAGGAGGCCGTCCTGAAGGCCATCGGCGAAGGTTTGAGCGGGAAGCTGCTGAACATTGAAGTGTCTCTCGATCCCTCGGATCCTCGCCTTGTCGCCTGGGACTGCCATGCCACTGAAGACTGGGTGATCCGACAGATCAATCCGTGCGCCGGCTACATCGGAGCTGTTGCCATTGAAGTCCCTGAGCCGTTGCAGGTCAGGATCGTGCATCGACCGACACACGGAGTCGTCCAATTGAGTCGCATTCGCAGGACGCCACGGCCTACGTAGTACATGGCTCCGACGACAATCAGCAACAACGACGCCGCGAGGATTGACAGTACCGCGAAGACAACACTCGCGACTTTTTCCAGTGTCGTCAGTACGAAGTTCGCCGAGCCGCCGCGTGTTGCATTTGACATTGGACGGCTTAACACCATCCCCCCTGAACCATTGGCTGCAACTCCCCCCTGCGATCATTGCCATTGACCGCACAAAGAGCAGAGTCACGAGGCCTCCGTCAGTCGTCACTGCAAGCAGGCGGTAAGATATTTTCAGTTCCGCAGAATGCGACACTCAGGCAGTGCCGTCGTCAGTTTTTCAATTCCAGCTTCTGTAAACTGGTTTGGCGACACGTACAACTTCTTCAGGTTCGTGATTTCTTGAAGATGCTCCAGGCCTGCCTCGGTAATCTGTGTCTCAGAAATGTCGAGTGACTGGAGAGCGGACATGTTTTGGAGGATCTCAATCGCAGCATCTGTGACCTGCGTGCCGCTAAGCCGGACAGAGCGCAGTCGGGGGAGCCCCTTCAGATGTTCCAACCCGGCATTCGTGATCTGTGTCTTTGAGACGTCCACTTCCTCCAGATTTCTAAGTCCAGTGATCAGTGCCAGACCGGCATCCGTGATTTGAGTATCAGAGAGCCTGAGCTCTTCAAGGCTGGAGATCCATTTGACGTACTCCAGGTCGGCATCCGTCGCCTGCGTGCCTGAGAAACTGACTGATCCACCGTGGCTGCTCCACCGCCCTCCTAACGCCTTAATCGCGGCCTTGAGCTCGTCTTTCGAGTGCGGACTATCGGCAGAGACTTCGGAGGGATTGAAGGTCGCGTCAATCAGAGCTGATGACTGAGAACTGCGGGAAGCACCAGCTTTCGTGTCAGAAAAAAAGGTGACGTAGCTGGCGAGCTCAGGGACAGCACTAATGGCCAGCAGGACTGAGGCAAAGAGCAGCAGCACGCCATAGAGTGAGCCCCGCAGGAGGCGTCCCATCGATGAACGTTGCAAAGGAGTTCCCTGCACGGCACCGTCCAAGAGTTCCATGACGGGTTGATCTTCGGACATTCCAGCGGTGTGCAGGTCGTCCTGATGAGTCATGTGTCTGCTCCGGGAAGAGATTGAGCCGTCGATTGAGAGAGGCGTAATGACTTGGGGTCTCATCGAACTGAGGAAAAGCCTTGGGAACAACTTCGTCAACGACGAACGATGACTCTGGCTATCGTCGGTCAATGGATCGGTCATTGCAAGACCCATGGGTCGTCCGCGTCCAGTACCCGATAGTGATCTGGCTGGCGTCGAACACTTCATCCGTCAGGACCTCTTGAGCTCCAATCGACGTTTCAGTCTCCGCTCGAATGGTGCGGACGCGGACCTGAGTCCGGCCCTCGTCAGCGTACGAAATCTGGATCAATTCGTCGCCCACAAATGCGGTCGACCAGCGATCTGCAGGAGCCATGTGGACGTCGTCGGCGATCGATATCTCCGGAACAACAGCGATCAGAGCTGTTCCCAGAACGAAAACGGTCGGGCAACTTCACGAGAGGAGCTGAAATATTGGCATTGCAGCCTTGTTCGGTCGAGGTCTCATCAGCCCACTTCTCGGTTGAGAATGGCGACGATCTGAATCACGCGGAAATCTGCGTCGTGGCCTCGTGCGTCGACAACCCGGACTGGTTTGCCGTCCTGTTGCAGGCCTGATGACTGAAGGTGCATGGAATCGCCTCCCATGAGTTCGATCTCACTGTCGACAGCAATCTGTCCGTCTGGCAGACGATACGTCCAGAGTCGCAGCACGCTGCCATCTTCACCCTTCAAACTCTGCAGCAGTGGTCGCCGACTGTCCCTGAAGACAAACCAGCACAATCGCCGCTCGCAACTTCGGAGAGAGAGACACTCCCAGGCTGCCTGGACATCCGCTGCCACCTCTGCATGCAACACGAACGTCCTCACCGGAGACCTTCAACACCCCAGCGCCACCAAATCCGACCGCCCCGCGCCGCCGCTTTGGAACGCCGTCAACAGGGGGCTTGTCATTTGAGGCAAACTGATCAGAAATGATCTCGTCGGTGCTTGGTTCACCTCGCCTGGTCCGCTTCGCGATGAGCAGTGCCCACTTGGGCCAAGACACCTGTTGAGGCATGCCCTCCCGACGCTGCATCTCTGCAGTCCCGTCGGTCTAGAGCAATTCCAAAGTCGCTGTTCCGGTGTCGTGCAGGAGGACCATTCAGCAGGCAGAGGTCATTCCTCGAACAAGCTCCTGCACAGAAACCATGAAAATGGTCTAGATGTTCCCGACCTCGATACGTGTGCCTTGGGGCCGTCGAAGCGAACACCGACGTGAGGGCGTACTCACTCCCGCTTGTCCGGTTTGGGAAGGCGGTGATTGCGGGTACGGACATGGCAGGCTACAAGGTATCGATAGGTCGAGGCATCGCTTTAGTTGCCCACCAGATCGGCCGCATCCAGCCCGATTCGTCATGAATCACTTACGGATAACACCGCGCGTAAAAAAATCCCCGCTTGGGGGAGCTGTAGTACACCCGGAGGGATTCGAACCCCCAACCCTCGGTTCCGAAGACCGATGCTCTATCCAATTGAGCTACGGGTGCATTGATCTTGCCACTTCGAAGAGAATACCAGATTCAGACCGCGTCGAAAACCTGCTGAGCTGCAGATTGATGTTCGACGGCACTGACGTCCGACTCACTAAAAAGTCGATGGAAGTCTCTACGGATTGCAGGTAACCGACATCAGCACAGGAGTGATCGCTCATTCGCTCCGACGGAACTGCTCCCTCGTCACCGAATTCGACGAGATCAAGCGATAGATGATCATCAGGGCCAAAGAGACACTCTGAATCGACTCCGCCTCCATGGCACTGCGCACCTTGGGAGAGTGAGGCGAGGGTCAAGGCAGCTGCAGTCAGCGATGCCGTTCTCCGTGTACGTGACCACGTGTGCTTGACGACAACTGCCTGCCCACTCCCTTCTGATCACGATGATCCGGGTTGCGCCGATCGGGCCAATCAATCGGGTCTTGCCGGTTTGACGGTTTCTTTCAGCCCCGGCTTCTCCTTACTTCAGCGTTCAAGTCTGCGCAGAGGTCGCATGCCACCAGATAGTGGAGATGTCCACCAGTTGTCAAATTGCAAACGCGGAAGATGACTGGCATTTCCCGATACCTACCCCATGATCAAAGTGGCAACCCGAATGGCGAAGAGGCCATCCCCGCGCCGGACGATTGACAGAGGTCGAGTGAGCCCGACGCCACGCCGCGCGACGGGAGAGGCTCGCGTCGCGCGACCATTGTCGCCCGCCGCAGTTCGCCAGGCTCATGAGAAGTTTCTGGCATTCGTGTTTGAACACGGACAGGTCTACAACTCATATCTCGCGACCGAACCGGGACGCGAGTTGTTCTGGTCGGCGGACGGGCAGGGCGTCATCTCGTACGTGCGTCGGGGACGACACGTCCTCTGCGGCGGCGGACTCATCGCTGCCCCCGAGCATCGCGAGGAACTTCTCCGAGAGTTCCTGCACTTCACACGAAAATTCTCACTGCGACCTGTGTTCTTCGACATTCAAGAGGATGTGGTGGCGCTCTTCCGCGACTTGGGACTCAAGGCCACCAAAATCGGAGAGGACGCGCTCATCGATCTACCGGATTGCACGTTCGCAGGCAAGCCGTACGAATGGGTGAGGCGGCAGTCGAACTACTGCAAGCGACACGGACTGGTGACAACTGAAGTGCGTCCAGACGATCTCTCTTCCGACGAATGGTCGAGAGTCCTGACGGAGGTCTTAGAAGTCGCTGAGGCATCGCTGGGTGACAAGCCGCAATCACAGGAGATGAAGTTCGTCGTGGGCCGCATCGGCGAGCATGAGTTGGGACTCCGACGATTGTTCATCGCCCGTAGCGACGAGGGTCAAGGACGCATCGAGGGGTTCGTCGTCCTGAATCCGATGGAGGGCGGCTCTCGGTGGGCGACCGAAATCTATCGGCATCGCCCGGATGCTGTACGGGGAACCGTCGCTTTCGTGATCCATCACCTCATGCAGCAGCTCAAAGCCGAAGGGGTCCAGCAAGTGGGCCTCTGCATGATCCCTACCCGCAACTGCGAACAACCGACGCCAGGTGACGCCTGGCTCATTCGCCGCGTGATTGGTGTCTCGAAGAAGATGTTGAACGGCGTGTTTGACACGGCCGGTCTGGAACACTTCAAGACCCGCTTCCGCCCTCGCTATGAGGACCTGTATGTTTGCACGCCACCGCGTCCGTCGGTCGGATCATTTTGGACGTTCTTCCAAGTGACCGGCATCATGCACCTTGATCTCCGCAACTTGCTGAGGGTGGCCCGTCGTCGTATTCGTAAACGTGCGTGTCGCAAGAATCTCACGAGTACTGGTGACAGCAGCAAGCCTACACTTGGTTAATCGCCGGGCGATTATTCTTGATCACATCGCTCGCTTAAACATGCCGAACACGTGGCCTTCATCGTGGTTCCCGGAGTGCTGTTCGCTGCTGTCGCTCGAACACGAATGACTCAGGGAACTCACGCGGCAGACACCTTCGCATTGTGTCAGTCATCGTGCATCGCGCGCAGTGCAATCGGCAGCGAAACAAACGCACTGTAGAGACCGGCGATCACCAGCTTGGGGGGACGCTCTCAGGATGATGGCCCATGCACTCACTGGCACAAAGTTGGACTCCAGGGAAACCTGGACGGTACGTGGAGCAGTTGCTGTTGCTGTTTAAGCGTGGGCGTTTGGGGTACCATGATTCTGAGGGAGTGCTGCAGCTGGTGAGGAACGGTCGAACATCGTCGAACACGAGAGGGCCTTCCCATGGCGTTTGATTGGTTACAAAGTCTGCGTGAGCGATCTGCTGTGTTCTCTCGTCGTCCTGGACGGAGGATGACTCGTGTCCGTCGGGGGGCGCGGCCGGGCTTTCAGGCGACGGAGGCACTCGAGTCGCGGGTGATGCTCGCCGGCGCGCTGGGCGAAGTCACGTCATTTTCCAAGATCAGCGACACAGCGGGCAACTTCACTGCCACGCTGGATGACGGCGACAACTTCGGCACTTCGGTAACGAACCTGGGTGATCTGGACGGCGACGGCATCGCCGACTTGGCGGTCGGCGCCCGACTCGACGATGACGGCGGCAGCAGTCGCGGGGCGGTGCACGTGCTGTTCCTGAACGCGGACGGGACGGTCAAGTCGCATCAGAAAATCAGCGACACAGAGGGCAACTTCACCGCCACGCTGGATGACTCTGACCGCTTCGGCAGTTCGCTGACGAACTTGGGTGATCTGGACGGCGACGGCGTGACCGATCTGGCTGTTGGGGCCCAGACCGACGATGACGGCGGCTCTGATCGTGGGGCGTTGTACGTGCTGTTTCTGAATGCGAACGGAACGGTCAAGTCGCATCAGAAGATCAGCGACACCGAGGGTGTCTTCACCGCCACGCTGGATGACGATGACAGATTTGGCAGTTCGCTGACGAACCTGGGAGACCTGGACGGCGACGGCCTTGCCGAGTTGGCCGTCGGGGCGCTTGACGATGACGGCGGCACCAATCGCGGGGCGGTGTACGTCCTGTTCCTGAACGCCAATGGCACGGTCAAATCGCATCAGAAAATCAGCGACACGCAAGGTGGCTTCACCGCCACGCTGGATAACGGTGACTTCTTTGGCCTTTCTGTGACGAGCCTGGGTGACATGGACGGCGACGACATCGCCGATCTGGCTGTCGGGGCTCATAACGACAGTGACGGAGGCACCGCTCGCGGGGCGGTGTACGTGCTGTTCCTGAACGCGGATGCCACGGTCAAGTCGCATCAGAAGATCAGCGACACGCAAGGTGGCTTCACCACCACGCTGGATGACTTCGACCGCTTCGGCAGTTCGCTGGCGAACCTGGGTGATCTGGACGGAGACGGGATTGCCGATCTGGCCGTCGGAGCCAATACCGATTCTGACGGCGGTAGCCAGCGCGGGGCGGTGTATGTGCTGCTGCTGAACGGGAACGGCACGGTCAAGTCGCATCAAAAGATTAGTGACACCCAGGGCAATTTCAATGCCACGCTGGATAACGGTGACCAATTCGGCACTTCGCTGACGAACTTGGGTGACCTGGACGGCGATGGCATCGCCGATCTGGCGGTCGGCGCCAGAAACGACGATGACGGTGGTAGCGCTCGCGGGGCGGTGTACCTTCTGAGTCTGGAAGGCGTCACACCGCCGGGCGTGGTCACGGCCGAACGCAAGATCAGCGACACGGTCGGCAACTTTACCGCCACTTTGGATAACAATGACAACCTCGGCCGTTCGGTGACGGACCTGGGGGACCTGGATGGAGATGGGAACAATGATGTGGCCGTGGGTGCTGACGGTGACGATGACGGCGGCACCTCTCGCGGTGCGGTGTATGTGCTGTTCCTGAACGCGGACGGCACGGTCAAGTCGCATCAGAAGATCAGCGACACCGTGGGTGGCTTCACCGCGACGCTGGACAACTCTGACAACTTCGGTCGTTCGCTGTCGAATTTGGGTGACCTGGACGGCGATGGCGTGACCGACCTGGCCGTCGGGGCGGGAGGCGATGATGATGGCGGCAGCGCTCGCGGGGCGGTGTATGTGCTCTTCCTGAACGCCGATGGCACGGTCAAGTCACATCAGAAGATTAGCGATACTCAGGGGAACTTCACTGCCACGCTGGATAACGTTGATCAGTTCGGCCATTCGCTGACGAATCTGGGCGACCTGGACGGCGACGGGATCAACGACCTGGCCGTCGGGGCCTATGGCGACGATGACGGCGGCAGCAATCGCGGAGCAGTGTACGTGCTGTTCCTGAATGCGGATGGCACGGTCAAGTCGCATCAGAAGATCAGTGACACGCAGGGTGGCTTCACTGCCACACTGGATGACTCTGATCAAATCGGTGTATCGGTCACGAGCCTGGGTGATCTGGACGGTGACGGCATTGTCGACCTGGCCTTCGGGGCTGTTGGCGACGACGATGGCGGCTCTGCTCGCGGTGCGGTGTACGTGTTGTTCCTGAACGCGGACGGGACTGTCAAGTCGCAGCTGAAGATTAGCGACACCGAGGGTGGCTTCACCGCCTCGTTGAATAACGGCGACTACTTCGGCAGTTCGCTGACGAAACTGGGGGATCTGAACGGCGACGGGATTGCCGACCTAGGGGTCGGGGCACCGGGCGATGACGATGGCGGCTTCAATGACGGAGCGGTGTACGTGTTGTTCCTGAACGCGAACGGCACGGTCAAGTCGCATCAGAAGATCAGCGATACGCAGGGCAACTTCACCGCCACGCTGGATTTCGATGACCGCTTCGGAAATTCGCTGACGAATTTGGGTGACCTGGACGGCGACGGGATCAACGACTTGGCCGTCGGCGCTCGCTCTGATGATGATGGTGGCAGCGGTCGTGGGGCGGTGTACATCCTGAGTCTACAGGGCGTCACACCACCCGGCGTTGTGACTGCCGAACGCAAAATCAGCGACACGACCGGCAACTTCACCGCGATGTTGAATGACAGTGACCTCCTCGGCAGTTCGCTGACGGACCTGGGGGACTTGGATGGAGATGGGATCAATGATGTGGCCGTGGGTGCCGACGGTGACGATGACGGCGGCAGCGGTCGAGGTGCGGTGTATGTGCTGTTTCTGAACGCGGACGGCACGGTCAAGTCGCATCAGAAGATCAGTGACACAGCAGGCAACTTCACCGCCACGCTGGATGACTTAGACCACTTCGGCAGTTCGCTGACGAACCTGGGGGATCTGGACGGCGACGGCATCAATGACCTGGCCGTCGGGGCGGATAGCGACGATGACGGCGGCACCTATCGCGGGGCGGTGTACGTGCTGTTTCTGAACGCGGACGGGACCGTCAAGTCACACCAGAAGATCAGCGACACGCAGGGGGGCTTCACCGCCACGCTGGATGACACTGACCTCTTCGGCAGTTCGCTGACGAACCTGGGGGATCTAGACGGCGACGGCATCAATGACTTGGCCGTCGGGACTCCCAACGACGATGACGGCGGCAGCGGTCGCGGGGCGGTGTATGTGCTGTTCCTGAACGCCGACGGCACCGTCAAATCGCACCAGAAGATCAGCGACACTCAGGGCAACTTCACCGCCACGCTGGATGACTTGGATAGCTTCGGCAGTTCGCTGACGAACCTGGGGGATCTGGACGGCGACGGCATTGTCGACCTGGCCGTTGGGTCTGTTGGCGACGATGACGGCGGCGACAGGCGCGGGACGGTGTACGTGCTGTTCCTGAACGAGGACGGCACGGTCAAGTTGCATCAGAAGCTCAGCGACACGCAAGGTGGCTTCACCGCCACGCTGGATGACTTTGATTTCTTCGGCTTTTCAGTGACGAACCTGGGGGATCTGGACGGCGACGGTGTGACCGATCTGGCCGTGGGAGCAATTGGCGACGACGACGGTGGCGGCTCCCGCGGGGCGGTGTATGTGCTGTTCCTGAACGCCGACGGCACGGTCAAATCGCACCAGAAGATCAGCGACACCCAGGGCAACTTCACCGCCACGCTGGATGACTTGGATAGCTTCGGCTGGTCGCTGACGAATCTGGGCGACCTGGACGGCGATGGGATCACCGACCTGGCCGTTGGCGCTCGCTCTGACGATGATGGTGGCAGCGGTCGCGGGGCGGTGTACATCCTGAGTCTGGAGGGCGCCACACCGCCGGGTGTGGTCACCGCCGAGCGCAAGATCAGCGACACGGTCGGCAACTTCACCGCCACACTGGATAACAGTGACATCTTTGGCAGTTCGCTGACGAACCTGGGTGACTTGGACGGGGATGGTGTCACCGACATGGCCGTCGGCGCGATCAGCGACGATGACGGCGGCAGTTCTCGCGGTGCAGTATATGTGCTGTTCCTGAATGCGGACGGCACGGTCAAGACTCATCAGAAGATCAGCGATACGGAGGGGAACTTCACCGGGACACTGAATAATAGCGCCCACTTCGGCAATTCTTTGACGAACCTGGGTGATGTAGACGGCGATGGTGTGACTGATCTGGCGGTCGGCGTGAGAAATGGCGAGGACGACAGCAGCTACCGTGGGGCTGTCTACGTGCTGTTCTTGAACGCGGATGGCACAGTCAAGACCCATCAAAAGATCAGCGACACATCCGGCAATTTGACAGCGACGCTCGATGACGGTGATGCCTTCGGCACTTCGCTGACGAGTGTGGGTGATCTGGACGGTGACGGCATCAATGATTTGGCCGTTGGTGCGATCAGCGACGACGACGGTGGCAGCGGTCACGGGGCGGTGTACGTCCTGTTCCTGAACGCAGATGGGACCGTCAAAGCCCATCAGAAGATCAGCGATACACAGGGCAACCTCAACGCCACGCTCGATGAGACCGACTTCTTCGGCAGTTCGCTTTCAAACATTGGTGATTTGGACGGTGACGGCGTTGTCGATCTGGCCGTCGGGGCCAGACGCGACGACGACGGTGGCTACAATCACGGGGCCGTCTACGTGCTCTTCCTGAACGCGGACGGCACGGTCAAGTCACACCAGAAGATCAGCGACACGGTTGGTCATTTCACCGCCACGTTGAACGATTGGGACGTATTCGGGAATTCGCTGACGAACCTGGGCGATCTGGACGGCGACGGTGTTACCGAACTCGCTGTCGGGGCCTATACCGACGATGACGGCGGAGGAGATCGCGGGGCTGTCTATGTTCTGTTTCTCAAAACGGACGGCACGGTCAGGGCCCATCAGAAAATTAGCGACACTCAGGGGAGCTTTACCGCCATACTCAACGACTCTGACCGCTTTGGCAATTCATTGACGAACTTAGGTGATCTGACAGGAGACGGCATCAATGATCTTGCCATTGGAGCATACCGCGACGACGACGGCGGTTCCGCTCGCGGGGCCGTATACATTCTGAGTCTGCAGGGGGTCGCCACGCCACCGGTCGTGACGGGGACCTCCGTCAATGGCGGTGGCATCAATCGGTCGGGCATTCGCGAACTGACATTCCGCTTCGATCAGAACGTCACCGTCAACACAATTCCGTCTGCCGCCTTGAATCTGTTCAATCACACAACCAGTCTGAGTATCGACTTGGCCGCCGCCACATTCATCAACAACGGTCGATCATCGGTCGGTTGGGATCTCACGGGAGTCTCGCTACCCGATGGCCGTTACACCGCCGAGCTGTTGGCGAGTGCCACCACCAGTGGGGGTGGGCTCCCGCTCAGTCAGAATCACACATTTGAGTTTCACAAGCTGGGCGGTGATCTGGATGGGGATGGCACGGTCAACTTCAATGATACGGTGCCGTTGTCGCTCAACTTTGGGCTGACGGGGGGGCCGATCTACGGGCCGGGGGACGGCGACGGGGATGGC
>JAJDEJ010000185.1 GCA_029259815.1 Planctomycetaceae bacterium | reverse complement strand
GCTCCGTCGGCCTTGTTGACGGCCATGACGTCCACCAGTTCCAACAGACCGCGTTTGATTCCCTGCAGTTCGTCACCTGCCCCGGGGAGCATCAGTGCGACAAAACAATCGGTCATGTCGGCAACCAAGGTTTCCGACTGGCCCACGCCAACGGTTTCGACAATGACAACATCGAACCCTGCGGCTTCACAGACCAGCATGCTCTCCCGCGTCTTGCGAGCCACTCCGCCCAGCGTCCCGGAGGAAGGAGATGGACGAATGTAGGCATGGGGCTGGCCGGACAGCTTTGTCATCCGTGTCTTGTCTCCGAGGATACTGCCGCCGCTGATGCTGCTCGACGGATCGACCGCCAGCACGGCGATCCGCCGCCCGTCTCGAATGAGCAGCAGACCAACTGACTCAATAAACGTGCTCTTCCCCACGCCGGGCGCACCGGTGATGCCTACTCGGCAGGCATGTCCGGTGTGTGGCAGCAGCCTGGTCAGCAGCGCCTCGGCCAGCCGTTGATCGCGAGGATTGTTGGACTCGATCAACGTCAGCGCGCGGGCCAAGATGGCGATGTCACAACCATGCACTCCGGCATAGTACTCGTCCAGCGTCAGTTCACGGCGGCGGGGAATGTCACGCGTCATGCCAGGGATCGCTCACGCCTCCGTTGCTTTGGGATCGTCAACGGAAAATCCGAGTCGTTGGGCGAGATCCCGCACCAACTTGGACGCTGCCTCGCCGATCACGGTTCCTGGCCCAAACACGGCGGCGGCCCCGGCGTCGTACAAGGCCTGGTAGTCCTCGGGAGGAATTACTCCCCCGGCCACAATCATCAAGTCTTCGCGGCCCAACGCGGCGAGTTCGCGGAGGAGTTCCGGCACGAGCGTCAGGTGGCCAGCGGCGAGTGAACTGACGCCGATCATGTGCACATCGTTTTCGACCGCTTGCCGTGCTGTTTCGGCGGGTGTGCGGAACAGCGGGCCGATGTCGACGTCGAAGCCCAAATCGGCGAACGCGCTGGCGATCACCTTCTGTCCGCGGTCGTGGCCGTCTTGACCCATCTTGGCGACCAGGATTCGCGGGCGCCGGCCTTCGACTTGTTCAAAGCGTTCGATCAGCCGCCGGACCTCGGCCATGGTTGCCTCGCTTTCCAATGCTGCTGCATAGACACCACGAACCGACTGCACCGGCGCGTCGTACCGACCGAAGACCGTTTCCAGCGCTGTGCTGATCTCTCCCACGGTCGCTTTGGCCCGCGCGGCGTCGATGGCGAGCTCCAGTAGATTTCCCGTTTCATTGCGCGCCGCTGCGGTGAGCGCGTTCAACGCCGCATCGACGAGCGGTTGGTCTCGCTCTGCACGGAGCCGCCTGAGACTCGCGATCTGAATCTCACGGACTGCGGTGTTGTCGACGCGCAGGACATTGATCTGTTCGGCAGCCGTCGGACGGTACTTGTTGACGCCGATCACGGTTTGCTGCCCCGAGTCAATCCGGGCCTGCGTCCGGGCTGCGGCTTCTTCAATCCGCATCTTGGGAATGCCGGCCTGGATGGCGTTGGTCATTCCGCCGAGTTCCTCCACTTCAAGAATGTGGCTCCAGGCACGCTGAGCCAGGTCGTGCGTCAGCCGTTCGACGAAGTAGCTTCCGCCCCACGCATCCACTACCTCGCAGGTGTCGGTCTCTTGTTGCAGGAACAGCTGCGTATTACGGGCGATGCGGGCCGAAAAATCCGTGGGCAACGCGAGTGCTTCGTCGAGCGCGTTCGTGTGGAGAGATTGCGTGTGGCCGTGGGCGGCCGCCATCGCTTCGAGGCAAGTGCGGGTGACGTTGTTGTAAACGTCCTGCGCGGTCAAGCTCCAGCCACTCGTCTGGCTGTGCGTCCGCAGCGACAGGCTTTTGGGGTTCTGCGGGGCAAATGGTTTGATCAGCTTGGCCCAAATCATCCTCGCGGCTCGCAGCTTGGCGACCTCCATGAAGTAGTTCATGCCGATCGCCCAGAAGAACGACAACCGCGGGCAAAACGCGTCGACATCGAGTCCTGCCCGCCGACCGGTGCGGACGTATTCCAGACCGTCCGCCAGCGTGTAGGCCAACTCCAAATCGGCGGTCGCGCCCGCTTCCTGCATATGGTAACCGCTGATGCTGATGCTGTTGAACTTCGGCATTCGCAGGCTCGTGTACCTGAAAATGTCAGCGACAATACGCATGCTCGGTTCGGGCGGATAGATATACGTGTTGCGGACCATGAACTCCTTAAGAATGTCATTTTGGATCGTGCCGATGAGCTGTTCCGGCTGCACGCCTTGTTCTTCCGCCGCGACAACGTACAGAGCCATGATTGGCAGCACGGCTCCGTTCATCGTCATCGAAACGCTCATCCGGTCGAGCGGGATGCCATCGAAGAGTATCCGCATGTCGTCGATGCTGTCGATCGCGACTCCCGCCATGCCGACATCTCCCGCGACGCGCTCGTGGTCCGAGTCATAACCGCGGTGTGTCGCCAGATCGAACGCGATGCTCAGGCCCATCTGGCCGGCCGCGAGATTGCGGCGGTAGAACGCATTGGAATCCTTCGCGGTGGAGAAACCTGCATACTGCCGCACGGTCCACGGTCGTTCGCGGTACATCGTCGCGTATGGTCCGCGCAGAAACGGCGGCAGACCGGGCATCGTATCGAGGTGATCGATGCCCTTGAGATCGGCGGACGTGCAGAGCAGCCGCACGGGAATCTGCTCCGGCGTTTGCCAGGTTAGATGCTCCTCCGACTCCGTGACAACGGCCCGCCAGTCGCCAAGCGTGGCGGCGCCAGCGCGGTCAGCCTTTAGAAGCACATCGGCAAAGTTCGGAATCGTGGCCATGACTTATCTCTTCCCCTCCAGCACGCCTTCCTCCTGCAACAGCTCCCGCAATGTGGCCAACACGTCGCACTTGATGAAGATGAAGTGGTCGACACCCGCCGTGCGCCACTGAGGTTCGTTGTCTCCGGGGTTGCCGGCCAGCACGACGTTGTGTGCGCCGGCCTGTTTCAGCTTCGCCACGACGCGGGGCACGATTTCAGGATACAGCTTATCCGACGAGCAAATCACTGCGATGTCGGCTCCGCTTTGCGCAAACGCCGCGGCAGCTGCCTCTGCATCTGCGAAACCGTCGTTGCTCAAGACATTGAAGCCGCCGGCCTCGAAGAAGTTCTTTGAATACGTGGCCCGGGCGGTGTGATGGGCAACCGAGCCCATGTTCGCCAGGAAGACACATCGTCGCTGGCCGTGAGCCGCGTGCCAAGCGTCGCTGGCGTTACGCAGTTCCTCGAATGGCCCGGCAAAGCTGCGGAGTTTGAGGGGCGGGATTTCCTCGGTCGAGTCTGTGTCGAATCCAAGGGCGCGGGCCATCTGACCGATGGTCACGCCCTGGGCGGCCGCTTCAACCATCGCGCCGGTTCGGCGAGCGTTTGTTGTCAGCGTACTGAATCTTGTGTCTTCTCTGCGCGTATTCGTTATGCGTGTGGTGGCGGCAGCATGCAGGGCCGCACGATCGGGAGCCGGACGCGTCAGTGGCTGCTCGGTGACGTCGGGGAATTCGCTGATGCCAGTAATGCCCTCTTTCCGCCGAGCGATGTCCTTCGCGCGCTGCGCGTACGCCGCGTCAACTTGATCGGCGACCCAACCGCTCTTGAGAGCGGCCAACATGCCGCCTTGTCGTTCAATCTCTTGAAAAGTCTCCCAGCTCTTGTCCGCAAGCTGCTCGGTAAGTTGATCAAGGAACCAACTCCCGCCAGCCGGGTCGATCACCCGGTGCAGATGCGATTCCTCCTGCAGGACGAGCACCGTGTTGCGGGCCACACGTCGGCTCAAAGCGTCGGGCAACCCGGTCATCGCATCGAATGGCACCGAAGTAATTGCGTTCGCCCCTCCCAGACCAGCTGCGAACATGGCGGTCGTGTTCCGCAGCAGGTTGACGTGCGGGTCGCGCTGTGTGAGCACGCGGCGGCCGGTCCGCGCGTGAATCTGCATCGCACCCGATGCGGGAGATCCGCCGCACGCTTCGATCACTCGAGACCAGAGCTGACGTGCGGCCCGCAGCTTGGCGATTGCCCGGAAGTGATGCGTCCCCAAACTGAGACGAAACAAAATTTGTCGGGCGGCAGCATCGATGGTCAGTCCGCCATCGGTCAGTGCCCGCAGGTATTCGACCGCGGTGGCCATGCCGAATGCCAGGTCCTGTGCCGCCGTGGCGCCGGCGTCGTGATAGGGCGACGTGTCGACGCCGACAGCCGTCACGTGCGGAAAAGTCTCTGCCGTCCACTGAGCCAAATCCGCCAGCGACTCCAATGCTTCTGTATGAGTGATGGGCAATTGGCCCTCACTGGCCAGCGCCGCCAGCGGATCGGCGCTGAAAGCACCGCGAGACTCCTGTGGCGAAATGTCGCGTCGCCGCCACAGGCCGACCAGTGCTGCAGCAGCCGGTAGGAATGCCGCCCCCGCATCAAGCGCGACTGTCGTCATGTTGAGATGAACGTCCGCGAGCGCCGCATCGAGATCATCCACGCTGTACGCCATGACGCCGCCCCGTCCGGCAAGCTCGCTAGCCGCAGCATCATCGGGGTCAAAACCACTGCGTCCGGCGGCGTCTAGCCTCAAGAGCAGTGACGTCGTCCCTCCCTCAAGGTCGTCCAGAATCTCCCGGTTGGTAACCGCCAAGTCCGGGTGTGCGTATTCTTGCCGCAAATCCCAGCCGGTGAGCGCTGCCGCCAACGGATGCGTTCCGCGTACAAACGGCGCGAATCCCGGGAAACCCAACGGATCTTCGTCGCTGAGTGCGTCGCGACGAGAATAGACCGGCTGAATGTCGATGCCTTCGTACGTCTGCGTGACGAGCTTTCGCTCAAACGGCGCCCCCTTCAGCGCTTCGTCAACAACGCCCCGCCACTCGTCATAGGTGACCGGCGGGAAATCATCTTGGATGGCAAATTCGTCTGCCGGAGTCTTCGTCATGCGGAAGTCGTTCCTACTTCGTCAGGTGGTACGTCCTTGTCACGCGGCGATTCGTCACTCATCTGCCGGTTCACAGAGTTCCGTCAGCACACCGAACGAACTCTTCGGATGTACAAACGCGATTTGCATGTGGTGTGATCCGGGGCGGGGTTCCTCATCGATCATTCGCAATCCGGATTCCTTCAACTCAGCGATCCGGGCGACGAGATCATCAACCGTGAACGCTAGATGGTGCAGCCCCTCACCTCGCTTTTCCAGGAATTTCGCGACCGGGCTGTCCGGTTCGGTTGGTTCAAGCAGTTCGAGCCGCACACCGCCGGCGCGGAAGAAGGCGACTCGAACTTTCTGGCTGGGGACGTCTTCGAGTCCCTCAAACTCCAAGCCGAGTGTACGCTCATAGAACGATCTCTGTTCATCGATTGAGCGGACGGCGATACCGACGTGATTCAGAGATTTGACGGACATGATTCCTCCCGTTCAAGAGGAGTGCGAAGTTTGGCAACACATCGCTGCTCGAATGCTTCCAGTATATCAACGGTGTGGCCGGTCCAAAACCGGGCGGCGGTGGCTGGGCCGCTGAGGAGCGTTCGCGTTAGATCAAGGTTTGAAAGCCGTGTGGCATACTTGCGAGAATACGGCAGCCGCACAAATCGCTGCGGCCACTCGACGGCGAAGTGGCGCAGAAACTCCCTGCACAGAGCCTTGTCGATCAGTCCATCGCATTCGCCGACTTCGGCAACAACCCCTTGCAACGTGTGCAGCGACTTGCGGAACAGCATCAGATCCGCACCAACACGCAGCCGGGCGTTTTGCGCTGCATCGTCAAGCAGGCCGACCAGCCAACGCAACCCCGGGAACTGGCCACGTCGAAGCCGCCGCAGCCATCCTTGGACAACGGTTTTGAGTGCGACGACGTCCAATCGCCGGGGATCAGAGAGTTGCACAAGCACGGCCACGATGCCGTCCGCATCGAGCATGATCGCGCTGAGGATCAACTGTGTGATGGCAACGCGCTCCGGCTCGCCGAGTGTCCCGACAAGGCTCCAATCCAGGATCGCGAGGCGGCCATCGTCCGTTAAGAACAGGTTGCCGGCGTGCGGATCGCAGTGAAACAGCGCACGATCGGATTTCGAAAAAATCGGCTTCGCGATGAGCGCACCCGCGACGAGCCCAGCCAATCGACGTTTCTGGCGGGCAGTGTCCAAGCCGTGGCTGGTGACTTTGCCGCCGGGAATCAACTCCATGGCCGTCACCCGCGAGGTGCATTGGCAGAACACCTCGGGAATCTGTACGCGCGGTTCGTCCGCGAAAAAAGCCCTTGCTTCCCGAAGATGACGCTGCTCGTTTTCAAGCCGCACTTCGTCGCGGAGCTTGCCGCGCACCTGCTGAAATGCTTCCTGGTAGTCGAGTTGCGGAATCCGCAGTTCGTCACAGCGCTCGTCGAGGGATTCGCCGACGCGTTCGAGCAATTCGAGTTCACGCTCAACCCGCTCCTCGATCCTCGGCTTGAGCAGCTTGAAAACGCCGGTCGTTTCGCATCCTTCCTGCCGATACGGGATGACGACTGCCACACTGGCTTCGGCGATTGCCGGCGGCAGCAACGTGATGCCGCGACGCTCAAGAGGGCCGAGTTCGTCCGTCAAGTGTTTCTGGATTTCTTTCAGCGGAACCGACGGAGTCAGCGATTCCAGCTCGCGCAGCTGTAGACGCAGTTCCAGTGGCAGACGCTGGTCGCGAGCCAGAATCTGTCCCAGCTTTTGGAGCACCGGGCTGCTCCGCGCGAGAACCCCCAGACGTCGGGAAAACGTTGCCGTCAGCGGCAGCGTGGCCTGGGCGCGCAGAATCTCCGCTTGGTCCGCGTCCGGGAGTCCGCCCAGAAAGACAGCCAACCCTTCGTGGACTGGCCGCGCGAAATGCGCATACTCACACGGCAGAATCTCCGTGAGCGATTTTTCGTCGAGCAATGCATCCCAGTTCGGCGTCATGGTTAATTCGATCGGGTCCCCAGCCACGACTCGATGTGCGGCCAAGTGGATTTCTCGGCACCACGGCCCGCCATGATGCCGATGTGGCCGCCGCGGACGCGGAATAGGTCCTTGTCCTGGCTGCCGATCAGTTCCATCACGCGTTCGGACTGACAGGGGGGGGTGATGTGGTCGCCTTCGGCGATCACGTTCAGAATGTTCGCCTTCAGCCGTTTCAAGTCGACCGGCTCACCCCGCAAAGTCATCGTGCCTTCCATTAAGCGGTTTTCTTTATAGAAGTCGTTAATCAATTGCTGATACACGCCCCCGGCCATGGGGATAATCTCGCGAACCCAGGTGCTCATCGCGTGCCAGGCATCAACAGCACCCGGATTCTCGATGTTATCCCACAGCATCAGGTAGTTGCCCAGATAGTTCTCGACCGGTTTGAGCATCTTCGCACCGGTGTCAATCATTTCACCCGGAACGTTGCCGAGGTTTTCGACGATCAGATCGGCGTTGAAAGCTGGATGGCTCGACCACCGGGAAAAGCCGCCGGCCGTCTTATCCGTGAAATCGAGGGGCGCGGTCAGCAGGATCAAGTTTTTCAGCCCGTCATCGGGCCGAAGCGCTGAGTACATCGTGCTGATCAGCGCGCCCAGACACCAGCCGAGCATGCTGAACTCCTCGCATCCCGACACCTGCTTGACTTTACGGACGACGCGGGGCAGGTATTCGAGCGTGTAATCGTCGAACGTCATGTTCTTGTCTTCTGGTCCGGGTGCCCCCCAATCCAGCAGATACAAGTCATAACCGAGGTCGAGCATGTACTCCGTAAAACTATGCCCCGGCCTCAAGTCCAGCACGTGCGGGCGATTCATGATCGCGAACACCATGAGCAGTGGAATCCGCTTCCGCTCCGTTTCCGGTACGACCGGCACATAGTGATAGAGCTTGGCCTTGTTTAACGTCCAAATCGGCACTTTAGCCGTTTGTGCAATTTTGGCGTCGGTGGTCGTGAGCCGTTGAAATCGATCCCAGTTCTCGGCGGACTTCTGCCAAGCCTCGCAAAAGTCGGAGAACGTTGGTACTTGCGGAGCCTCTTCAACAGGTGGTGTTGCGTTGGTCATTCTTTTGTTTCTCCCGGATGGGCAGGGCGATGAAGTTCGTCGAGCTTCGCTTCCATGTCGTCCAATCGAATCTCGATATTGGTTAACCGTTCGGCGATCCGTACCACGTCATCGCGCGTGGGCAGGTTAATCTGCGCCATCACCTGGGCCATGCTGGTTTCCATCACCTTTCGGAATGGTCCAGACGTGGTGAGCCAAGCGTCCAGCATCGCGGCGGTCGACTCGGAATACGCATCGGTGTTCACGAGTTGAACCATCATCTTCGCCCAGGCATCCATATTGGAATCACGCATCCCCTTCAGCATCCCTGCCGGGTCAAAGGGGTCAAAGGTGCCGTTCGGTGTCGTCATGTTAACTCTCTCGGCTACAGTTCAGTATGACATTCACTATTAGATGCGCCGTCGGAGACCCACGTCCCCGCGAGACTCGCAAGCTCTTGCGAGCCAACTGACGCATTCCAAATCTTCAATCGTCTGCACTACATAAAGGCGCCTCCGTTGACGCTGATTTGTTGGCCGGTGATATAATCGCCATCGGCAACGAGAAAGATGACCGCTTTGGCGATTTCTTCCGGGTGCGCGAAGCGTCCCATCGGGATGTGGCCCTTGATCTTGGTTTGCAACGCCGCGGGGACGGATTCAAACATGTCCGTCTCGGTATACCCAGGCGCGACGGTGTTGACCGTGATTCCGGAATGCACGAGCTCGGCGGCGGCGGTTCTGGTGAATGCGATGATGCCTCCTTTGCTTGCGCTGTAGTTGGCTTGGCCGATGGCTGGGATCTGGCCATTCAGCGAACTGATGTTGACAATCCGGCCATAGCTTTGTGCCGTCATGAACGGGATGGCCGCCGATGTACAGAAGAAGCAGCCGCCCA
Source organism: Planctomycetaceae bacterium (assembly GCA_029259815.1). GTDB lineage: Bacteria > Planctomycetota > Planctomycetia > Planctomycetales > Planctomycetaceae > JAHBXU01. The sequence continues at coordinate 33,263 of JAJDEJ010000185.1, read as the reverse complement.
GGTTCGTTTGAATCACGTCGACCCATTGCTGGTCGGTCATCTGCGGAAGCATGGCGTCGCGTGTGATGCCGGCATTGTTCACGAGCACGTCCAGGTGTGTGAATTCCTTGGCGACTTTCTCGACCATGGCCCGTGCTTCCTGAGGCTTGCCGATATCTGCCTGTACCAGCAGACATGTACCGCCCAGAGCTGTGATTTCGTCGGCCACTTCCTGGGCCTTGGCTTCATTACTGGCAAAGTTCACAGCGACCCTGGCCCCTTCGCGAGCCAATTCAAGTGCGATGGCCCGTCCGATCCCTCGCGACGCACCCGTCACCAGCGCTGTTCTTCCGTCAACTCGTCCCATTGGAGTCTCCTCAGTGTTCGTTTCTGTGATCCGTTTCGCAGGTGGCGTCTCGGTTGAGCCACCGGAATGGCCTTCTTAGTCCCGTTCAAAAACTGCGGCGATCCCCTGCCCGCCGCCGATGCACATCGTGACCAGCGCTCGTTTTCCACCAGTCCGATTCAATTCATACAGCGCCTTGATCACCAGAATCGCTCCGGTGGCCCCGAGCGGATGGCCGAGCGAAATCCCGCTGCCATTGGGATTTGTGCGGTCCATCGGCAACTTGAGCTCGTGACAGACGGCCAGTGCCTGAGCTGCAAACGCCTCGTTCACCTCGAACACGTCGAAGTCGTCAAGTCCCAGACCGGTCTTTTCAAGCAACTTCTTCACGGCTGGCACAGGACCAATCCCCATATACTTGGGATCGACACCAGCGTAGGCATAGTCGACCAATCGGCCCATGGGTTTCAACCCACGGTCTTTCGCCACAGTGCGATCAGCGAGCACAAGGGCTGCAGCCGCATCGTTGATGCTGGATGCATTGCCCGGCGTCACGGTGCCTTCCGGGTCAAACACGGTGGGAAGTCTGCCGAGCTTCTCCACGGTCGTGCCATAACGCACGGTTTCATCCGTCTCGAAGGGCACCAGATCTCGCTTGACCTTGATTTCAATCGGAACGATCTGCGCTCTGAAGTAACCATGATCGACTGCGGCCCCGGCCCTGCGGTGGCTCTCGACTGCCAACTCGTCCTGGTCACTGCGTGAGATTCCGTACTTCTTGGCGACGTTCTCCGCTGTGACGCCCATATGGCAGTCATCGAACGGATCGCTGAGAGCACCCACCATCATGTCGACCAAGGTCGTGTCGTTCATCCTCGCCCCAAACCGCATCGCGGGCGAGCTGTAGGGGCTGCGACTCATATTCTCCGCCCCCCCCGCCACCGTTACGTCGGCATCACCCAACATGATTGTCTGAGCGGCCGTGATAATGGCTTGCAGACCACTGCCGCAAAGTCGGTTCAGCGTCAGAGCCGGCGCCTCGTGGGGCAAACCGCCATTAACTCCAGCGACCCGCGCCAAATAGTGGTCATGGGCATCGGTGTGAATGATATTCCCGAAGACGATATGTCCCACTTCGCTGGCGTCCACCCCAGAACGCTTAACGGCTTCCCGGACGCATGTGGCCGCCATCACACTGGGCGGAACGTCTTTCAAACTGCCACCGTAACCACCGATCGCCGTCCGCACGGCGCTCAGCACCACAACTTCGCGTGTCATCGTTCTCCCTTTCGTGGCAAGGACACCTCGTGGCAAATTCGCCGGAACGAGGCTTGCAAGCCGAGTCTGAAAAGCAAGTCTTATACCAGTTCAAAATCAACGACGACGAATGCCTGTTTTCATCCAGGCCCGACCGATTCTCGACGTGGGAAACATTTGTCGAGAGTCGTGGCTGGCGTTCTGCGAAGCGGAAGCCGCCGTGCTGAAACGCCCTTGGAAAACCGGTGACTTCCCATGGAGCGTCCCCGCCGCATCTCCTGTTGCGAAGATCCAGATTCCGGCGTGTTTTCATCCGCCATCCAAACGAACTGTGGAGGTTCGCGGGCGGTTGCACGTGTCATCGCACGATTCAGTGATGTGCGATGCGCGCCTTGAGCGTGCGGATATGCGCGATTGCGGCGAGAAGCGCACGGGGCGAGGATTTGAAACCCCACCGAATCCGCTGACCGATTGATCCCGTTCGTGATTGGCCAGCCGCCCATCGAGAAGAATGCGTCAGTACTCATTGACTCAGAAAACGTGGGTTTTCCAAGTGCGGACTTGAATCGCTTGTCGAACCACAGCCGATGACACCAAAGCGTTTTTCAAATCACGGCAACCGACCGCCGTTGCGATTCCGGACGCCTAATCGTTTGCCGGGCCGGCAAATACATTGTTCCGCGAATCGGCCCGCGTCGAGATCGCCATGCCTGATGCGCGGAATCAAGCTGAGTTGTCCGAGTGTATCGAACTGACCATTAGTCAGACTCGATTTGCACTGCCGGCAGTTCGAAGCCACTGATTTCCATGAGTTGTGAGCGAAGCGCACTCACTCGCTGAGCCATGACCTTAGCGGCGCGATGCATGAAGTCGAAGCCGAATTGCGGGTCTGCTTTGCACAAGGCGAGCACTCTTTCACCCTCGATGGCAAGCACTTTCGTGGGTTCCAAGGTGAGAGCCGTATCGGTCAGATGATCGCGTCCCACCAACGGCGACCAACCGATCAACTGGCCATCGCCGACCTCCATGAGCTTGCGCCAACCAAACTTCGGAGCGAAGAGGATGAGCGAGACTCGACCGGAGATGATCACATACATATCCTTGGCGGTGTCGTAATCGTGAAATACCTCGGAATCTGCTGGGAATTCCATGGGCCGCGCAATCTTGGCCAACCGTTTCACGTGGTCGGCGTCGATATCGTGAAAGAACTCGGTGGCGAGGAGGGCTTCGAGATTCGTCTGTTCACTCATTGATGTTAGCTCCGGCGAGGCGATGGAGAAGTAGGCATCGGCATAGCGTGTTGGCAACCCACAGCGAAAGAACGCGGGCGGAATGGTTCGCAAGTCTACCCCGTGACTTCTACTCTGTTTTCGACTTGTGCGACGCCTTCGATGCCTCGTACGGCGGTTTGAGCAACTTGCTTCAGGTAGAAACTAGGCAACCGACCGTCAAGCGTCAATACGCCCGCGTGAAAGGTGCAACTCAAAGACCGGATCGGGTGGTATGCGACGTTCTGCAGGATTCTTTGGGCCGTTTCATCCGGCGATTCAAGCCTCGTCAGGGAATGTTCTGCGGGGGCCATTTATGTTTTCCTTAAGTTTTGATGATGGAATACCAAGCCTTTCTCTCGCACGCTAAGTGAATCAGCCTCAGCCGTTCGAGGTGACCGACCCCCACGAAGTCGATCGTTCGTCGCGGGCTCTTCGTGGCGAAATGAAAGCCAGCCGTTGCCGCTACAGTGGAGACTTGGTGACATCACTTCCGGCTCGACAAATCGAGTCAACGATTGGCTTGACAAGGACGGCTGACCCGCCGAGAGCCATCACGAAACGTTCTCATTGATTCTCGATTCGCATATTTTAATGCCCATAATCATGTCGATGCCGACGTTGGCATGATCGGCGACTTAGCGGCGGATCATGCAGCCCGAACCGCCATTCCAAGGCCGTGTGACCAACCAGCGCGTCAAGCCCCTTTCTGCTGGTCCATCAGTTCGACAACTGGGTTGTGTTCTTTTGACGTATCGGGAACCATTGTGGGCCTCCGATTTCTGCGTCCAGATTCCCTCTCGTCTGCAAAACGTGTGCCTTTCGGATTTGGGAATACCTTGTGCAAGGCGACAGATGCAGATTGGTCTTGTGGGCCGCTTCGTGTCCGCATCAAAGCAGCAGCGGCGTCGTTTTTTACCTAGCCGTGCGATCGCGCACTGTGCGGTCTCCGTGCGAATCCGCCCGTAGCGAGACGCCGTGTTGAGAGATTTGTTTGGTGACACATGAGCAGTTGGCTGTCGAGCGAAGGTGCTCCCATCCCGTTGGGCGTAACGTGGATCGAGGAGGAGCAGGCGAACAACTTCGCCATCTACTCCAAACACGCCCATCGCGTCACGCTGTTGATCTATCGTGAGGAGGATACGACCAAGCCATCCTTCATTTATGACCTGGACTACTTGAGGAACAAATCCGGGCGGATTTGGCACTGCCGCCTGTCGGAGAAGCTCCTCGAAGGCGCCTGCTACTATGGTTGGTCGATCGATGGCCCGAAAACATCCGGCAATCCCGCCTGGCACACGTTTGACAGCGAAAAGATCCTGCTCGATCCGTATGCGAAGGTCGTTCACTTTCCGGAGGCCTTTGACCGCACAGCCGCTATCTCTTTGGGCTCCAACGCAGGCAAGGCACCGCTGGGCGTATTGATGGCGGAGGGGCCGGCGTTCGACTGGAGCGGCGAGCGGCGGCCCCATCACGAGTCCGACTTGATCATTTACGAGATGCACGTGAAGGGATTCACGCGGCATCCCAGCAGTGGCGTCGCTCTCGAGAAGCGAGGCACTTTTGCCGGCGTGATCGAGAAGATTCCGTATTTGAAGCAGTTGGGTGTCACTGCGGTCGAGTTGATGCCGGTGTTTCAGTTCGATCCGGCCGACGGGAACTACTGGGGATTCATGACACTGAACTTCTTCACACCGCATCACGAATATAGCTCTGCCACCGAACCGCTCGAACAACCCCATGAGTTCCGCTCGATGGTCAAAGCGCTGCACAACGCCGACATCGAGGTCATTCTGGACGTCGTCTACAACCACACCGCTGAAGGCAATCACGATGGCCCAACCTATAGCTTCAAGGGAATCGACAACAACACCTACTACCTCTTTTCGGGCGACCCTGAGAAGCCATTTTCGAACTACTCTGGAACCGGTAACACACTCAACTGCGCGAACCGCTACGTGCGACGAATGATCCTCGACAGCTTGCGGTACTGGGTCAAGGAGATGCATGTGGACGGGTTTCGATTTGATTTGGCTTCGGCGTTCGCACGCAATTCGGACGGATCGATTAACTGGAATGATCCCCCGATCTTTGGCGAGATCCGGGCGGATCCGGTCCTCGGTAACATCCGGCTGATCGCTGAGCCCTGGGATGCCGGCGGCGCGTATCAACTCGGTGAATCGTTTCCGGGGACGCGGTGGCACCAGTGGAATGGTCGCTTTCGTGATGATGTTCGCCGCTTCATTCGCGGTGACGCAGGGATGGTGCCCTCGCTGATGTACCGGCTGTACGGAAGTGATGACCTGTTTCCAGATACCCGGATGCACGCTTACCATCCTTACCAAAGCGTGAACTACGTGGCGTCTCACGATGGTTTCACGTTGTACGACCAAGTCTCATACACCCGGCGTTGCAACTGGGCCAACGGACACCAGAACGTCGACGGGACGGCAGAGGATCTTAGTTTCAACTGTGGGCACGAAGGGGACGAATCCGTGCCGAAGAAGGTCAGGGCCCAGCGACATCGTCAGGTCAAGAATTTCTGCTGTCTGCTGTTTCTGGCACACGGAACACCGATGCTGCTGGCAGGCGACGAATTCCTACAAACCCAGCGAGGCAATAACAATCCGTACAACCAAGATAACGAAACGACGTGGCTCGACTGGGATCGACTCGAACAAAACACCGAGGTGCATCGTTTCTTCCGCCTGATGATCGCGTTTCGGAAAGCCCATCCGACTCTCTGCCGCAGCCGCTTCTGGCGCGAAGACATCTGCTGGTTTGGTGTGGAAGGTCAAGTCGACATGTCGCACGAGTCGCGTCATTTGGCGTATTCCCTCCGGGGAAGTCGGGTGGGTGACGACGATCTGTACGTCATGGTCAACGCCGAATCGCGGGCGAGGACCTTCACGATCCACGACGGACGCCCCGGCGACTGGCGGCGCGTCATCGACACCAGCCGTAAGAGCCCTCACGACATTCTCGAAACGGGCGAGGAAGTCCGCGTGAGATCTGATCATTACTCGGTGAAAGCACGATCGGTCGTTGTGCTGGTTCGCCTCCAAGACAAGCAAACACCGCTCGCCTGAAATGCGGATCGCTCGGGCAGACAGCGACGTCGCGGGTTGGTCGCCAGCACGCCTTTCCTTCCGTCATGGACGAAGTTAGGATCGCGAACAACCTGCCATATTCTTTTTCGGAACGTCGAACCGTGAACTTCAGCGATCCTGCCACGCTCTCATTTCAGTCGGCCGAGGAGATTCTCCGCCTCGTTAAAGCCGCCGTCGAGCACTTCAGCTATGCCGTCGTCATTACCACCGCTGAGCTGGATTCCCCGGGCCCGCAAATTGTCTACGTCACGCCCGCTTTTTGCAGCATGACCGGTTTCACGGAGGACGAAATCATCGGCAAGACGCCCCGGATCCTGCAAGGGCCAAACACCGATCGAGCCGTGTTGGCACGCCTGCGAAGGCGATTGACCGAAGGCAAATCTCATTCTTGTGAGTTGATCAATTACCGTAAGGATCGTAGCGAATATCTGGTGCAATTGACGATCGATCCCGTTCGCGATCCAGACGGAAGAATCTCGCACTGGGTCGCTGTGCAACAGGACGTCACCGAGCGGCGGCGGGCCGAAGAAACACTTGCGCAGGCCGAGCGGCTGGCGGCGATCGGCGCAGCCATGGCTGGCCTGTCGCACGAAAGCCGCAACGCGTTACAGCGAATCCAAGCTTCGCTGGACATTCTGGCAGAGGCGACCGCGAGCCGACCGGATCTGTTAGAGCAGATCAATCAGATTCGGCTTTCGCAAGATGAGCTGTTCCAACTCAACGAGGAAGTTCGCGACTTTGCGGCGCCGGTACGCCTCAATCTACAAACCTGTTACGTCGACAACATCGTGCATGACACATGGACCACTCTAGCGATCAAGCGAGAAGGCCGAATAATCCATTTTCGGGAATCCTCGGAGGGCATCGACCTGCAGTGCAAAGTCGATGAGTTTGCCATGCGGCAGGTGTTTCGCAACATCCTGGAAAACTCGCTGGCGGCTTGCCAGGATCCCGCGGAGATCGAAGTCACTTTCGCGGACGCAGCAGCCGATGGCGAACCGGCTCTGAGCATCCGGATTCGAGATAACGGACCCGGGCTTGACGAAGAGCAGCGGCGATGCATCTTTGATGAGTTCTACACCACGAAGCCTCATGGTACGGGGCTGGGGATGGCCATCGTGAAGAGGCTTGTCGGGGGGCACGGCGGACGAGTTGAAGTCGGATCGGCATACCGCAGCGGCACGGAAATCATTGTCACCCTGCCGCGACGTGCCTGACCACCCAATCCGCCGAGCGCGTGAAGGATCGGAGCAACTCCCGACCTCGCATCACGGAGACGCGGGGCCGGTGCTGTCGGCAAGATCGCTCTCCTGGATGTCGTACTTCTCCAACAGCCGGTACAGCTTCCTGCGCTCGATGCCGAGTACCCGTGCAGTGCGAGTCTTATTGCCTTCTTCTCGACGCAACACTTCCAGGACCTTCGTGCGTTCGAGTGCCGCCAACTCATCCGTGTCTTGCCAGTCCCGCCGCTGCTCCGCGACCTTCCCTTTCTGCACCTGACGCGGCAAATCACGGGAACGAATGACCTGGTTGTCTGACAGGATTTGGGCTCGCTCGAGCACGTTGATGAGGTGCCGAACGTTCCCCGGCCAGTGGTATTCCTTCAGAAGTCCCATCGCCCTGTCTTCGATCACCCATCCCGGACCAAGATAGTGCTCGACCAACAAGGGAATGTCGCCCTCACGTTCACGCAACGGGGGCAACTCCAGCGACATCACGTTGATCCGGTAAAACAGATCTTCGCGAAAACGGCCGTATTCCACGAGCCGCTCCAAGTTGCGATTTGTTGCCGCCAGTAACCGCACATGCACTTGCCGCTCACGAATCGAGCCCACCCGTCTCAACGATCCGTCCTCAAGCACACGCAGCAGTTTGACTTGCACTGAGACCGGCATCTCGCCGATCTCGTCGATGAACAATGTTCCTCCGTCAGCGACTTCGAACAGCCCTGTCTTTGCTGTATCCGCACCTGTGAAGGCACCCTTCTCGTGCCCGAATAACTCGCTTTCCAGCAGAGATTCCGGCAACGCAGCACAATTAATCACGACCATCGAGCGGTCAGCTCTCGCACTGGATTCGTGCAGAGCCCAGGCGACAAGCTCTTTTCCGGTGCCGCTTTCTCCCTGAATCAAGATCGGCTTGTCACTGGAGCCTGCCCGGTCGATGAGCCGGAGGACTTCCTGCATGGCCTGCGACTCGCCGATGAGCTTTCGGGTCGGGCGGCTTCGCATCAGCAGCGCCTTGAGCTGCCGGTTCTCTTTCGACAGCGCATGTTGCCGCAGCGCCTTATCGATCAGCTTTTCGAGGTCTCCCAACGGAAACGGTTTTGTCAAATAGTCGTACGCGCCCAATTTCATCGCGGACACTGCGGAGTCGACACTGGCTTGGCCTGTCAGCATGATCACTTCACAGTCGGCGCCTGAACTCTTGAACTGCTCAAGGAACTGCAGCCCCGACTTCCCGGGCATCACCATGTCGAGCACTGCGACGTCAAACTCCCGCCGTTGGACCAGATTCCAAGCAGCTTCGGCGTCGCCCGCTTCATGCACGTCAAACCCTCGACGACGAAATCGTTCGACCATCGTTCGCCGGAACCGTTTATCATCGTCGACAACCATCAAGCTCGGCTTGTCTGCTTCGGGCATCGTACGCCTCCCATGTCTTGGTTGCCGATGGTGATAGCTGCCGACGCTCACGGTGCAAAGACGATGCCGGTCGCCACGCTCCAGCACTGACCTCACAGTGCGTGCAAACGTGCGTATTTGCACGCTCGCTGCACACTTCGACTTCCGCGTGCACATCCTGGCTGAGATGATTCGTAGTGGATGGCCTCGTCAAAATCGGTGTGTTTGGGGGAATGTCCTTGATCGCCTTTTTTCAACAGGCAGGCTCTGATCTGCCTCCAGGGACGGTACCAATACCAATGTTCAAGTAAGTGTTTCAGATGTCAACAGCTCAGGCTTTCCGAGACAGGTTGGATCAATGACACGTAATCCAGGTAAGCACAGACTGAACGCCTTTGCGATCGACCGCTGCTGAAATCGGCCCGTGAGAGCAGTGTGTCTATCCAATGCTCTGAAGGAGAACAACGGGTCGCATCTATAAGATGTCATATTTGACTGGTCTGCGACGAAAGGAGATTGGCAGCCTCACGCCGCTCAGCTTCGACCTGAAATCCATACCACCGACCATTACGGTTCAGGCTGCGTGCGCCAATCATCGACGCAAGGATGCGCTTCCGTTGCATACCGAACTGGTGGCTGTGCTGCCACAGTGGATAGGGGGGCTTGCAGCGGACGACCACCTCTTCCCGTATCTGGCCAGGCGGCGGACCTGACTGATGGTCAGGAAAGATTTGGAACGGGTGGGCATCCCATAACGAGATGAGCAGGGACGAGTGGCCGACTTCCATGCAGCTGGTCGGCACACGCACATCACCGAACTGTTACGGAATGGGGCCATGTTGACCGAGACCAAAGAACTGGCCCGGCACACCGATGTGCGGATGACAATGAAGTACGCCCACATCGGTACCGAAGACCAAGCCAAGGCCCTTTCTCACCTGCTCGCGAGCGAGAGTTGGCTGCACTTCGGAGCAGGCTGGTAGTCACAACCTGACATCTGGTGACACAACTCATGCTGGGGCAGCTGCATGTAACCAAGACGCAACCCCTGATGAGTGGCAGGGATCGGCACAAAAAAACACCGACTGTCACCGTTTGACACAGTCGGTGCAAAATGGAGGCGGCGGGAATCGAATGCGTCTCCCGACTGCATTCAAGCATGGGGATGCAAACGGCTTACGTCAATCGCCTGAGTCCGTGGCTGCAAATGCGCTGCATTCTACCGACAGCGATGGACGTTAATCGGCACCAAGTGACAGTGATTCGCACTCATGCGAGGGTGCATCGAACTCCTCGGCTCGACACATTACAGACGCTTGGCCTCATCTCAAACCACACATTCAAGAGGCAATTCTAACACTGATCGAATGCGCCTTCTCCCAACAAGATGCTGGGAGGGCTAAGCCGTGAGAGCCGAGCCGAACTTGGTCGGCGGAACAGTTCGGCTGCTTCAGCAGTTGATTGATGAAGGTCGGACATTTCCAACGGTTTATGCTGATCCGCCTTGGTCATATGGCAACACCGCATCTCGCGGGGCGGCCTCCATACATCTAAATAGCCGAGCCTGATTCTGGGGCGATTGGATGGCAAAGAGAAGTTGGGATTTCCGTACCACCTCACTCATCTGGAGTGAGTTTTTGTGGGAGGGGTGGGAGTTGACTCGTTTGGAAGTAAGTCGTCAGCGCGGACAGCAGGGTGTCGAGGGATTGGTGGCCGCGTTGTTTTCAAAGTACGGAGGACCGTCATCAGCACTTCCTGAGTGAGCACGCCGCGCTCGGAGCGGTTGCCGAAGTTGTTTTTGAGCATGATGATGGCCGGTCGGATTTCCCGCTCCGCATGATTGTTGTCGAAGGGAACATCGAGTTGATCCAGAAACGTCAGCAATTCGCCGCGATGCCGCCGGAGCCGTTTGACCAGACGGCGACCGTGTTTGTCCTGCCACTCGGTGGCGATCAGCCTGTCGAGCCGGGTGTGCAGACGATCCCGGCGCGAGGCGAACGTCGGGGCGGACAACTCCCCGTGCGCCTGGCGGAGACGGATCGCATCGCGGATCTATCGCTTCCGTTGCTTGCGAAACGCCGGCCACTGATCGCCGGGCGATTTGTACTTCTGGGTGTGTTTGAGTTCGCGCAGCAGATGCGCCAGGCACTTCTGCGCAGCACCACTCGTGACCGCGTGGTCGACCCCTCAAAAGTCGGTCACCAACGTGCCGTGGAACTGTTCGGTGAAGAACTCCTTCAGCGCCATCCGCCACGGGCGGTTTGTTTGGAACGCTGACGAGTTGTGGAACATTGCCCCAGAAGTGAATCCTTCCCACACAAAACAAACCGGCACTGCCGGCCGCGCGAGCGGTCGATCATGTCAAAGGTCAGATCGTCGGTGCAAAAACATCACAACCAGTCCGTTTTTCCATTCACCCGCCAGCCGCTTTCGTCCCCGTGCAGCACGCCCGCGGTGAGCGCCTCTGCGCGAATCTGTTCGTACCAATCCCAGAGCACGTCGGCCAGACGGTGCCACATGGCCAGCAATCCGGTCTCGCTGATGGTCATCCGCAGGTGATGATCCAGCACCGAGGCCACCTGCGCGAGCGTGTTGCCGAGCGCCCCCTGTGACGTCACTCTGGGCATCCACGCCGAGAGCACGAGCATGCAGTTGCCCAGTTGCGATCCCGGCAACGCCTCGGTCACCCGGCCTTCGACATGCTTCTGGCAAGCCGAGCACCAGTCGCGACGAATGACGTGCCGCGTCACCGTGGGTTGGAGGTCTTCGGGAATGTCCTCGACGAACCGCTCGCGTGTTTCGGAGCAGCGGTTGAGCGGGCCGCCGCAGTCTGGACAGCATGCGGCTCGATGCTCCTGCGTGTCGTCGAACTCGGGCGGCGTGGGCCTGAGTCGACCGGGCTGACCCGACTTCTTCCCCGGCTTCTTCGGACGCGACTTGGGCGGGAGCTTCTGAGAGGTCGGCACACCGGAGGAGGGAGTGGCCGACGTCACATCGCCCGGCATTCCCACCTGCAGCTCTCGGAGCATCTTCGCTTGTTCGAGCAGCGCAAAGATGACCGCCGCCTTGCCTAGCGACCAAATCCGCTCCGCCTCCTCGTTGGTGAGATTCGGCCCAACAGAAATGTCCCTTGTCGTATTCATCCCGGCGTCCCAGCCGTCTGATCCCCGACAATGTCATACAAAACTCAACCATTTCGTCCAGACTAACTCCAGATAAGTAACGTGTTACGGATTTCCTAACCTGGAGTCACTGTTTGAGTTTGGACACTCGACCCCCAGGAGGAAATTCCCATGGAAGGAATTATCCCCAAGCTGCACCCCAGCGCCAAGAAGCGGTTGTTGAACGTCGCACGATCCTGCCAAAAGGCCGAGTTGAAGACGCGGTATTTGATCATCCTGAATCTTTATGACGGCATCACCCCCACCGAGACGGCCCGCCGTCTGAAAGTCGCCCGTTCGAGCGTCTATCGGATCGCTCAGCGATTTCGCGAGGTCGGCGAAGCGGGTCTGGTCGATCGTCGGGAAGAGAACGAAGACCGCAAACTTGATGAACAGACATGGGACCCAACAGGTCGAAGTCTCACTGGCCACCGAGCAGGGCCAGCGACTGCATTTCCTGCCGCCGTACTGTCCCGCTCACAACCGTATCGAGCGGACATGGCGCGATCTGCACGCCGCCGTCACTCGCAACCACACCTGCGGCGACATGAACGGCCTGATGAAAAACGTCCGGCACTATCTGAAACAACACAACACAGACATCCCGCACACAACCATCGCAGCCTGAGAAGACTGTCCCAAAATCAGGCTCGGTTATTTAGCACTGACGTTGAATATGCAGGGTGCAGGTTATCGAACAGCGATGGGGTTGCCGGGGGACCCTGTCGCACCCTTGAGGCGGAGCGGGGCGAAGATGAATGCGAACTCGTGTACCCCGGCGGCTGCCAGTTCCTCCAAGTCAAGGTTTTCGAGGAAGTAGATGCCGTTTTTGGTGATCATCCATTAATGCACCTCAATCGGGCGGTCGCCGTTCGAGGGCGGATCAACTTCGATGCCCCAGTTGTCGGCTCCGACAATCGCCACGTTCTGTTCGATGAGCCACTTCGCAGCTTCGAGTCCAATCCCCGGCTCGCCCGAGTTGTACGTCTCGTTGTCCTTGATCCATAACTTGCTGTGCCCCGTGCGCAGGAGCACCACGTCGCCGGGCGTAATGGTGGTCTGTTGGAGCTCCAGAGCTCCATGAAGATCGTCGAGCGTGATCTCATATCCCACCGGCAGACGGTCGGCCTTGCGATGGGCGACCACGTCGATGAGAACACCACGGGTAAAGAACGGCCCGGCGTTTTCGATGCCCAGCTTCTTGAGCCCGTAGGCGTCTTCGATCTCTGCGGACTTCAAGCCGTTGTACCAGGTATCCCCGTCGCGGAGTCGCACACCGACGTGTCCGAGTCCGTCGAACTGGGTCCCCATCTGGCCGATCTCACCGACGAAGAACTCATCACGCCCAATTTGCTGGTTGCTTCCGCGTGGAGGCGCACGGAATGCCGGAATGGTGAGTCGGAATGTTCGGTGAGGAAACGTGGGCATGTCCCGCTCGTAAACGCGGCCCAACTGATAGACACGTCCGTCCTTGATCAACTCAGTCGCTTGCAGCACTTTGTCGGGCGACATGAGATTTGCAGCGCCGCGCTGGTCGTCGGCTCCCCACTTGGAGGGCCACCAACGCGGGCCGATCGGAGTCTCCTGTGCAGCCGTGTCGTCTCCGCCGCCTTGTGATGGCCTCTCGGCAGAAAGTAGCATGCCGATCTTCTCTTCAGCCGGTCGTGTAAGAAACACCGTTAAGGCGGTGCCAAGTGTGATCAAAGCCAAACGCGTGCGTTGTGATCTCATGACGTCGTCTCCGATGATTCAGGGAGGATAATGGCCGTCTCATCTGCTCGTTGGTTCAGCGTCTCGACAATGTCACAAACCTCATTCCAGACGGATTGGGGAAGTTCGATCCCTTCTCGGGTCCGCTGTTGCCGCTGTTCGTGCTCGAACTCGCCGGGGATCAGGACGCGGTCAAAACCGGCTGCGGGGCGTGACGATTTGACGTAATCCGACATCTCTGATATGCGGAGAATGAACTCGGCCAGCGGGGCAAAGCGATCGATCTGAAGGGCCATCATAAACAGACCCGTGCGATGCATCGGACTGAAGTCTCCTGCCTGAGGACAGCCGGCTTGTGAGAGTGCTCCTGCGAAGGCATCCACAATGAACGCCAGTCCGTATCCTTTGTGCCCCGCCGGCCCGCCGAACGGTCGCAGTGCTCCCGGGGGTATCGCATAGAGTTGGTGGGGATCACACGTCGGGTTGCCAGTCGCATCGACGAGCCAGCCGTCCGGGAGCGTCTTTCCGCGTTGCAGGTAGTCTCGTACCTTCCCTTCCGGAGCAATGCTGGTGCTCATGTCGAGAACAATGGGGAACGGTTTGCCCGACGGCAATCCGATTGTGAGTGGATTCGTCGAGAGACGCGGTTCGCAGCCTCCGAATGGTGCGACCCACTGACCGCTCCCGCCGCCGTTGGCCATCGCCATGCCGATCATTCCCGACTCGGCTGCCATCTCGACGTAAGTTCCCAGACGTCCTGAATGGTTGGCGTTACGAATCGTCACGGCTGCCAGTCCCGAGTGCCTCGCCTTATCGATCGCCAGTCGCATGGCGTTGTGACAGGCGACTTGGCCGAACGTCTTACCAGCATCGATGACGGCTCCCGTATCCCACTCGTCGAGGACGCGGGCCGCATCGTGTGGGTCAATCTTTCCGGATTCCATTTCCTGAACGTACTGCACGATACGCATCATGCCGTGAGAATCGTGACCCGCAAGATTGGCATTGATGAGATGCCGCGCCACGATGCCGGCTGCGTCGTCGTCCGCGCCGATCGCACGGCCGATGTCTGTGAGCAGGCGTCTGAGTCCTTCGTGGTCGAACCTGGGCATCGTGTTATGTCTTTCCCAAGAACTGGGTCAGAACAACTCCCACCACACAGGTGACGAGAATTACGACTGAGAGCACGAGCACGATGGCTGTCATCCAGCCCATGCGAACTCGCCGGTCGGTCCGAAAGGCAATCCAACAGATCACCACCATCAACATGGGCGTTCCAAACAAACCCGAGACGTATTGGCCAAAGATTACGAGTTGTTCGGGAGAGTTCCCTGCGAACAGGGTGATCGCCAGGAATGCGGTGAGATAGGTTATCTGCACAGCCCGCAGGCAGGCGCGTGATGCCTGTTCATTTTCGACCGACAACCAGCCGAGACTCACGAACATGTCTCGCCACATTCTGGCGAACGCCGCAGTGCCTACAATGAGTGTGGAAAGCAATGTGCAGAGCGCCCCCACAAGGAACAGGTTCTTCGACCAGGCGCCATATGTGTTGGTGTACATGGCTGAAAGCCGATTGACGATTTCGTCGCCGCCGATCCGTTGATCACTACCATGAAAGACTGCTGCACCGATGAGGAAATAACCGAGCGTTGTCACGGTGGCCAACGCCGTGCATACGAAGACGTCGATCTGCAACACGCGAATCCATCCCCGTGTGCGATCCAGCCAACCTGGGTCGCTCGACGTGCCGACGTGTTGTCCGTATCCCTTCTCCAAAATCCAGTAGGGGTACATGAACAGTTCGTTGCCGGTGGCCCCCAAGGCACCCAGCAGACTGACGACCGCGATCGCAGCGAATCGCACGTCCTGCTCTCCCAGAG
The DNA here is from genome assembly GCA_029259815.1 of Planctomycetaceae bacterium. Classification (GTDB taxonomy): domain Bacteria; phylum Planctomycetota; class Planctomycetia; order Planctomycetales; family Planctomycetaceae; genus JAHBXU01. The sequence goes on along the minus strand of JAJDEJ010000185.1, from coordinate 17,925 downwards.
AGAAGGTCAGGCCGGACAGAATCTGCTGACCGGTGATACGGTACTCCGTCCCCTGAATAAGCAGCAGGCCCACGACAACGCTCAGGCTGAACACCCCCACCAAGGCCGTGATGACCTTCTCGATGCTGAGATAAGTTCCTCGCCAGAGGAGTGCCGCCACTCCGAGAAAGACGACGAGCGTCCACAGGTCGACCGAACTCCCCTCGGCGCTCGCCAGTGGAACAAATGAATGCAGCAGTCCGCCGGTGGCGCGCAGGATGCCGGCAAGACTCGCAGCCGTCAGCACTGATCCCAGTACAAACACAGGGCCTATCCACGAGGTCCCTCGCCATCTCCAGCCCGGCAGCGCGTTAAAGGACTCAAACGGCGTGCGATTGTGGACGAGGGCATGCCGGCCGATTTCAATCTGTAGGAACGATTTGATGACACAGGAGATGATAACGGCCCACAGCAGGACGAAGCCGAACCTAGCCGCTTGCACGGGGGTGTTGATCAGCTCTCCCGATCCGATCACGGAACCGGTGACGACAATCCCCGGGCCAATCGCTCCCATCATGGAGGCGAAACCACGAGGCGGCGGACGGAACGACTCCGTCTCAGCCGGAGTAGCCGAACTTTGTTCGTCTGCGAGCACTTCAGTCATGTCCGTACGTTTTGTCAGGTGTTCCGTTGGCTGCCGGTCAACTCCATGTCGTTCGACGGGGTGAGTTTCCGTTGATTGCAACTGGCCCGCAGTCGTTGCGAGGCGGCGTTGGCCGCAGATTGCAGCAGGATTGCATCAGTCGCATGAGAGACGAACCTCATCCCCCGGGCAATCCATTTCTCCAGAACTTCCATGTCAGGAGAGATGATTCCGGGCGCGACGCCGTGCCGATTTGACGTCTCGATGAGCCGGTCAATTGCTGCCACGACCTCCGGATGATCAACCTGGCCGGGAGACCCCATGTCGATGGTGAGGTCCATATACCCCAAACAGGCAACGTCCACACCTTCGATGGAAAGCATCTCGTCGAGGTTGGCCATTGCCTCGGCCCTTTCAATTTGGATTACGAGCAGGGTCTCGTTATTGGCGGCTTTCATGAATGCTCCCAAACCAACGGCCTCGCCGTCCGTTTGGGCGAACGTGCAGGCGAATCCCCGGATGCCATGCGGCGGGTAACGCATCCAACTGACGAGCTGCTCGACCGTTTGCGGAGTGTTGACCCGCGGAACGATGACCCCTTGTGCTCCGGCATCGAGAACCCGGCAGACAAAGGCGTACTCCGCTTGCGGGACACGGACGATGGGCACGATGCCCTCCTGCCTGGCTGCGCGAATGAGTCCCGCGACCGTCTCCAGGCTGAAGGGCGTGTGCTCCATGTCGATGAACACGAAGTCAAACCCGACCGCGGCGTAAATGTTGGGAATGTCAGTGCCCGGCAACCGTGAGACTTCGCTGCCGATCGCCAGGCGACCCGCATTGAGGACCTCTTTGACGAGATTGGTTTTCATAAGAATTCAACGTCCCGTTGAGACCGTTGAGTGCGTCTTGGCCGATGAAGTGCTGGCCATGACGAATGAAAGAGAAATTATGCGATGAGACCTTCCACTGGTGTTCCATGACAAGCCCGGATAATGCGTCCGTCGAGGTCGGGCCATGCCGATTCGGACGGGACACCCAACAGATGCAAGATCGTTTGTGCCAGATCGGGCGGTGTTACCGGATCGGAGAGAACCTCTTCGGCGTGCCTGTCGGAGGCGCCGTAAATGGTTCCTCCCGAGATGCCGGCTCCGGCCAGCAGAATGGACTGGACCTGCGGCCAGTGATCCCGTCCCGCGTCCGCATTGATGCGAGGAGAGCGTCCAAATTCGCTCATGACGACGACCAATGTGTCGTCGAGTAGGCCTCTCTCCGAAAGATCAACGATCAGTGCGGCCAAGCCCTGATCGGTGGGAGCGGCCAACCGTTCTCGCAGGTGATGAAAGATGCGTCCATGCGAATCGAACTCTCCGCCGCCAGGACCCGGTGGCTCGGGGTCGATCCAATACACCGTTACGAGCGGGACCTGGGCTTCGAGAAATCGTCTGGCCAACAGTAACCCTTGCCCGAATAGATGACGACCATATCCGTCGCGCATCTGGTCGCTTTCCATCTCCAGATCGGCGGCCCAGGTGATGTCACGGGATCGCAACAACTGATAGGCCTGTTCGTAAGTCACGTCTAGGTCGTCTAACATGGTCGTCTGCTCGATCTGCTCAAACTGTTGATTGAACTGAGCGAGCAGGCCGCGACGATTCTCCAGTCGTCGGACTCCCATGGATTGCGGCAACTCGATCGTCGGCATGGAAAAGGCGGTCGTCTGTTTGTCGCCGTGAACGACCAACGGGTCGAACCGTCGGCCGAGAAATCCCGCGTTCTGACCGGCCCAGATGCCGGTGACCGGTGGGGCGCGAAACAGCGTCGGCAGCGTCACGAACGGAGGACCCCCTTCGCACCAACCGTGCGATCGGGCGTAGATCGAACCAAGATGCGGATGGTCATTCGGTTGTGCCCGGTTCTGATCGACCTTCGGGGTGCGATGGACCGTCCCGGTCAACATCGTGTATACCCCTGTGGTATGGACCGAACAGGGATGAGTAACGGACCGCACGATTTTGAACTTGTCCATTTGCCGTGCCATGCGCGGCAGCAGCTCACTGACTTGAATGCCGGTGACGTTAGTGGGGATTGGACTCAGTTCGCCGCGAATTTCAGCCGGAGCTTCGGGCTTCATGTCCCAGAAGTCGAGTTGGGATGGCCCTCCGTTGAGGAACACGAGCAGACATCGCTTGGCCCGGCCGAAACTCGGCATCGCGTCGAAATGACCAGAGGTGTCCGCCTGTAACAGGTTCGGCAACGAGAGGCCAATACTCCCCAGTGCACCGAGACGCAAGAGCGTGCGACGGTCCATCGTCCCCCGGAAAGGCTTCGCTTGCCCGGCTCCGAATTTGTGTGACAGATATGACATGGCAGATACCCTCATCATTCCGAAGCGACGTTGACGATCACGCGTCCTCGTGCTTTTCTGTTGCGAACCAATGACATGGCTTCGTTAATCTCATCGAGTGCATACGATCCGGCGATGTGCGGCCGAACAATCCCGGCTGAGAGCATCTCCAGTGCATCGATGGCATCCTGACGACCACCGTTTCGAGAGCCAATGATCTCCAGTTCCCGCTGAGCGATTTGGATGGTGTCAATCGCAGGGAATTCAGCCTCCTCGCCGATGACGATGATTCGACCTCCTCGACAGGTATAGTCTGCTCCCGCCCGCATCGTCTCTGCTCGACCGACCATCTCGAAGATGCAGTCGGCCCCGTCCTTTCCTGAACCGACAAACTCACGGATGCGTCCCGCAGTGCCAGCTTGCTCGATCGATAGAGACAATTCCGCTCCTGCCTGTGTAGCGAGACGCAGACTGTCCGGTGAGCGACTCACGGCAATCGTCCGCACGCCAGCCTGCTTGAGAAGCTGGACGAGCATCAGTCCGATTCCCCCCGCGCCGAGCACGACCGCTGATCGCCCCATCTGCAGGCCGGACTTGCGATAGGCATGAACGGCGGTAATCACTGCACAGCTCGTCAACCCTCCGACATCGAAGGGAACGTTATCGGGTAACGGGAGCAGATTCTCAGCCGGAGCTTTGAAGTACTCCGCAAATCCACCCGGAAGCGTGACACCGATGATGCCCTGCAAATGCGTTGCTTGTGCATGCTGGCCCGTGCGGGTGAATCGGCAGTCGCCACTGCTCACAAACAAGTGAGGTACGACCCGTTGGCCGACCTGAAACCCATCAACATCACGTCCCACATCGGCGATCACGCCAGCCGGCTCATGGCCGGGGACATGTGGCAGTCCGGGGACGTACGCCAACCCGTCCTGAATGTGGAGATCGGTCCGACAGATGCCGCACGTCCGTGTGGCGACGAGCACTTCGTCCGGACCGATGATCGGATCGGGAACGTCTTCGACCGCGAACGGCTGTCCGATCGACCTTAGCACTGCTGCTTTCATGACGACGCTAACCCTAAGGATGTTTCGACCTCATGAATTCGCTTCACACTGCGCCGGGCACAATCCTCCAGCATGGGATTGTTAAAGACATCACTCGTCAATGTGCCTCGATAATCAATTGACTGAAAGGCCGTTACGATTCCCTGCAGATCAAGGTCTCCATCTCCCGGGGCCAAGTGCAGGGCGTAAGTCTTGCGGTCCCCATCGGAGAAATGGATGTGACGAATCCGGCTTCCCAGTTCGCCAATGGACAGGGCATATGTCTCGGGCTGACCGACACCGTAGTGGCAGCAGTCATAGAGCAACCCCACGGTCTCCGGCGATGAGACACCAGCAACCTGATCGATGAAGTCAATGGCCCAAGCGTTCTGCATGCTGAGAGTATCTGGGTGAGGCTCGAAGACGAGCTGAAGTCCACGTTCCGAGCACTGGTCAGCCACTCGTCGGAACAGACTGACGTTGACTGACAGACATTCACTCGGGTTGCGGTCGCTGTTGACGTGGTTCCACGGGTCGTGGCTGATGATCATCCCGAGACCGAGATCGCAGGCCCAATCGATGGCGCGGAGGAAGTCGGCCAACGTTTCCTCAAACGATGTGTAGGGATCGACCTCAACCCAGCAATCGAAGCCATACAGGCTCAGCCCCAACTCGGCTGCCCACTCCGCGAATCGACGTCGTGTCCCTTCCGTCGTCAACTTCTCATAGAAGTGAGGTCGCGACAGCTCCAGAGTATCAAAACCGGCGTCCCGCACGAGATGGCAGATCATCTCGATGCTCGGATACCGGTGGAAGCTGATGGCGTTGATACAGGGCATTATGCACCGGCTCCTTCCGGCCAGATGATGGCTCGTGCTTCGTCCGGTGTGGCGACTTCTCGTCCCAGTTCACGGGAAATTCGGACGATCTTCTCAACCAGTTGGGCATTGCTGGTCGCATACTCGCCCGGCGAAAGGAACGGGTTGTCTTCCATGCCGACCCGCACGTGTCCCCCGAGAATGATGGCCGTCGTGAGGATTCGCCATTGCAACTCGGGATCCATCACACTGGTGTTGTAGAGGAAGCCGTCTGGGAGATGATGATGGTTGTAGAGCATCGCTTCGACGGTGGGCGGCGTGTAGCTGCCTCCCCGCCAGCCGAGGAAGAACGTAATCCACACGGGCGGCTTGAGCAGCCCTTTCTTCAGCATTCGCTCCGCATTCCAGACGCCGCCGTAATGAAAACACTCAGCTTCGATTTTGACGCCCAACTCACTCGTGACACGGCAGTACTCCTGCAGTTCCGGGCGGTTGTGCAACCCGTATAGTTCGACTGGATCGCAGCCCGGCTCATAATCGAAGCACTCATCATGAGGATTGAAGCAGGTCGAGATCATATCGGGCTGCTGGTCCTTCATCAGTTCCTTCCGCTGCGGGAAGCGACCGTTGGCGATCCCGTACTGAATGATCGGCTCGGTCGAGCCGCACTCCTGCAGGATGTCATCGCGGAATCGTCCCCATCCGGGAATATCGAGATCGGACAGCCGCGTGCCGTCGTCCCGAATGGTTTCATCAATCGTATAAGGGCCGTGCAGGTGGCAGATGCTCGCACCGGCGTTTACGGACCGGACATACTCCTTCGCCACCTCCTCGTAACCCTTGGGCGTGGGGTTGTGCGGATTGCTCGGATAGGCCATCGTCGAGTCGCACGTGACTGTGATGATCAGTTTGTCCATCGGGTTTCCTTATGACAGGTGGTCGGCGTTCGCCGATTCGTTTTCGCTCTGTTGTGAATGGATTTGATGCATGGTCACTGCGCAGCAACGACAGGTGACACAAGGCGACCGATCTGCTCGATCTCCACAACGACTTCATCCCCCGGCTTCAACCAGACCGGCGGCTTGCGTGCGAATCCGACTCCCTGAGGTGTCCCCGTGAGGATCACCGATCCCGCTAACAACGTCGTGTCCTGACTGAGGAATCGAATCAGCTCACGCACTTTAAAGATCATGTCTGCAGTCGTGTGATCCTGCATCATTTGGCCGTTCAGTTCCGTCTTGATCGCTAGTGATTGCGGGTCAGGAATCTCGTCACATGTGGTGAGTACCGGACCCAGCGGACAAAAGGTGTCGAAGCTCTTCCCGCGAATCCACTGACCTCCGCCGCCATGGAGTTGCCATTTCCGCGCAGAGACGTCGTTAGCAGCGGTGTATCCGAGGACGTAGTCCAGTGCATCCTCTTCCGAAACGTCGCGTGCGTCACGACGGATCACGACTGCAAGTTCACATTCGTAGTCCACCTCTCCCTCGAGATGACAGCACTTTGGAATCATGATCGGCTGGCCGGAGGCGATCACAGTGCTGGTCGGCTTCATGAAGAAGATGGGATGCTGAGGAAACTCCATCCCCGATTCGGTCGCGTGCTGGCGATAATTAATCCCGAGGCCAATGATGTTGGTCGGGGCGATCGGCGGGAGGAGTCGGCCGACCGGCAGCACATCGTTCGTAAGCGACCAGTCACTGAAGATGTCTCCCTCGATGAGCTGCAACTTGCCATCATCTTGCTGACAGCCAACATGCTCGCGGCCGTCTGGCCCTAAGAATCGCACAATCTTCATGAGTTCCCCAGCCAATCACCAAATCCTGCTTCCTGCATTTGCAGCCGCATTGACTCCAGGCAGTGTTGACGCATGGCCTGCTCTGCAATATCGGGATCGTGACTTTGAAACGACTTCACGAGGACCACATGCTGATCAGCAGGCCGGTCAACATGATGGGCAATCTCACTCCCGCGAGCCAACAGCCTGACCAGTTGATTGGACCGCAGCGCCTTGACGAGACTCGGTGCTTTGGCCAACTTGGCGATCTGAAGATGGAACCGCGAGTCCAACTCAGAAACCTGTTCGGGGCTGCTGCGGGTGTCGATCGCCTTGTCCAGTGATTCGGCCAGACGGAGCAGTTCGGCGAGTTGTTCGTCCGACGCCTTGCAGGCACACTGTCTGGCGGCTTCACACTCCAGTGCAGTCCGCAACACATGTTGACTGTGCAGGCTTTCCGCATCGAGTTGCCGCACGCGCGTCCCCCAACCGGGTTCGAGTTCCACCAAGCCGTCCCGTGAGAGTTCCCGCAACGCCTCCCCCACTGGAGCCATGCTCATCTCTAGCGAGTTCGCCACCCCTCTCAGGGAGAGTCGTTCCCCCGGTTGGAGTTGACCGCTGAGAATACGATCCCGCAATTCACAGTACGCCCGGCGTCCCAGACTCTTGGTTTCAGGCACGATGTTTGGTCTCTTAAACAGCAAAAGAAGGAGTTGTTCTTGCAATGTTCGAACATTGTTGTAACATTACAGGCGGCTGTGGGGACCGTCAAGTCAGGACTTCCGTGTTGACAGTACTATCACTCGACGAAACCCAGCTATGAGTCATCCCTCTCACATCTTCTCACAAACTCGCACTGATCGTCGTCAGTTCCTGAAGGCGGGAGGAGCGGGCCTGCTGGGTCTGGGAGCCGGCGGTGTCCTCTCACAACCCCTGGATGCCGCGTCGACTTCGACAGGCGTGGTGCCAACAGAGGTCCGTGCCAAATCGGTCGTGATCCTCTATCTGTATGGCGCGCCCAGTCAGATGGACACGCTCGATCCCAAGCCGAACGCTCCGGTCGAGCAACGCGGTGAATTCGATTCGATCTCGACCAGTCTCCCCGGCATTGCGGCTTGTGAGCACCTGCCGAACGTCGCCCGTAACCTGCACCACACGGCCCTGATTCGTTCGATGACACATTCGTCGAACAATCATGCGGTAACGGTGGCCTTGTCCGGTTTGTCGGAATCGACGCCGGCCCTCGAAGGGGACGGCAGCAGCCCTCTGCATCAGCCGTACATCGGCTCCGTCCTGGAATACCTCTGGATGCAGCAGGGCATCAGCATGCTCTCGACCGGCATCCCTGTGAACATGGTGCTCCCATGGGCCCTTAACGAGAAGACCGGACCAGGGAGATGGCAGCACAAGGCGGGATGGCTGGGGCAGGCCTTTAACCCGGTCATTCCCACATTCCACGGCCAAGGGGCGCTACCGGTCGGGTCACCGTCGATCGCCGGATCCACTCCCATCCTGACCCGCTTCGATCCTTGGGACGGGATCACGCCCGAGTCCGCGTTTCGTTTCCAAGGGGTGGAACTCCCCGAAGGCGTATCGGGCTCGCGGCTGTCCAAACGCGACGACTTGCTTGACTCACTCCGAACACAACAAGCCTTTCGCCAGGGTGTGCTACCCTACGACGATTATCGCAAACTGGCGATGGCCATGATCGCGAATCCCGAGGTCGCCCGAGCCCTCGACGTGACCCGCGAACCTCAAGCCGTGCGAGATCGCTACGGACTGACGCTGTTCGGCCAGTCGGCCCTGACGGCCCGTCGGTTGATCGAAGTGGGCGTGAAGGTGGTCACTGTTTTCTGGGACACTTGGACCGACAACAACGCAGCCTGGGATACGCACCACAACCATCATCCCCGGCTCAAGGACGGCCTCTGTCCCAAATTCGATCAGATCCTGCCTGCCTTTCTGGACGACATGGAGCAGCGAGGACTCCTTGAAGAGACCCTTGTTATGGTAATCAGCGAACATGGCCGCACTCCCACGCTCAGCAACGGCCCTGGTGGTGGACGAGAACACTGGGCAGGCGCCTACTGGGGTATGTTCTTCGGGGCCGGCATTCGCACGGGACAGGTGATCGGTAAGACCGACAAACAGGGCGGCTATCCGATCAGCGATCACACCAACCCCAAAGACGTTCTTGCGACAATGTATCACCTCCTCGGCTTCGACCCCCACCTCACCACCATCCCTGACCAACTCTCCCGCCCCCGACACATCATCCCCCACGGACACATCATCCACGAACTGTTGTCCTGATGGTTTTTTGAACAGCTGCCAAGTCGGCACACATATGTCGACCAGCGACACTAATCGTCAGGCTTTGACGTCTACCAGTGTCATTGATCATCTCGCAAAAACGAGACTCTCCGCGAGGGAGCGATCAAGTCGTTCGTGTGGAGATTGTGAATGCTTTACCGCGTCGGCAGCACGAAGCAGGAACTCAAGGGGGCGGCCCTCGATCGGTTCTTGCTCGGCAAGACCGGCAAGCGTTGGGATGCAGTGCCAGTGCCGGGTGTGTCGGTTGCCGACCTCGATCCGCACGCACTCGAACGATTTCGTGAGCGAGCCGCAAAAACGCAACGTCTGAATGCCGAAGACCTGGAAGGGGACGATACGAGCCTGATTGAGAAACTGCGGCTGACCGAAGGAGACTACCTCAAACGGGCGGCTGTGCTGCTGTTTCATCCCGACCCGGAGAAGTTCATCACCGGAGCCTCGGTCAAAGTCGGCTTCTTTGAGAGTAACAGCGAGCTGCGGTTTCACGACGAAGTGCAAGGGGACCTGTTCACACAGGTCGACAGGACGTTGGATCTGTTGCTGACCAAGTACCTGACGGCGGCAATCAGCGACGAAGGAGTGCAACGGGTGGAACAGTACAGTGATGCCGAAACACAGCAAGTCAAATCAACACAGCAAGTCAAATCAGAGGTACAACACTACGAAAAGGTCCGTAAAGAGGTGAAGCTGGCAAGTGGCGATTACGTGGACATGAAGGGCTTTGAGCCTGCAATGCGTCATTTGCTGGACACATATATTCGAGCGGAAGAGAGTGAGAAGATTTCGGCATTCGACGACACGAGCCTGGCCGAGCTGATTGTCGAGCGCGGAGCAGATGCAGTCACTCAGCTTCCAAAGGGACTCAGCGAGAATCCTGAAGCGATGGCTGAGACGATTGAGAACAACGTGCGGAGGGTCATCATCGACGAAATGGCCGTCAATCCAAAGTACTACGATAGGATGTCGGATCTACTGGACGAGCTGATCCTTGCCAGAAGAAAGCAGGCCCTGGATTACCGGGCGTACTTGGAGAAGATCGTTCAACTGACCAAACAGGTGAAGAAGCCAGAGTCACAGGCGTCATATCCTGCAGAGATCAACACGTCGGCACGGCGAGCCCTGTTCGACAACCTCGACAACGATGAGCAGAAGGCGATTCAGCTCGACACGGCGATTCTCAATGTAAGGAGAGCCGATTGGCGAGGGAATCGCTTCAGAGAACGGGAAGTTCGAATTGCGATCAAGTCGATCCTTGGTGATAACGACGAAGTGGTCGATGCCATTTTCGAAATTGTGAAGAGTCAGCGTGACCACTGAGAAGAAACAACTGAAGGTTAGTGGAATCCCAGTGGATGTGGTCCGCAAGGACATCAAGAATCTGCACCTTGCAGTCTATCCACCAAGTGGCCGTGTTCGGGTGGCCGTTCCGCTACGAACCAGTGACGAGACTGTTCGATTGGCGGTCATTTCTCGCTTGGGATGGATTCGCCGACAGCAAGAATCCTTGGAGCAACAGGAACGACAGTCGAAGCGAGAAATGATCAGCGGCGAGAGCCATTTCGTGCAGGGACGTCGCTATCGCCTGGACGTGATCGAGCACGAAGCTCCGGCGTGTATTGTGCAGCGAAACGGTAAATCTCTTGAGCTTCGAGTTCGCTCAGGTACCAATCGAGAAAAGCGTGAGGGAGTCTTGAACGGTTGGTATCGACAACTGCTTCGAGAACAAATCCCGATTCTACTCGAAAAATGGAAGCCGATCGTTGGCGTTGAAGTCGCTCATTGCGGTATCAAGCGGATGAAAACGAGGTGGGGCACGTGCAACACCGATTCCAAGCGCATCTGGCTCAATCTGGAACTGGCCAAGAAGCCGCAAGTTTGCCTCGAATACATCCTCGTGCACGAAATGGTTCATGTGCTTGAGCGGCATCACAATGACCGCTTCCGGGCGTACATGGACGAGTTCATGCCGCAGTGGCGACTGCACCGAGCAGAGCTGAATCGAGCACCTTTGGCCCATGAGGACTGGGAGTACTGAAGCGTCCATGTCAGATTAGAATTCGTTCGATCTCGTCCAGCGTGATTTCATCCTTCGATCCAGTTCGCGATTCAGCTTGATTCCACATTCGGGGAGTCGGACCGATGCCGACTACGAAGCTCGTCCATCAGCAGGGTGTCCTCCCTGAAGCAGAAGTTGGGCGACGGAACGCTCGGCGAATGGGCCGAAAGGCGAGTGAAGTCTGCTACACCACCGTTGTGTGCTCGTGAAGATGCAAGCGAATTCGAGTGTCGATCACTTTCATCGATTACGGTACAATTTGCGGAAGTCGTGAGCGAAAATCGTCAATCAATTGTCATGAGTCGATTCGTTGTTCGATGAATGCACACGTAAAATGGTGTCGCCCAGTATTGACCCTCCCGGAGAACAACATGGCCATCTCTCCAGCGCGCTTCCTGTCCACTGCCGTGATCGCAATTGCTTGCGGCGTGGTCTCCCACTCCCTCAGCTTCGCAGCTGATCAGGAAACTCTCGATCTGACAAAAGCGGGGGTCGTCGCGGTTGATGACGGTTCCCTCTCCGCAAAGGCCGCTGATCTGCTGACCGACGAGATCGAAAAGCGAACGGGGATTCGAGTCCCGACACTCCAGGACGGACCGAAGTCGGGTGTCCCGGCGATCGTCATCCAAACGCTGAGCGAGTTTCCAGACGGCCAACTTCCTGGCGACCTGAAAACGCCGAGCAGCACAGACGCCTATGCGATTTGGGTCGAGCGCTCGCAGCCGGCTCCGACTGTGCATCTGCTGGGTTACGACGGGCGGGCAACACTCTACGCGGCGGGGAGGCTGCTCAGGCTGCTGTCCATGACCGAAGGAAAGTTGGAGCTCCCTGCTGATGTCCACATCTCGAGCGCGCCGGACGTGGCGATCCGCGGCCATCAACTTGGTTACCGGGAAACCGCCAATAGCTATGACGCCTGGGATGTGTCGCAGTACGAACAGCATCTTCGCGATCTCATTGTGTTTGGAGTCAACGCCATCGAACTGATTCCCGCTGTCACCCCGGACGTCAAGCGGGGTCCGCTGATGGAGATGGACCCCTGGGAGATGAACCGGAAACTGAGTGAGCTCATCGGCAGCTATGGGTTGGATGTCTGGATATGGGTGCCGGTCTATGCCCACGTGGAAAATCAGGAGGAAGCGGAGGCGGAACTGGATCGCAGGCGGGAGCTGTTTGCATCCTTTTCGCACATCGACCACATTTTCGTCCCCGGCGGCGATCCTGGTCATACGGCTCCTGAGGTTCTGCTCCCTTGGCTGACGCGCATGGCGGCGGCTCTGCACGAAACGCATCCGGGTGCGGGAGTCTGGGTCTCCAATCAGGGATTTACACCCGAGCAAAACGAAGTGCTCTTCGGATACCTGCGGGACGCCGAGCCGGACTGGTTGGCGGGGATCGTGTTTGGCCCTTGGGTGAAACACTCGCTCGCTGAGGCCCGTGCGCGGACGCCGCGGAAGTACGGCATCCGCCGGTATCCCGACATCTGCCATACGGTCCGGTGCCAATATCCGGCTCCCGATTGGGACCCCGCCTTCAGCCAGGGTCTGGACCGCGAACCATACAATCCGCGTCCGCGGGCTATGGCCCACATTCACAATTCGATGGCCGATCTTGCAGACGGGTTCGTCACTTATTCCGATGGCATTCCCGATGATGTGAACAAATTCGTGTGGAACGCCTGCGGGTGGGATCGAGATCAAAGCGTGGAAGAGATCCTGACCGAATACGGTCGGTATTTCATCGGAGAGGGACACGGTGAGGCAGTGGCGAAGGGGTTGCTCGCCCTCGAGGAGAATTGGCGGGGACCGCTGCTGGACAATCAGAGCGTCGAACAGACGCTCGCTCATTGGCGGCAGATCGAACAACAGGCTCCGGAAGCTGCGCGGGACAACTGGCGGCTGCAGTTGCCCCTGCTGCGGGCGAACTACGACGTCTATCTTCGGAAGCGGCTCATTCGCCATACCGAGATTGAGCAAGAGGCAAAAGACAGGCTGCGCGAAGCCACGCGGATCGGTCCGAAAGCGGCCATCGAAGAAGCCCGCAGTGTCCTCGCCCAAGTCAAGGTTGACGAAACCGCCCACGATTTGCGGACGCGAATGCTCGAACTCGGCAAGTTGCTGAATGAGAACATCGGCCTGCAGTTGGACATGGCCAATTACGGAGCCAATGGGCAGGAACGCGGTGCGGTACTCGATAATCTCGACTTCGCTCTGAACGATCGCCCTTGGCTGGAGACACAATTCAAGGAGATCCTCGCAATGGAGGACAAACAGGAACAACTCGAACGGATTCAGCTCATCGTCGATTGGGACGATCCCGGGCCGGGCGGATTCTATGACGACTTGGGGTGTGTCGGCCGTCAGCCGCATCTGCTGCCGACCGACCGCGAAACAGCCTGGAAAGCCGACCCAGGATTCGTGAGTACTTCACAGTCGGAATTTGGGAAGCGCGTCAACGGTAATCTGTTGCAGCTCAATGACTCGAAGCTCTCTTGGTTGAATCAGGCGGAAACGCTGTTCGGCACGCCGCTCCGCATGCGATACACGGACCTTGATCCCGCGGCATCGTATCGCGTGCGGGTGACCTATTCCGGCCGGTTCCATGCCACCATGAGGCTCATGGCGGATCAGGAGCACGAAGTGCACGGCCCGTTGCCGCAGCCGTCCGAAACGTGGCCGTTGGAATTCGCGGTCCCCCCGGCCGCGACTTCCGACGGCACGCTGGACCTCCAATGGGAATTACTCGCCCAGCGAGGTTGCCAGGTCGCCGAGGTCTGGCTGATCAAAGAATGAGCGATCAACAGATTTGCAGCCGACCAACCGTTTTTTGGACCGGGATGCCACACCTGCGGGTTGTCGATGACTGTGTCCGGATCGTCAAGCTGCACGAACGCAAACGTGTCGGTCTGCGCGGGGATGCCAGGTGTGACCAGCACCAACACGGCACAAACGAGACAACATGGCAGAAGTTCTTCGAGTCGACGGTGCAGCCAAAGCATGAATTTCATAGCTCTCAACCAGACTCAGTATCCTCATGCAATGAGTCATCGTGGATGCGTGCAGGTTGTCGCTATTTGCTGTCGCCGCTCGACGGCACCAGAACGGCGAATACACGGCAGGCCTGGGTTCAGGAATAGAACTCCAATTTCGCCTGACCGAATTCAGGCGGAAACTCAAATCAACGTCTTCATGTGCTCGAGCTGTTCCTGCATCTCCTTCACGGCGGCTCTGATTTTCTCCACTGAACCATCCGGAGACTCCCAGATCTGCAGGATCTCTTGTTCCTTATCCGCCAGCTTCTGTGCCTCGGCTTCCAGTGGCGTTCCTTTCACGTCCTCATTTCTCATAAAGGCGTAGATGGCACTCCCCAATTGGTCTTCAACCGGGCTGAACTGGCCCCGGTAAGACTCATGATTTACCTGCTGTTCCATATTCTCGACTTCAAAAACAATCATGTTGAACGCGCCATAGTACGTTCGCGTGTTCATGGACTTGCGAGCACTTTCCCCACAACCCGCCAGCATCATCGCGATGCAAAGCACTCCGGCAAATCGAATCGAATCGTTCATCTTGTTCTTCCTGCTTTGTCACAGATTTCTCATCGCGAGGGAATGCCGGTCGCCTTCGAAGGGGGCGACCCATTCCAATAGTCTGCAAACCAAATCCTGTGAACTCACGAAACCACAACGAACAGATTGAAAAAAGCTTCCGGCGCCTGATGACGCCGGAAGCAAATCCGAACATCGGACTCCTCTCCGACAACAATCTTCCCGAGGAAGAAACTGACGGGAGAGGTCACACCTTACCATTCACCAGCGACTTCGCCACCCGCTCGAGTGCCGGCTGCCTGCCAGGCTCCCAGGTCGATGCTGTCACTGACGAATTTGACACTTCCATCAGCGAGACAGCAAAGCACGCCTCCCGTATGGTGGCTGCGAGCAGACATGATGGCCACCTCATGCTCGTCGTCCGGAATCGAGCCGCTCCCGCAGTCAGCTTGAGACGAATTCGGAGTCAGCATGTGGTTGTACGCTCCATGCTGCCAACTTGAGTAATACCACGCCGGGTCATCGCCACTCGTCCAGCCGTAATCGGTCCTGTAGTTCGCCGGATTTGTCCCCTCCGCTGCAAACGCGGCAATACAGGCGGTAAGGACGCTGGCAGGGTCGTTGTTCGGGTCGGACGTGGTGATAATATTCCCCCCCGAAGTTTTATAGAAGTAGTTCGCGTTCACCGCGCTGAGAGTGGAATTGTTCGCGGTACCGATCGCCCGCTCAGCGTAAAGAACCGTGTTTGAGGTGCCATCGGTGGCACTGCGAATTTTCACGCCACCATTATCTTTGAACATCCCGCCTAATTCCCCGTCAATCGCAGCCGCAGCACGCGGTGTGTAGACGGGATCCGTCGCGATGTTGTTGCCCCAATGTCGCCCGCCGTAGACATGAGCGCCCCAGTTGCCACGGTAGTTGTTCGTGTTGACACCGGACTGATGGCGGGGATCTGACGGGCACATGTACGCGGCCATCGTAAGATCCGTTACAAAGGCGTTCGCATCGCAGAGCGGTGTCCCTTTGCGAACGCGAGTATTATTTTGATCGAGGTTATTCCAAACATTGCCCTGTTCAATATACGGCAGAATGTGGTAGAGCGGCGAGACGTGGCCATACCAGCAAGTCATGCCAACGCTCTGTCCCCTCGAAGGAGTCATACGTCCCGGAGGGAATTGCAGAAAGACATCGTGGTAGTTGTGCATTGCCAGGCCAATCTGCTTCAGATTGTTCCGACACTGCGTGCGGCGTGCGGCTTCGCGGGCCTGCTGCACCGCTGGAAGGAGTAATGCGATCAGAATTGCGATGATGGCAATCACCACCAGCAACTCGATTAACGTAAAACCACGTCTGTTGAATTTCATACTGCGTTCTCCTCAATAATTACGAACCACGAGAAAAGGGACAACATGTACTCACAAGTGTCCATGTTACATCTGATAAGGCCATTCGCATGTCGAAGAAAGAATTAGGTCTGTCCCGAAACTCCAGGATGCAGTGGGTGGCAGGGTCAGTAGCGAAGCGGATGGCCCTGTGCGCACGACGTCCGGGCCTTCCCTTCGGTCCAGACCCGGCCACCCCACAGTTTTGGGACAGAGCCTAGCCATCACGCTTAAAGCAGCTGGGCGTGAGGCAAACGGCAATGTGCCGGATTCTTCAGATGGTTTCAGGTGGAGAACATGACACTTGTTCATGTGGAACCTGCCGATTCTCAAACAAGACGAGCTGTCAAGTGGACAGCTTCGGGGATCACGCCGTACTTTTCAGCAATTCGACGTGTTGAGAGATGGGATAAAAGATAGCATGGCTGAGATCGCTGTTCAACAATCCTTAACTCAGAAATAACAATGATTTTCAACAAATCAGAAGGGCTGATTGACCGTTCCGCGAGCGATTTTGCTGTGAGTTGCTGGGAAATCGCTCTGAGCATGGCGTTCCACAGATCGGCGGTGTTTGGCTCCTGCTGCCAAATGTTTGGTCACGTAGAGGCGAGTCGTCGGGAGGCAGCCACCGACGGCCCACCCCACGATGCGGAACGAATCGGCCGCGAACTCGCCGCGACTTCGATCGAAGCAGACGGGGATGCGCTTCTCGAAGGGGAATAGGCTGAGGGTTGATTGTGGGAACCGCCGTCCCAAATTGTGAGTGCCTGACTCCCGCGGAACGTCATGGCTCGCACTCATTTCTTTCGGTGCGCGAGACCCCGTGAAATCACACGCAGGGAGCTTGCACGCCTGCAAGGGCCCGATCATAATCAAGCTCGTGTGCTTTTTCGTTGATGCCATGTTTAATGAGACCACTTAGTAAAACCGCATTGGGGACCATACGACCGTGTCGCACGAAGCCGCCAGATCGTTCAACGATTCAGATACAGTTTCCATCCAGCCTGGCCATGATCAGGGTCTGTCGAACCACCAGATGCGGCTGTGTCGGCTCGATCATCATCAGAGTCCGTCAGTCGTCCGTGACCAGGTTCTGCCTGCATCACCACGTTGGACAACCTTGGTTGTCCGAAGTTTGATCTGTGCTGTGATTCTCGTCGGTGTCGGCTGTGGTCAGCAGACTGGTCCGCGAGAGTACACCGAGGAGGAAGCCCAGGCTCAGCGTGACGAACTCTTGAAAGCGTACCCAGTACCACCGCCCGATACTCCGGAACAAATCCGGGAGAAGGAAGCGAAGGTGGAGGAAACGTTGCCTCAGGTTTACAAACTGCTGGAGGAGGCAAAAACCGATCCGACAAAAATCGATGAAGTTGTCGAGTTGTCAATGAGCCTGTTGACGCTGGTCCCCGGACATCGTGCGGCCAAGGTCGCCTATGGCAAGGCACTGATGGCCTCATTCTTCGCCAATGAAGCCACCGACCCCTACAAGGGGGCGATCGCGATTAATTCGGCAGTTCTGGAGATCGACCGTTTGCGGAAAAACTTTGACGACTTGACCGAAGACGAGCTGCAGCTTTGCCAGGAGGTGTATTTCAACCAGGCTCGCCGGGAAGGCTATTTCCCTCATGGAGAGGATGCCCCCGATACCTTTAAGGAGGCGATCGAGAAGCTGATAAGCTCGGGATTCCGTGATGCGGAGCGACTTAAGACAGAGCCGAAATTTCAGTACTTCTTCAACGATCCGAAAACCGCTCCTGTCCTCCAGTCAGCCATCGCGCAGATTGAGGCATCCGCTGAAGAATGATTGGTCTAAATGAAGCCAGCGAAACGACTCTTCCAGGGATGATTTCAACGCTGGCGGTAACCGTTCACAGCTTGGGATGGGAAAAACTGGGGATTGGTCTTTCCTGAAACGGTGATATCGGCGACACCTTGGTGATGGCAAGGATGTCGGAGATACCGCCGGAGTTGGCAGACGAGATGACGCCTGCGGTGCGGG
>JAJDEJ010000184.1 GCA_029259815.1 Planctomycetaceae bacterium | reverse complement strand
GTCAAGATCTCCGATGAGCGAATTAAACTTCAATTCCAATCCATCGATCGTTTGTGCGTCGTGCATCGCCGCATTGTCCGCGATCCACGGTAAATTGACCTATCGCACTTCGATAGTTTATTTGAGGACAGTCCCTGAGTCACCGTCGTTATGACATTGTCATGTACCTGCTGGAGCAGGGTGCCGATTACCGGTACCAGTCGCCTGGCAGGACATCTTTCATCGAACTCATGGGAACGCGCAGGCTGGAGACGCTCCGTGACGCTGAGATGAAGCAACAATTGCTGGCAGTCCGGGAATGGCTTCGTCAGCAAGGAAATGAGACCGATCAGTGATCAGTTGTGAAACCAAAGCTCTTGCCTAGCTCAGTCAGTGTAGCCAATACAGAGACGGAGGAATGTAATTGATGAGCGAGTTCAATGAACTCCCGTCTGGCTCAGCCGTCCCGTGGATGGAAGCCGCCATCGCCGCGTGCGGGTCACCGTTGGTGTCGGTCACCTGCCCTGCATGCAGCGAGATTGCACTTTCGGCAGAGTGGACCTTACTGGAAGTGAAGTCACGCGAGACGGCTGTCGATTTGCATTGCACGGCCTGCGAAGCACGGCAGAGTTTAAGGATGGTTCTTCCTGAAGGTGCGTCTGCCTGTTGGCCGTTCGAGCGGTTTGAGTCGGTCGCCGAGGCCATTGAGAAAGAGGTCGAGTCACTCGCAGAACGTATTCAACGGCATGCCAGCACGATGCCCGCTGCCGAGTTCGCAACGAACCCTCTGTGGGCTGAGGCACAGTGGTGTGCGACTACCTTTCAATGGCATCCTACTAGCGAAGCTCCACCATTGATGGGATTGGTCTTCGAGAATGAAGAAGCTGGGTTGGAGATTTTTCGCAGTGTCGAAGACAAAATGAACCACGAGGACCGGTTCGAGGAAATCCGTATCTCGATCGTCGAGGGAGCCGTGCCGGGGCAGGAGCTTCGACCGGGTTACAGCGTGCATCTCTGTGCTGACCCGGAGGCATTGGAGGCTCACGCGACGTTCGACGATTTCGTCGTCGATCGCAGCATCGTGCCGTTTCTCGGTCAGTGGAATCGCCATTACCCCATCCCCGGCCAGCCGTCGTTGCTGACGAAGTTCAAGGAGGAGTTCGAGCAGCACGGAGAGTTCATGCTGGCACCGACTGTGCTCAAGGACGACGGCAATCGTTATATGCAACCCGAGTTGGGGATCATCAAGAACGTGATCTTCTTCCGCCAGCTCTCCGACATCACGACCCCGGACGACCCCGACGCTGCCGCCTTGATGCTACCGGAACTCATTATTCCGCCAGCTTAAATCGCTGGATTGAAGAGTTCGGTATTCGACAGTGAAGGAGCCAATCATCCCCGCTCTCAATCCCTCATCCCTGTGGCAACTTCCGTCCTTCCAACGAATGTGGGTATCCAGACGGCGTTGTGGGTCAGATGTTCTGATGCATCTTCTTGCCCGGATTGCTGGATTCCCGCCTTCGCGGGAATGACAGGAATGCGGCGGGAATGACTTGGGCTCAGTACGCCGAAAACGAACTGTCCGACTCCCTCGGTCCCACATCCTTGTGCTGCGGCATCACGTCTGCCAGTTGCAGGACTTTGACCGGACAGGCGGGCCAGTTGTGGTGGAGGACGACTAACAGGTCGCAGAGGTGGGTGGGGCGGCTGGGGGATACCGTGTTCTCGGTGTGCGACGAACAGGTGTGGACTCTTGTGCGATCCTACTCCGGCAGCTGCCAGACATTGTCGAACAGATCGGCCCACAGGGTCTCTTCCTTGTAGCTGCCGTCTGCCTGGCGCTCGAAGCGTTGGACGGCGATGTCGCCCAGTCTGGGGAACAGCCAGGAGTTTGAGGCGCGGAAGTCGCGTTCGTGCATCGTGTGACCCGAGTTGACGACGACATAGCGTTTGGGGTTCAACGGGTTGGGGAAGATCACAGCGACCCCGTGAGTCGCAGGGTTATAGGTTTGGCCGTTGACGACGATCGCGTCCGGATTCCAGGTGAGCGGCAGACGTTCGATGATGCGTCCCAAGACTGCGTTCGAGCCGGGATCGCCGAACAGGATCAAATTGTGGTTTGCGATCTGCTCATCGGTCAGGTTGGTGTCGTCGACGATCGGCACTCGTCCACGAAGCCATTTGTCGAAGTCTCGCTCGAATCGTGCAAGTGTCCAGGCAGCCCAGTCGTGCTGAGCTTGTGACCAGGGCGTCCCCGTGCCGCGCACACAGACGAACGGTTGCATGAACGCATCATCGATCGGCCCCTGCAGGTTGTGACGTTTGCGGACATCCGGGTTCTCGTGGAAGCGTTGGGCCTGCAAGTCATCGAGGAGTCGCCACTTGTTACCATCACGGACGAACGTGCTGTTGCCCGAATGACCGTCAACGGACAACGGGAGTGAGAACGGACCCTGCTCATCGAGAGTCAACCGCTCGGCGATCCCGTGTGTGATGCTTAGAGCCGTGACGTTTGCAGTCGTAAGTCGCAACTCTCCCTTGTCGTCGACACCTCCCTCGACCGTCGCCGGTTGATACAGTTCTCCCATCTCATCGATGGTCAGCCATTCGCAGGTGTTGTACTTGGGCGTGTAGGTGATGAAACGAATCTGTTGTCGACCAGGTGCCTCCAGCCGTCCTTCAGCCGAGTGCTCCGCAAGAAAAGCGGTGAAGGCCTCTGTGCTGACGTCGTTGAATTTGTGCCCCATCCCCTCGCCCACGAGCACTCTCAGCGGCACGTTGAGCTTCAGAGCACGCAGCTTCATAGTGAGACTGGCCGCCAACTGCTTGTCGACTTCGCCACCGTAAGTGATGAAGGGGACGTTCACAGTGTTGAGGGCGTAGTCAACGGCGTCGTAGATGTGCAGCGTCCGGTGCTGATACGACGGCAGCTCCGAGGTCTGATTTTGATACTCATAGAAGTCAACAAAACCCGCCCCGGCACCGACGGACGACCACTTTGAAGGATGATGCAGCCCCAGATGCCAAGCACCTGCCCCGCCCATCGAGAAGCCCCAGAGGGTGATTCGTCGGTCATCGATCCGAAAACGTCGCTGCACATCTGCCAGAGCTTCGAAGACGTCCGTCTCACCACTCCAGCGATACGCATTGTTTGTCCGTCCAAATACGTCCAGTTGGATCGAATCGACTGGCACGTCTCGCTGCCTATTCGTGAAAGACTGAATAAAACTGACCTCATTCAACGTCGAATTCCGACCGTGGAGTTTGATCGTCAGCGGCCATGCGTGAGGCGAGTTGGGGTCAAAGTTCTCTGGGAATGACACGGCATACGGTTGGACAGACCCGTCCACAGCAGACCGATAGCCCAAAGCGACTGTCCCTGTCCCACTCATCCATGAGGGTCGCTCTACGTGAGGAGCCGCTCGCAGTTCCGCAGCACGCTCTTGCCCCAGCGTGAGTACCGTCAGCGTGTCGTCGACATAACGAGGCTTGTAGAACTCCTCGTGGCGAAGAATCCACTCCGCCGCCTTTGCACAAATGGCGACGTCCGGCTGCCAGCCACTCTCGGGCATCGCACTGATCTCGGCCTGCAACTCTGTCAGCCGTTCTGCGATCAACTCTGCCTGCTCAGGTGGAGCCGGCTGAGCCCACACGGTCTCAGTGGCGCCAGCCAGAATGGTCCAGAGGGCCGAAACAACAAGACTCAATCGCAACACTCGCACCGGATAATCCTCACAATTGGAAACTAACAGACAAACCAAGTCGCTCGGGCAGGCACAATCATCGTGTAGACGTAGGGTTTCCAGGAACCTTGCTGGTCTGGATAACCCTTACGGCAACGTCATAGGAGTTTGCTCGCCCAACTGCGTTGGGCACACACAGTGTGATATTGCGGAAGCATCAGACGCAAGAAAAAGGCCCCGGATGCCGAAGCACCCGGAGCCTTGTCTGCCGTGAATCGAGAAGGACCACTCAGACCAATTCCTCAGTCGCCTTCTTCTTACGTCGACGCATCACGCCCATGCCGAGAGCCGTGAGGCCGAACAAGGCCATGCTGGTCGGCTCAGGAACTTCGGAACCCGATGCGGTCTGAATGTTATCGAAGGAGTAGTTGCTAATGCCGCCTCCGGCGAGGCCCTGATTACTGAACGTGATGCTGGCGATGCCTAACAGGTCTTGAAACCCCAAGAATGCCCCCAGCGACGACCCATCTTGACTGATATTCAGTATGCCACTTCCTCCGGTGACAGTAATGTGAAACAGGTCAAGTGGGTCATAGTAGAACAGATCCATGCCGACCAATGTCGTTCCCGACGGAAAGAGATCAAAGGTGCGTAGGTCGTCAAGTTCGTTGTTCGTTACGAGTCTCTGTGTAGGGCCCAACGCGGGCACATTCACAACGGCTGGATTGTTCGGTGTGGAGTAACGGCCATTGGCAAACACAAATGGATT
This sequence comes from Planctomycetaceae bacterium, assembly GCA_029259815.1. GTDB lineage: Bacteria > Planctomycetota > Planctomycetia > Planctomycetales > Planctomycetaceae > JAHBXU01. The sequence continues at coordinate 2,819 of JAJDEJ010000184.1, read as the reverse complement.
GGACGTCAGGCCCACGCTGAATCCCTCGAAGTCCTCGACGAGAGCCGATGCTCCCGCCGCTGTGTTGAATTGGGTTTGAGTCAACGACGTGGGAGCCGCATACGATGTTTTTGACGAAGCCAAGGACACGGCGACAGCCACAATAGTCACTGCAACGCGTTTTGCTCGTATTGATTTCCACGACATGTTTTTCGGTTTCTCCTCAGAAGTTGAATCGACGTTGAGCGGCGGCGGATGTGCTTCAGCCTGCCGTTACAATAATGAACGTTGCGTCAGAGTAGAAACGTCAATCTTTGGCGGCCTGAAGACGCCGTCCAGAAATCTCGGCGGGATGAACAGCCACTCTTCACCCACCGGCAGTCGGCGAGCAACAGGCTGAGGCACGGCCACAGTAGCCGTCGCCAGACCAGCACCACTCGCCCCAACGACCAGCGTCGTCGAAACTGAGGAGCGACTCATTGATTGACCGGAAAGACTCACTGCCTGTGGCTGTGGCTGCACAACTGGTTTTGGTGCAGGAGCCTGCGGTTCTTCAACAGCCTTGGAAGCGACCACATGAGAATCCGCTTGGATGAGTTCGGCCAACTTCTCGAAATCGTCCTGCCACATGGTGATCGGAGCAGCCGTACAGACACTGCCCGATGCATAACCCATCAGGAGAAACGCAAGGATCACCAAGGGTGATCGACTCAACCAGGATTGACGATTCTGCGTCACGAAGCGGCCCTTCGTTGTCGGTGCATCTTGCCTCAACTACACTCCCTGAAAATATCCGTCACTTCTAGCAAGATCAAGCGTGCGGCCCTTCGGTGAGCCATGCAGGCCCCCCCTGCAGTCGGTGTCGCCTGGTGTACAAGTACGCTTATCCGGTGCATGAAACGGCTCGAAAACGCTCGATACGTACCCTCGAATATCATTTGAGCCGAAAAAAAGGGGGAGAGGCCCAGCCGTCACCGGCGAAACGATTTCCGGCAACTCTCCCCAAAATGTTTGACTGCACGATTCGCCAACCTATGTTTGGGTGTGGTTCATGACAACCGACCGATCACCGCAGCTGACGCCCCTGTCGGCAGCTTGGTCCTGACTCCCAAGACAGGTGATCGTGAGAGTTCGAATGAGCCACAGCGAGTCGCGGGCAACCGCTCTCGTGGACGAAGACAACTTAAAACGCGGTAAGGAAAGCTGGGAGCTTTGAGGGGACCTTGCCGCGTTTTTCTTGTCTTTGGGGTGAACACGCTGGTGATCACACCCCTGAGGTATTGGTCATTGAAGGCCACGCCGACTCACTCCTTCAATTTGGGGCATCCTGGTCGTCATCTTCGGTTTTTCCGATTTTGACACGAGCCGTTTTCCCGCCCAGGCCGATATTCTTTGATAGGCGCAGATGGCGATCTCTTCGCCGACGGTGCGCCTCGATCTTGGCTGGCTTCGTTGCCGGTCAAAGAGAGCCGAATACTTCTCTCCTCATGTTCACTGATGATCTCCAGGAACCGACCATTTCAGATTGCGTTCTGGGCACTCATGATGGCCTTCGGGCTCTCCGTGATTGTTGCCATCTCGGACCCCCATTCGGTTCGGCGGACCATTCTCGCCAGTGCAAATCAAACAGATCGTTCGTTCGCTGCAGACTCAGTCCTTGTAGCTGATGTGACTGAGCCAGCTCCCACCCTCGCGGCTGAAGTCGCTCCCCAAGAAATCGCAGAGACGGTCACGCCTCAGCCAAGATATGTCGAACCGATGCCTGCAGTCCCTCAACCATACGATGAAGGACCTGCAGACTTTCAAGCATTCTCCGAGGGACCGAGGATTGTTGAGTCGCATCCGGTTTCGTCAACCAACCCGCAGCGCGAGACTGAAGTTGCTTCTGATCAGCGCCAACCAGCAGGAACGATGCTCGTCGTCTCGCCCGAGCAATTACACGGTGGGTCGACACGTAGCAAGGAGGTCGAATTCCTGCCACCTCCGCCTGACATGAAAGACGAGATCGAGATTCACCAGTGGGATGGCCATGCTCAAACTGCGAGTCTTCCCCTGCAAACTGAGCCGTCGGTCGAAGCCGATGTCAGCCGACGTTGGCTGGAAGCGGAGATCCTCAGCCTCAGGCAAGAGGTCGATCGGCTCACGGAATCCCAACAGATCGCCGAACGCCTCGACCGACTCCAGCAGCAACAACTGCAGCTAATCTCACAACACGAAAGTCTTCCGGTTGATCGGCTGCTGGAAGTCATTGATCTTCTGCATCAGCAACTCACGTCCGTCCGCGAAGCGTTTCCTCCACCTCCGCGCGATCCTCAACAACGAAACTTACCGGAGAGTGCAGAGGGATCGTTGACCATCAGTGAATCCGAGTCCTCAGGGTCCGGTCGTCTCTCTCTTCAGATCACAGAAGCCGAACTCGATGACATTCTGAATCTGCTCGAACGCATTTCGGGCACACCCGTCGGCATCGTGCCGTCGCAAGAGTCTTCGGCCTCGTCCGACGTGACATCTGAAGAGCTTCGACTCCCGGTCCCCACTGCTGCGAGGCTGACCGATGTGCAGTCTTTGAGCTTCCAACAGGAAGCATTTCCCGAACACCGCTTGCCGGAAACCCGGTCCTCGCGTTGTGCTTCATGCCATCAGGGACAAGTGTCCAGACGCTAGACGTCTTTGGCCATGACTCCCCTCCCAAGCCGACGGCTCGGGACGTGGGATCTATTACTGTCCTGTTTTGGCACGCAGCGCTTTTCCAGATTCGTCATTCCCGCGCAGGCGGGAATCCAGACGGCATGGGGGAGCTGGTTACGTTTGGACAACCGTGCCGCGCTCACGGGATTCCC
>JAJDEJ010000183.1 GCA_029259815.1 Planctomycetaceae bacterium | reverse complement strand
GTCAAGATCTCCGATGAGCGAATTAAACTTCAATTCCAATCCATCGATCGTTTGTGCGTCGTGCATCGCCGCATTGTCCGCGATCCACGGTAAATTGACCTATCGCACTTCGATAGTTTATTTGAGGACAGTCCCTGAGTCCCAGAAATCAGAAACTTCGCCGAGAGAAAGCAGAAGCGGTCGGGGCGATATTGTCTCGATGTTGCCATGGATGAACACATCCGTCGCATCAATTGGTCATGATCCGATGTGTTCTCAGTCACTCGGATTACGCTGGTTCTCACGTCTCTGCAAACGGGAGAGATGATTCCGAACATTTGAGAAAAATGTTGCTCTGCGAGTGGCCCGTCTGTTCAAATAGATGCCATGCTTCTGAAGTACTGGCACCTGGGCGGAGGCGACAATGGGAAAACTAGTGAGTCTGGTAGTGAGTTTGGGGTTTGGGGCATTGCTGCTGACGTGTGCGGAACCGGTTACTGACAGCCACACTCCTGCGGCTACCGCCACTGAAAAAACACCAACAGTCACATCAATCGCCGCAAATGTGCTGAAGGCAACTGATTCTCTCGACGAGCGAGAAAGTGAACTGTCCCCTGAGGTGTCCACAGTGCATCCGGAGATGGTCGAATGTTATCGCAATCTCGACGATGCCATTCAGCAACTCTCGAAGGTAAACAGTTACACGGCTCGTTGGGTCCGACAGATTCGCTTGTATGGGTCACTGCGTGACGAGGAGCACGTCGATCTCAAGATCCGCCACCAGCCATTTAGTGTGCACATGAACTGGCGTGATGGAAGTCAACAGGCGCTCTTCTGCGAAGGCAAGTACGATGGCAAGTTGCTCGCCCACAAGTCTCGCGGATTTGCGTCGCTGCGACCGATCTGGCGACTCCAACCAGAGAGCCGACTTGCGCTGAAGAACTCGCGGTATCCCATCACACAGCTCGGCATGCTCAGGTTGGCTGAACGATTGAAGAAAATCGTCTGCGAGGTGCCTCGCGATGCGAAGGTCGATGTCGAGATCACCCCGTCAGAGTATCAGGGGCGACCATCCATCCGACAATACGTCCGGTTCGGGTCACCGGCTGCACAGCCCGTGTATTCGGAATCAGAATTATACATCGATGAACAGACGATGGCTCTTGTGAGCATTACGAACCACGGCTGGATCAACGACGGCACAGACAGTGAATTGATCGAACACTATCGCTTCGAACAGATCGACTGGGACGCTCAACTGACAGACAACGACTTCGACGAAAAGAATGAAGCGTACCCGTTCACACATTGAAGAGAGACGGATTACAAAGAGCGTTTGATCGCTGCCTGGATCGAGCGTCGGTCATCCGCCTGTTTCAGTTTCTGGCGTTTGTCGTGCTGTTTACGACCGCGGGCGACGGCAAGTGAGACCTTCACCAATCCGCGAGTGAAGTACATCTTCAACGGGATCAGCGTGAGTCCCTGCTGCGTGCCTCCTTCCGCGAACTTGCGAATCTCACTGCGTTTGAGCAACAGCTTGCGGACGCGACGCGGCTCATGGTTCATCACATTCGCCTGCGGATACACGGCGATGTCGCAGCCATGCATCCAGACCTGCCCGCCGCTCACGCGAGCATAGGCTTCCTCCAGTGAGACCTTGTTGTTACGAATGCTCTTGACCTCGCTGCCTCGCAACTCAATCCCGCACTGCATCTCATCCAGGATCTCGTAGTTGTGCCGCGCTCGGCGGTTGCGACACACGACGCGCGAGTTCGGGTCTTCAGGAGCCTTCTTCGACTTGCCTTTCTTCCCAGCCATGATGATCAAACCTCTGTTATCGCATCAGGCGTAGCAGGCTCATTGGGTGTCGGACGGATGTCGCCCATTGCTTCAAACATGTCGCTGACGCCCGGTTTGAAGACGGCTCCGATCAGCACGTCGACAAGGTTCGACTTGAACTGAGGATGCTCACGCAAGAACTCTCCAAAACTGAAATTCGGTGCGTAGAATGCGTAGACAAGCCTTCGGAAGTTTTCGAGCCCTGCGTCGTATCCCTCCTTCCAACTTCCAAGCTGAGCTTCCGAGACGTCATCCGCCTGCAGGGCTTCATGCACGGCATCGGCGACGAATTCTCCTCCCTTGAGTGCCAGCAGGACGCCGGAGGAATACACCGGGTCGATGAAACCGTATGCGTCGCCCACGAGCACCCAACCATCGCCAGCCGCCCTTTTTGCGCGGTACGAATAGTCTTTCGTGGTGAAAAAATCCAGGCAACGTGTCGCATTCTCCAATCGCTTCCCCAATGCCGGGCAGCGATCCAGCTCACGAGCAAACGTCTTCTCAACCGACGATCCTTTCGCGAACATGTAGGGCATGTCGCCCGTGCAGCCGATGCTGACGACGTCATCTCTCAGCGGGATGTACCAGAACCAACTGTGCTTACCCTCCGTCTGCATGATGAGCGTGGCCCCCTCATCCTTTCCGCTGTCTCGCTGAGCGCCCCGGAAGTATGTCCAAATCGTTCCTTTTTTCAGGAGCGGGTCGGATTGTTTGAGCTCCATGCGACTAGAGAGAAAGGCGGAGACTCCACTTGCATCGCAAACCACTCGGCTGCGGATTTCCTTCACATCAGAATCTTCACCAGACGCTCCCAACAGTTTGGCTTTGACACCGACGATTCGATCATTTTGGAAGATCACATCAAGGACCTGAGCACGACTCCGTAGCGTCACTCCCTTTGCGACCGCGTTGTCGAGGAGCATCTTATCGAAGTCGGCCCTCTCAACTTGCCATGTCTGAGAGCTCTCATGGGGGTCATGCTCGTCGAAGTAGAACGGTGCCGATTCTTTCCAGCCTTCCGAGACGAACTGCACGCTGAACTTCTTGGGGAATGCACTCTCTTTCAACTGGTCAATCAACCCCAGACGCTTCAACGGCCAGTAGGTCTCCGGAATCAGCGACTCACCCACATGGAACCGGGGGACCGTGTTTCGCTCCAGAATCAAGACCGAGTGTCCCCACTCGGCCAACAACGCACCGACTGTTGCCCCGGCCGGTCCGCCGCCGATGACGATCACGTCATACGCATCAGCGACCTCCTGTTGAGCATTCTCAGTTGTGGGGTACTCTGACTGGATCATAAGGGCTCGTGGAAGTCTGAATGCTTGCCTCTGAAGCTATTCGACTGTACTCCATTCTTCTCGTGGTCGTCCTTGGTCTCGGAAGACTCTCGCCTTCCATCCTGGCTCCCTTCCATAGTCCTTGTAGCACATGCAGCTTGGTGTCCATGCGGGAAACATCTCCATGAGGAGGTCCAAGATGTCGCCAGCATCACCTTCATCGTGAATTCCGCACACTTCAATTCCGTATAAGTCATGAATGGGATCGACCGAAGAATAGTGACTCAGCCAATCGAAGTTATGTTCGGAAAGCATGCCAATGACATCCGTGCGTGTTTCAAACAACTCCGGACAGAATCGGAATGCATCCATTGTCGCCTCACATGTTTGAAACCGCAGGATCTAATGGAGCCGAAACTTCGAACAAGTCCACCGCCGGTCGCCGGTTGCAGAAGATGGTCGCCAGTCGTCCGTACGTGACGTCTCCTTCCTCCATTTGTAGCGACTTGGCCAACCCCGGCCCAGCGGTGATTTTGAGAATGGCTCCCAAGTCGATGTGTCTCAGCACGTTGTGATTGATCAGCACGCGTCCCAGGGGGATGTCTTCGGACACAATTTCATCCCGAACGGCGTCCGTTACATACTGAAAATCGAATCGTACGAACCCAAACTGAACAACGTCATTGGTTCCGGCCTTCACCAACACAATCTTACGACAATAGATGTCCCCCTCCGACTTGCGATCCAGCACCCGCACTTCGACCGAGCAGCCGTGATACTCCTCCATGCTGATCGTCATATGATGCTCATGCACGAGCAATCCTTGATACGGCTCAGGCACCTGTGACTTCGCCACATATTCTACCTCAGCAAAGAGCGGCTCCTCTTGGGGAAACAACGATGTCAGTCGGTCAAGTTCGTCAAGAGGATTCACAGGGTGTCGTCCGTTGTCAGGCGTATTTGAGAGAGTTTGTCGCCGAAGTTACTCGGCCTTGTCGAACCACTTGCGGATCGACAGCGAAAAGCCGGGGAGAATTTCTCCGCCGTCGAGCGCGTCGTCAACCTCGAGCGTCGAGCAGGCATCTGGCGAAGTGTAGACGTCGACCGTCTTCGAGTCTGGATACACGTACCATACGAGTTCGACGCCGGAGGCGAAGTAGACTTCCAGCTTGTCCGCCATCTCTCGTTTGGTGTTGCTGGCACTCATCACCTCAACGGCCAGATTCGGCACCCACGAAGCGATCGGCTCATGAGTCGGTCGTCCATCCGGGAGACGATCGTACGCAACGAATGCGACATCCGGATAGCGAATCTGCCCCGTAAGGAACCGATGCGGCGAATCGGAGCCATGCACGACGCCGAGGTCATTCTGCTCGAGATAGCTGAGAAGAAAGTACCCCAACAACATTGCCAAGCGTGATTCGTACTGTCCCACAGCCTTCTCCACCAGCACGCCATCGATGAGTTCGCAGTAGATGTTCTGTGCATCCAGCGCGATCAGATCTGCCTCTGTTGCAGTCCCCGGCGGGGGCTGATAGCGGATGCGGTCAGCCGACACTCCGAGTTGCTCGATCAACTCTGCGATCGTAACAGGCGATTGAATTCCGACGGACATGGTGGCAACCATTACATTCACGGAGACTGTTCAAACAGGATCGGAGTCAGACGACGGAAAGAGATCCGCAATGACACAGGAGAATCCGGGGATGACGTCTTCGCCATCCAGCGACATCTCCTCACGCAGGACGCTCGTACTGCCGTCTTGTCGTGAGACGGAAACACTGCGCGTCTCGGGATCAATCACCCACACGAGTGACACGCCCGCTTCGAGGTACTCATCGACCTTGGCTGTGACCTCTGAGTACAAGTCGTGAGGTGAGACGACTTCCGCAGCGAGATCGGGAGCCATACGAATGTGACCCTTCGGGATCTTCTCGTCTGGCAAACGTCCCAATTTGATGAAGGAGGCATCCGGCTTGCGAACTTTACCCGGCGCATTCGGAAAGCATTGATAACCGGTCGCTGGCCCGAAGACCCAGCCAGTGCGCGGATGACTGGTCTTGTCTCTCAGAAATCCGAACAACTCACCAGCAATCCACTCCGATTCGGCCCCCCTCTCGATCCCCCTCAATTCTCCATCCACCAACTCGAAATGCTTGCCGTCCGGCATACAGAGCAGATCCTCAGGCGTATACACCAACGGTTCAGCGGTACTCATGATGGCTCCTTTCTCCAACGCGGTCACATCGGTGTCTGGGACAAGGATCGACTTCTTAAGTATACCGCACTTCGCGGTGTTGTTCCTCGAAGTACTCGGTCAGCAGACTGTCGACCTGCAACAAACCCTTGCGAGTCAGAACAACGCGGTCGTCTTCGACTTCGAGGTAACCCGCTTGCTCCTGATTGGCGAGTGGCTCCGCAAACTCCTCTCGCGGATCGACACCAAACTTGCGGACAAACGGCTCGACCTCCACGCGGCCTTCCTTCATTTGCAAGACCCATTCGCGGATGAGCTTCTGATGTTCCGTCGGCACCATCACGCGTTTGACAGGCAGCTGCCCGTCCTGCACAGTCTGCATGTACGACTCGATCTCGGCATCGTTCTGATAGTGCACGCCCTGAAAGTGTCCGAAGGATGAAACCCCGACGGCGAGAATATCGCTGCCGCGGAACAAGTTGTCCCGGTACACGAAGTGGTCAGTGTCCCTGCTTTTCACCAGTTCGTTGCCCGACGACACTTGATACCCCGCAGCGAGGAACTTGTCCATCGCCTCGCTTGCCCAACGGCGTTTGGTTGGCCAGTCGGCAACAGGTGACTCGATCCCCTGCTCCTGCATCTCCTTGGAGTAGGTGGTGTTCCAGGGCAGTTCCATCTGATAGATGGTGACGTTGTCCGGCTGCATGTCGATCGCCTTCTCGATACATGCCTGCCAGTTCTCCTCCGTCTCGCCAACCATCCCTGCGATGAGGTCAATGTTCACCTGTGGGAAGCCGACCTGCTGAATCCACCCGTACGCCTTCTCAATCTCCGGCGACAGATGGGCGCGACCGTTCTCTTCCAAAATCGCATCGTTGAAGTTTTCAACACCCAGAGACACGCGTGTGATACCGATCTCCTTGAGTGTCTGCACCTTCTCCAATGAGAGCGTGCCTGGCTCGCACTCGAACGTCACTTCCTCTGCGTTGTCCCACGAGATCCACTGGCTCAGCCGCTCCCGCAGCAGGAGCAACTGTTTGGAACTCAGATAAGACGGCGTCCCCCCACCAAAATAGACGAACCGCAACGATCGTCCCGCGATCCCCGGCTGATCCTTCAGAAGTTGCACTTCCCGGTCGAGCGTGTCGACATAGTTCTTGATCGTGTCAGCGTTCTGTTGCGTGTACACCCGGAAGTAGCAGAACTTGCACCGCTTGCGACAGAATGGAATGTGCAGATACATCCCCAGCGGCACCGACTTATCCGCCCCACTCTCCAGCGCCTCATGGAACGCAGGCACCGCCTCCCTCGTCCACTGGGAAAATGGGGGATAGTTCGAGACAAAGTAACTGCCAATTTCCGTCGTCGTCGCGTCAGTGACCATCAATCTGCTTTCGTTGGGAGAGACACAGCCATTATTCCCGATTCGACCACCAGAGGCAAAGCGCACTCCCGATGGTCGCGGCTAAACGATGATCGTCACACAGTTTAGCCGCGACCATCGGGAGCGTTGACGTCGTCCACCGGTTCGAACCCCAAGAAACATCGCCCTTCGCTCAAACTCCACGCCATCCCTGTATTGTTCGATACACCATTGACGATGACGCAGCCGTTCGGCCAGTGATCAGCCTCAGCGAAGCATGACCGTTCGAAGAGTTGGCAGAAGTCCGGATTCGAGAGCCACATGTTGCGGAACCAGCGGTCGGCCCGCTGGAAGTCTGCATCATCACTGATTCCAGTCGCCTGTGTGGGCGTGCCGGCGGCGGAAAGCGTTGCGGGCACATTCTTCCCCGGCTGGCACCATCCGACGCGCACACACACAAACTTCGTTTTACCATCCGCTCGGGTTGCCAGTGCTTTGCACAGTCGCTCACCGCTGCTCTTGGCGACCGCATAGGGAGTCGAATCCATCTCACGCTCGCCGATCTGCCAGACTGTACCGACCGCGTGCTCGAGACTCGTGGTCAATCCCCCTGGACCGATTGTGTCTGCCAGCGGCACATGCTTATAACGCCCCATCACATGATTCGAAGACACAAATACAAACCTTCGCACGCTCGCATCGACGGCCGCCAAAGCGACATTCATCGTCATGTCGAGCGATCGGTTCGCGTCGTCCCAACTCGCTTCAGGGAATGGGTTCTGCGCCGCAAAGTGGATGACCGCGTCACAACGTTCCATCGCATCCCGCCAGCGTCGGTCCTGCCAGTCCGTTAGATCACAGGCAACGAACTCGACACGTTCGTTTGCGTTGCCTGCTTGCACCTCCCCGAGTTGCTCAACCGAAGGTGTTCGCAAATCAAGTCCGATGACATTCGAGATGGCATCCAGTGAATTCAGATGCCGCACGATCTTCCAGCCAAGATTGCCGCACGATCCTGTCACGACGACGTTCATCATCTCTTTGAATTCTCCGGACGTTCATCGACGAGGGACATGAGAGAACAACACTACTTCAACCGACGTTTGGCCTTCTGCTTCGCGGCGGCGAAGACGTCGACGGTTGATTTGGTCTCGGAAGGCGGCTGAGGGGCACTGCTTCGGTCTTGTACGCTGGAGGGTGATTGGACGTTTTTGCGGACCGAAGCAGTGGCACGATCGGCGACAGTTGGTTCGACCGCTCGCGACTTCCGTTTGGGCAGCGACATCTTCCACTGCGGCAACCACCCCCGGGGCTTGATCGTCTCCGGAATGCCCGCTGCCGCCGCATCGGTCAGTCGTTCCCACAGTGACAACCGTCGACCGGCAACTTCCAGCACGAGTAACGCGATCCCGATCATGAACAGCCATGGCAACAACGATGACGTGCGTGCCGATCGCGGCGGGTTGTCGAGGACGTCCAGCACGTCGGGTCGTTCGACGCCACCACTCAGTTCCGCGACCTCCGCCAGAATTTCGCTACCACTGGGCAGTCCCTCACGGGGATCGAACTCGGGCGAGTACGGCAGCGACACGGCCGGTCCCCGTTTGATCTCACGGTCGCGCGTCTTCACCAGCGTTCGCCAGTTGCCCGTACGATCCATGCGGAAGCGACCTTCGAGTGTGTCCGGGCCGACCCACGTGAAGTCCGGCTCGATTGGTGCGGCTCGATCGTCCCCCGGTGGCACCACCACCAACTGAGGCATTTCGCCCGAGCCCTTGCCCGGTCGATTCGGATCCAATTCGACGGTGATCACCGCGTCTTGACCTTGCCTCACAATGTCGACAAACACGTCATCAGGGTCATCGCCGCCGAGCAACCATCGAGCGTGCGTGATGAGAAAGTCGTCATACGAGTCCCACTGACCGAACTGCCCGGAAAACTCACCGTCGACTTCGAGAGTGACGGCAGCGACGCGACCCAGACCCCGATACCAAAACGCTGCCCAGGGCGCGGCATACTCGTCGGAGGAGATGACGGCCGCAGTGGCATCGGGTTTGAGGTAACTCAGGTTGTAGCCATCGACCGTCGGGAACGCGCCGAGGTTCAGGTTCCCCAGTAGTTGAGCATCGGCTAACGGCGAGCCGGAAATCCCGTTCGGCTGCGTTTCAGGGTCTTTCTCGATGAAGCTGCTGCGTGCGACCGACATGGTGTCTTCGGTGAACAGTCGCGGCAACTCCGCCGGGTCGGTCGTGAACATGATGTTCCCGCTGCCTCGCTTGGCAATGTCCTCCAGCAATTTCGCGTCCGGGTCCATCGTCGTCCCCAACCCGATCACGCTCACTGTGATGCCGGCGGATTCAAACTTCGACAGGAGTGCTTTGTAACCCGCCGGGTTTTCACTGTCGGCCGCATCGGAAAAGAGGATGATGTGCTTGGTCGCCTGTTCGGCCTTCATCAACTCTTTACCCGCTTCGACCAGTGCCTCGTACACGTAGATGCCTCCGCCCATGCTCTCGATTGTGAGAGCTTTGCGTGCGATCGCCTCGGGGTCTTCGACAGGGACGAGATGTTGAATCGTATGCGGTGAACTATCGACCGCGATGACCGCGACGCTGTCACCAGCCGAGAGGAGTCGCACACACTCTGCCGTGCCGAGATTCGCAAGGTCCATTTTTGTCTTACCGCCTGCCACTGCCGCGGTCATTGAACCGCTCCGGTCCAACGCGATGGCGATGGCGACGCGCGTCTTGCGATGTTCCTCGCGAATCTCCATCGACACGGGCAGAACTTCGTCCAATGGACTGTTGAAATACCCACCGACACCGAAGCTTCGCTGCCCTCCCGTCAGTAGCAGTCCGCCGCCGAGGTCTTCGACGAACTGTGCCAGACGTTCCATCTTCGCCCGACCGAACTCTTTCGCCGGGACGTTCTCGATGATCACCGCTCGGTACGGATCGAGTGCGTCCTGGGTGAGCGGATGCGTCCCGGCGACCGTAACGTCAACCGGCAGACGCGCTGACCGCAACGCCCGCACGATGTTCCCCTCTGCCCCATCCGAGTTGAGCACAAGGATTCGTGGCCCCGCATCGACCCTCACCAATCCGGCCCCGACGTTGTTCTCTCGCAACGGATCATTCGCGACGTCCAGTTCCACCGTATAGTTGTGAATTCCCCCCTCCTCGATCAGATCCCGAAACGACAAGCGATTCGTTCCGGTCAGGAACGGCCCCTTTCGCGTCGCCACCGGCTTGCCGTCTCGCAACACTTTGAGTGTCCCATCGACGTCCTTGTCCGCAAACAGTGAGACAGAGAATTGAAACGGCTCGCGCGGCGAGACACTCTCCGGCAGAGAGATCGAACGCACGGCAGCATCTCCCGCCCGCAGACGCTCATACGCCCGATAGTCGATCGGCACGCCAACCTCTCGCGCCCGCCGCGCTCCCGACAAGGGCGATGCGCCATTCGCTTCGCCGTCCGACAACACAAGGATGCGTGCGGGTCGATCCGGGTCGATCAGATTCAGCGAGGCCAGGATCGCATCGTTGAGGTCACTCCCATCCGGCAGCACCTCACGTGTGAAGGCTTCGAGGAGTGTGTCCTGCGATAACTCATGCTCGATCTGTGCCTGACTCCCGAAAGTAACCACACCCACACGGTCGCCCGGTCCGCGGTTGGATTCGAGATTGTTGATCAACTCCAGCACGTTGCGGTGCGAGTCGCCGGGCATCGACCGCGAGCGGTCCGCAATGACCACGACATCGATGCCGTCGCCGCCCCGATTCCAGCGGGGACCGGTCAATGCGAATAACAGGAGGCAGATCAACGCGAGCCGGATCGCCCCGGTCACGCGAGCCTGGCGAAACCAGGGCAGCAGAAACATTATAAACGGCACGGCTAGCCACCAATTCGACCACCACGGCAGCGCGCCGGTCCAGAAAGCCTGCAGAGCGAACCACCCCGCCACAGGAGCCGCCCAAACCCACGAAGGGCGAAATCCTCCCCATCGGGCGAACCCATACCCCAACGGGATCGCCAGCAGCAGGAATTCAGGGTATTGCAGTTGGATCATCAGCTCTCGCCATTTGATATCCGCATTCTACGCAGCCTGGACCACATGTGCGATGTCGCGTCGACGACACAACAACCGTCACATCCCCCCAACATCCCGCAGATCGGCTATTTTCGCCGAAGTTCTCATCCACACTGGCCTTCGCATCCGATGGATGAGTATCCTCAGTGGTAGATTCCCCCAACGGTTTGACGTTAACAACCATACAAGAGGAACTTTCGGGTTTCTCCGGCATCGACAAGCGGTTTGGTGTGGACAAGGAGGTCTGGCCAACAAGACTCAACTGATATCAAAAGCATCATGATTGTGGCCCTTCCTCATTGGCTCCGTCACCTCCGCCTGCGTCGCTCTGCAGTTCGGCGTGGCACAAGATCGTACCATGCCCTCGAGTCGCTCGAATCTCGGACGTTGCTCGCCGGCAATGTGACCGCTGTGGTCGAGGGCGGCAACCTCACGCTCACCGGCGATGACGCGGCCAACTCAGTCGAGGTCTCGGTGGTCGATGGGGACATCGTGGTGACCGGTCTCGACGACACGACCGTCAACGATAGTACGGATGCCTTTGTCGCGGTGACCGGAGCGACGACACTCTCAGGTAATCTCACTTCATCGCTCGGCAGCGGTGATGATACGCTGCGGGTCACCGGCGAACTGACAGTCAGCGGCACGACAAGCGTCACCGATAGCAGCGGCGTCTCACAGGTCGGTATCACTGATGCCACGCTCGACGGCAACGTCAGCATCTCGACTGGCGACTCAGCCGACGAAATCAGCATCACCGGCTCAACGTTAGGCGCCAACCTCACAGTCAATGCGGGCGGTGGCGACAATCAAGTCTCCGTGTTCGATACTACTATCGCGGGAGGAATGGCCGTCTCGTCCTGGCACGGATCGAGTCGTTACGACCGCTTCGTCAACAGCCGCATTGGTCTACGATTAATGGATCGACTGCCCCGGCTGTTTGATCGCATCGCATCCCGTCTCGGGTCTCACGGATTCGCCGGTCTCGGCACCTCCGGGGCGAATGACGTCGTCATCGAAGAGAGCACCATCGGCTCCTTGAGCGTCAAGACTGGCAGCGGCGCAGATAATGTCGTCGTGCAGGACTCGACAGTCAACGGTCAGGTGCGCGGCCTAACCGGTGGGGGTGACGATTTCGTAATGTTCGACGGTGCCACCGTTAACGGTAACACCAAGCTGTATCTGCTGCGGGGCGACGACACGGTCGTCACCGAAAACACAAGTGCTTTCAATGGCAAGTTCTGGGCGGGCGGAATCCTCGGTCGCAACGATGCCATGCAGACTTCGGCGGAAACGACCTTTGGCGGCAAGGTCAAGTTCAAGCGGTTTGAGTCGACGACAGTCTCTGACAGCACCATCGCCTCACGCGGCACCGGAACGCTGGATGATGCGGCCGACCTACGGTCCAAGCTCAACGGCCTCACTGACGACAACAACGGTGGCGGAGATGGGAACGGGGACGGCGATGGCAGCGAAGACCTGATGCTCACGGTCGACACATCCGCCAACGCGGACACTGTCGAATCGAGTGACACTCTGGTAACCACACTCGATACATTCAACATCGCCGGGACAACATCTGCCGGTGCGACGGTCAACGTGGTGGGAGGAGACACCGGGCAGATTGATCTCGGGACGACGACGGCAGACGCCAGTGGCGACTACTCCCTTGATGTCGACCTGTTTGAGGGTGGGACGACGATCATGGTCACCTCGATGCTGGGCGAAGACTCAGCGAGTGAGGAGTTCAACCTGCACCGCGCAGTTGGCTCTGTCGTGCGATTCGACAGTTCGATGGGGCCGATTGACGTCGAGTTCCTGGACGACGACGCACCGATCACTGTGGCTAACTTCTTCAGCTACCTCGACGACTACGACAACTCGATCATCCACCGATCCGGCACGGGGGCTGGGGGCGTCCCCTCTGTGATTCAAGGCGGCGGCTTTACCGTCAACGGTGCCATCACTCCCATCGAGACAGACCCGGCGATTACTAATGAATTTCTGGGCATGAATTCGAACCTCGAAGGGACACTGTCACTTGCCCTGTCCGGTGACGGACTCGGCGGGACCGATCCCGACAGTGGCACCAGCCAGTGGTTCTTCAACCTCGCGAACAACGCCTTCCTCGACGCGGCCCGTCACACAGTGTTTGGCCGCATCATTGGCACGGGCATCGAAGTCGCACAGAACATTCAAGCTCTGCAAACATTCGACGTCACCGACGCGGTCGACAGCCCACCAGTCGGCGGCTTCGACCGAACCGATGCACTGACCAATGTGCCCCTCGATGGCTATACGCCCTTCAGTGAAGCGATTGCCGGCACGGTTTCGATTCCTGCCAACAGCATCATCGTCACGGGCACTGGAACGACGTTCACCAATCTCGAAGCCAATCAACTCATCCAGATCGACGGCGTCACGCGAGCAATCCTCGACATCACCAGCGACACCGAGATGCGGCTGACCTCCTCGCCAGCGACGGCAGTGACCGACGCAACAGTGTTTGTGAACCCTGCCCCCACCACCAACGAACTCGTCGTGTTCTCGTCAATCTCGGTCATCCTGCCAGCACCAACGTAGGCACAATGGTGACCCTCGTCCCCAAACTCCGTTTGGGAACGTACACTTAGAAACTCTGTTTCGAGCCAATTCTCACTATCCGTGCGCTCGCGAATCGGAGTTTCGCAAAGAGGCATTCCCAAGCAGAGTTTGGGAACGAGTGACTCCAGAGTTGAGAGACCCGCGCCAGACAGAGAATCGGGATCACCTACTCCGCTGCCAAACGTTCCTCCGCCTTGGCTCGTGCGTCTGCGATGAAGTCGGGAATTGAGATCGCGGCCCCGCCCTGACGATGACTCTCATCAGCGGCTTCCATGAAGGCAAAGAGCTCGATCGTTTCGTCAGCGGGGACCGGTGAAGTGCCCGTCTTGAAAAACGTGGTGATTTCGCGGCAGAGCTGTTCATAACCACCGCGGTCGTACTGCGTGATGGCCTTGTTGCCGAAGATCATGAAACCAAAGCCCGCCTTGTTGTTGCGAATGCCACGGTAAGTGCCGACGCGCCCCCCTTCCCACGTGCCGACGACCAGATCCGTGTCCTCGGTCCGTGTGCGGACCACCGTCTGACACCCCGTGCCCATCACGGTGTAGAGACCTTCGACGCCATGCACGCCATAATTGAACAGATCAGGAATCCCCTCCTGATAGATGCACGGCCCCCAGGCGGCGCATCCAGCGATGGGACCGAGCTTGTCGTTGTTGCGTGCTTTCAAGAGATCATCACCGAAACGAATTGACGAACTCGAAAAGCAAGGCACTCCCGCTCTTTCGGCCAGCTCGAAGATCATGATCGCCTCGACAAGCGAACCAGCGATTGGCTTATCGATGAACACGGGCTTCCCCGCAGCGATGACCTGCTTCGCCTCCTCCAGATGAATGCGTCCATCCACACTCTCGAGCAGTACGACGTCCACTTGCTCAAGCAACTCCGGAATCGTCTCCACAATCTCGATCCCGCTCTCACGCAACTGCTCCGTGAACCCTTCGACGCGATCCGCACTCGCAGGGATGTCCGTGCCACCAGGATACCCCGCAACGATCTTCACTCCCATGACGTCTTCTGAAGGCTCCTCCGCATTGAAGATCTTGTGGAAAGCAATGACATGAGACGTATCGAGCCCGATCATCCCGGCGCGGAGCGTCTTCGATTCGGCCTCGGCGGCAGAGGCGGACGGCATGGCGAGCGCTCCCATTCCCAACGTTAACAGACAAAGGCAGATAAAACGTCGCATCGGCGGTTCCTCATGATCGGTGATGGTGAATCAGGTCGTCCCACACGCTCCCAGCCTCTCAGAGCGAACGACTGGTTGCAAGCCGTCGGGGTTGTCTCCCCAACAGGGCTTAGGGACTGTCCTCAAATAAACTATCGAAGTGCGATAGGTCAATTTACCGTGGATCGCGGACAATGCGGCGATGCACGACGCACAAACGATCGATGGATTGGAATTGAAGTTTAATTCGCTCATCGGAGATCTTGAC
>JAJDEJ010000182.1 GCA_029259815.1 Planctomycetaceae bacterium | reverse complement strand
GCCAACGCCCAGCCCCCGAAAGTCAACCAGCATGCCCCATCATAATCCGAATCAAACCCCGGCCTCCCACGGCCACCGTTCGCCAACGCACGCCATAAACACACATTAACCACAACCCAGGAACGCTTGTTCAAGGACTAGGTGCGGTTGATGGCACGCTTCAAGAGGCGGGCGGCGTCTAACAAGCGGAATTTCAGGCGAGGTCGTTGCCAAGTTGCCCAAAGGAGTTCATTCGTTGAGTTCGACAGGTTGCGCTTGTGCTGGTGTTCGCCGATGAGGAAGTCGTAGGCATCGTATCCATGGCGGAGGGCTTCGGTCATGCAGAGGTAATGCACGATGAGACCGGGGCTGGCGAATTGGTCGAAGGGGGCGAAGCCGGAGAGGTAGTCGAGCAAGCGGTTGTTGTCGACAAGCAGCATGAGACAACCGACCGTCTTTTCACCTTGGCGGACGCGAAAGAGGACGACGCGACCATCGTCGAGGCAGCGAGTCATGAGTTCGAGTTGGTAATCGTGAAACCGCTGGCTGGAGAACAGACCCGGCTTGCCGTCGGCCTGCCAGCGTGCCTGATGCAGAATGACGAGTTCAGAGAAGATTCCTTCGGCCTGCGTGAGGTTGTCGACCCATTCACAAGTGACGTTGCCGTACTCACGGAGCCGACGACGAATGTTGCTGCGGGTGCTGCGGCCGAGATGTGGAAGAATCTCACCATCGTCAGCGCGGGTCGCCTGAAGGTCGAAGTAGGGGGATGGTCGTGCAGTGATTTCGATGCCGGGCAGTTTGTCGACGAAGGCCTCTGCCTGTTCACGAGAGAAGCCGTCGAGGTGAAGTTGGTCCCACGAGTGATCCTCCGCGGCGACATTCAGCAACGCATGGGCGAACTCTTTGCGATAATCTTCTTCGACAAGGAGTCCGTTGTACTCGACCCACACACCGTCGTCAGGAGGATCTCCCGCCGTTCCGAAGTGCAGGCTATTGATGCGCAATGGGCCTTTCGAGTGAATCCGGCTGTGTGTCAGCAGGCAAATGCCTCGGGTGATGCCATCCTGCTCTGCGACAGCAAACTCATGAGGCGTCACGTCGCCGAAATGACGCAGCCATGTCTCGGTCCACACGCGTGAGGTTGCGAGCCGTCGACTGCCGATGCAGCGTTCAAGTGCGTGCCACTTGACCAGCATCTCAACAGCATACTCCGGGCCGAAGGTGCGGATTGACAACGGCGATCGTTGCTCCGCGTCCGTCGAAGCATCGTGTTGTTCGGTGGTGAGCATGGTTCTCTGTGGCTTTGAACAGTCGGATGTCTCGTCGAAAGAATCGCAGTTGAACTACTGCAGGACAGGTGATTCGGAAGTGGCTTTGACTGAATCGGCGGCATTCGTCAATCGTGGCAACACGGTCCGCACACCAGCTTTGACACTGCGCAGTGCCGTTCTACAGATGTTTCCTAATCCAAAGGGAGGTAATGAGAGCAGGAAGAAAGCTCCCGTGTGAAATTGTGCAGGTTGATGCCAAAGACTAAGGCCAAGATGTCGTCGTGCATCTCGCCATTGGCCACGATCTAACTCCGCTTGCCCCACCCAGGCATACGCTTCGGAAAGTGCAGCAGAGATCATCGATGGGGGAAGGGTGATGCGATCCCGATCCTGCTCCAACATGCGGCTGATGGTGTTGAGATAGGCCGTCGCGAAGTTCAGGGCGTTGTGCGGCTGCGTAATCTGATCCTCCAACTCTCGTTGATATTTAATGGTGGGCAGATCAAGTAGAGCGACCGGGCCTTCACGACAAGTTCGCAGATGGAAATCGTAGTCCTCTCCTGCCCATCGCAACTCTGGGTCGAACAGTCCGACGGCTTCCATGCGATCGCGTCGCATCAACACTGTCGATGTATGCACGAGATTGCCCATCATCATCTGTGAGTAGATGTCACCCGCCGAGACGGTCACACCCTCAGACAACTTTTCGGCGTCGGGCAGAAGTTCGGACAAAGGGTAAGACTCCGTGAACAGCCCTCCCTCTTCAAACCAATCATAGGCATCGTACATCTTGCGTAGATACCGGCTGTCGGTCGTCTGACCGTCCGCACTGATTGCCTCCATGTCAGTCCAGACCATGCCCACATGTGGCAATGCCTTTAAGACTCCAACTTGCAGTTCGACCTTGCGCGGGTCCCACACATCATCAGAATCTAACAACGCGACAAAGTCACCACTTGCAGCCGTCATTCCTGTGTTTCGAGCAACCGAAACGCCCTGATTCGGTTGCTGGAGATAGCGAACTCTCTCGTCATGCCCGTACTCGGCCTGCATGAATTCTGCCGTGTTGTCGGTCGAACCGTCATCGACAACGATGACTTCCAGATGCGGATACGTTTGGTTGAGCACGCTGTCGATGGCACGACCCAGATAGGCTGCCCGATTGAATGTGGGAATGACCGTACTGACAAGTGGATGGTTCATTGGGAGTGAGCCCGCGTGCGAGAAGTTTTGGCACACTTCGCCGGCGAAGCGTAAGTGATGAAGCGTTTCAACATTCTATGTTTCACCACACCACGGTGCTGTGGCCTAAGTCCGAATCAGTGCAGGGAGATCGGTCCGATTGAGATCGTTGTCGTGTTGTAGCGAATGTAGGGATCAACTCCTTTGTGGGCAGACAAACACAGACCCCGAAGTTCGAGAAGACGTTTGCCCCGACCGCTTGTTGGCGTAGGCTTTGAGGCTTGCTTGAGGATGCTTCGCCTTGCTCATGCCGACCTATCATCGAGTCAATTCACATCATGGTCGCCGCGATCAACAAACGTGCACTGTTGGCAAACATCCTGGGTCAGTCGGTCATCGACCCCATCGCGCGACGGTGCTCGGCCTGGAGTGGTCTGCTGGTCTTGAACTATCACCGCATCGGCTCACCAGCCGGGAGTCTGTTCGACTGGGAGTTGTGGTCCGCAAAGGAGGACGACTTCGATGCTCAGGTGGCATACCTTGCTCGGCACTATGACATTGTTGGACCAGAAGACCTTGAGGAGGTCCGTCGGAGTCAGCACGGTCGTCATGTGATGATCACGTTCGACGATGGATATCGAGACAACTACGAATTGGCCTTCCCGATCCTCAAACGACGCGGGGCGACGGCAACGTTCTTCCTGGCAACAGGGTACCTTGATCAGCCTCGATTGACTTGGTGGGACGAAATCGCGTGGATGGTCCGCAGCAGTGACCGTTCGGGAATCGATCGCAACGAATGGCTCCTGCAAGACATGGCGTTCGATGAACCGAGCCGATGTCACGCCATTCGTACTCTTCTGGATATTTACAAGCAACTCGATCACGATGACACACAACGATTCGTCAGTTCGCTCGCGGAGGAGACAGGAAGTGGGCGGGCGCAGATCGATGTTGCCAGCGAACAGTGGATGACCTGGGACATGGTTCGCGAGATGCGTCGTGAGGGGATGAGCATCGGCGGGCATACCGTGTCACACCCGGTACTTGCTCGACACGACGTCAGCACTCAGGAGGAAGAGATCTCCGTTTGCAAGCAGCGAATCGAAACCGAGATTGGTCAGTCGATCAGCATGTTCAGCTATCCGGTCGGAAGCCGCGCTGCGTTTGATGAGTACACACAGGCATTCCTGAAGCAGCATGGATTCGACGCGGCGTTCAGCTATTACGGTGGCCTAAACAAGACAGAGGAGTGGTCAGACTACGATCTGCTTCGCGTCCCCATTGAACGGGAGGTCACACTTGCGGAGTTTCGCGCCCTGTTGGCGATGCCGCAGGTGTTTGCCTGACGAGCGTGACCTGAGGAACGCAGGCCGTTCTCAGATCAGTCCGGCGATGGGATTCCCGTAGTAGATCTGGTGCGGACGGTTGACCGTATCGTGCCAAACAGCATTCGCGGGGATGCCGAGTGATTGATAGATAGTCGCAGCGAGGTTCTCAGGCGTTTGTGGAGCATCAAGGGGATAACCACCCTGGGCATCTGAAGCCCCGATGACGTTGCCACCCTGGACTCCTCCACCGGCGAAAAACACACTTTGCACAGCTCCCCAGTGGTCTCGACCAGGCAAATCATAGTGTTCTTTGAGGTGCGAGATCTTGGGTGTGCGACCAAACTCGCCTGCCATCACGATGAGCGTATCATCGAGCTGACCGGACTCTTGCAGGTCGTCCAAGAGGGCAGAGACGGCACGGTCTGTCGGCGGGAGAAGCTTGTCCTTGAGATGAGGAAAAGCGTTGCCGTGTGTGTCCCATGTCTCGTCGCTGCCGAGATTGACTTGAACCAGATTCACGCCCGCCTCGATGAGCCGACGTGCCATCAAGAGTGACCAGCCAAATGAGTTGCGACCGTAGCGATCCTGTGTGCTGTCATCTGCGTCAGTGACATCGATCGCGTAACGCACTGTCGGATCGTTGAGCAACGAGATGGCTCCCTGCCGGTAACGGTCAAAGTCCTCGACGTGTGCGTGCCGGTCGAGCATCTGCCGTTGTTGCTCCAGTTGATCGAGTAGGGCGACTCGCTGTTGAAAGACGTTGCGTGTCACACCGTGTGTGAGAGAGATGTTGGGAGCCTGAAAGACCCGATCATCGGCACTGCCCCGATTCTGATGATCAAACTGGTACACGGGATAGGCGCCGTAGGATGTTGAGTGAAACGGCGACGCTTCGATGAACCAGGGGTCGCGTTGCGGTCCCATCTCACCGGCGAACTGACCTGGAATCACACGGCCTGAGTAATGGACGAGTCGTTCCGGAAGCACGGCTGCCGGAGGCAGATTGTTGCGTGGTGCCGTCGCATCCCCGGCAATCGCGGCGATGGAGGGCCAGTCTGTCGGCAACGGTTTGGAAGCGTTGAACAGCGGCGGCACAAGGCTGCGACCCGTCAGCATGATGTGATGACCGGCTGAGTGACCGTTCGACGAATGGGTGAGTGACCGGCACAAGGCCCACAGATGGCTGCGTTCCGCCAGCATTGGCAAATGCTCGCAGATCGTGAGACCGGGCGTGCTTGTCGCAATGGGAGAGAAATCGCCACGGATCGTGTCCGGAGCGGACGGCTTCATGTCGAAGCTCTCGTGCTGAGCCAGACCACCGGAAAGAAAAATGTAGATGCAGGACTTCGCTGACTGAGGAGCCCGTGTCCCATCATCTGCGGAGACGGCTGTCCGCAAACCCTGCAAGTGGTTCACCCCCAGACCCAACAGGCCAACGGCTCCTGCCTGGACGGCTGTCCGCCGTGACACCGTGGAGGGATGGACAGGGAGAGTGGCTCGCGGGTGGGACATGCTATTCGTCATGACAGTCCGGTGGGATCAATGGAAGGCCACGGCTGGAGGGCTGCAATCAACGGATTTGCATCATCGGTATTGTAGCAAACGATCGGAAACGATTCCCTTCATTTTGTCTCTCTGTGAGGAATCTGCCGCCGTTACATCTGGGACATTCTGCCGCTTGAGACAAATACTGCCAATAAAATTCCCACTTGACCCCAAAACCCCGCCGGTCTTCGCAGGAACCCGCAATCTGAATTGCGGGACCGAACCAGACTTTCCACTTCGCATCAGGAGCCGATCCCCATGTTTCACTTCCGCATCACTGCTGTCGCCGCCCTCTTATTGGGAATGATCACCACTGTTCAGGCTGATGTTCAGCAGGACTTCTTCTCAGCCGTGCAAAGTGGTCAGGTCAAACAGTTGACCAAACAGATGCGTCCCGAACTGCTGGTCGAGATTGATGAACCAGTCCTCGCTGCCTGGATGAACGCGATCAACGAGAAGCTCGGTTCCGTCAAGAACATTCAACAGACCGGTTTTTCCAATGAGGGCGGTCTGACAAATCGTATCAAGACCTCAGACGCGACGATTCATTTTGAGCGTGGGACAGCAACATCCTCTCTGAAGACGGTGAACGGCGAGTTGATTGGTTTCAACGTCACGTCAGCCGAGTTGGGCGACGACTGGTTCCAGGGGCCGACCACCACAACAGTGTATGAAGAGATGGGCCTCACATTCATCAAACGATTCCTCGCCGGGCAGACTGACGACGCCTATGCGATGTGTCACCCCGCACTGCAAGAAGTCATCGACGCAGAGACATTTGCCCAGATGAGCCAGGGGATTCGCGAGAACGCCGGAGCTCTCAAGTCGGCGACCTTCAAGAGCAGCCGCATGGACCTCTCAGACGGTGGTCAAACTCTCTTGCTCAATTTTAACATCAATTGCGAAGAGGCGACCGGCACCTGTGAGATCAAGGTGCAGTTTGTCGGAATGAAGGGTCACCTGCTGGGGTATGATTTCGAGTGACTCCCCGCTCACCCAGCGTTGACCCGTCTGATGCCGCACGCCACGTCTGCCCCGTGACGTGCGGTTTTTCGTTTCAAACAAGATGGGGCCCCTGTCTCGATGATTCCCCGTTATCATGAATGAATGACCGAAAACGTCAACGAGTAATTGTCAAAGGGTTGACGGGCCGGCAAAAAGTCGGGGATTGGAATTGCGATTTTTCGCTTCGGCGCTACCCTGCTTCGATGAAACGCCTGCGAGACCATCACAGCCCCGAACTGTTCGATCCGTGGGAGCATTTGGGGCCGAAGCGGCGACG
>JAJDEJ010000181.1 GCA_029259815.1 Planctomycetaceae bacterium | reverse complement strand
GCCAACGCCCAGCCCCCGAAAGTCAACCAGCATGCCCCATCATAATCCGAATCAAACCCCGGCCTCCCACGGCCACCGTTCGCCAACGCACGCCATAAACACACATTAACCACAACCCAGGAACGCTTGTTCAAGGGCTAGGTACTCCAGCAGGAAACCACGCAGATCGTGCCTGACCGGCAACACGCGAGACTTGCCTCGCTTCTCGGAGAACCGGAAGCAATGCTGATCACAACCTTGTTGACCGTCAGTCCAGTCGGTGACGAGCTAACCCTCGACTTTGCCAAGACGTTGATCGAAGAGGAGCAGCTCGGTGCCGATGCTGATCCCAACTATTTGTCGATCAGCTTTTCGTCCACCCACTACGTGGGCCATCTTTTCGGGCCCTCCAGCTTGGAGAGCGAAGATAACAATCTGCGGCTGGATCGGACGCTGGCCGATCTGTTCAGATTCGTGGACGAGAAAGTCAGACCGGAGAAGACGCTCATCGTTTTGTCAGCCGATCATGGCGGATCAGAGGCACCGGGATACCTGACACAGTTGGGATTCGACACCGATTACGTCCATCCGAAGCAATGGGACAAAGCCGGAGCGATCAAAGCCCTCAAAACCCGGTTTGGTCTGGGCGAGGAGTTAATCACGGACTTCTACCATCCGTACGTCTATCTCAATCGAGCGCTGATCCACGAGAAAGGTCTCGACCAGGCTGAAGTCGAACAGGCCATCGCGGATGAGTTGACCCGATTCGACGGCGTGGCGCTGGCCGTGCCAAGCAGTGCACTGCGCGAGGGCAGAGTCCCCGACACCCGAATCATCAGATCCGTCTTGCGGAATTACAACCCGACACGGTCCGGCGATGTCAACGTCGTGTTCAAGCCGAACCGATTTGTGAACGACTTCGAAGGGCTAACCGTGGAGGATTGGGGGCCAACGTGATCGAGGATGCCATCTACCCCGGGGCGTTCGTGGATGCCGACGGGAAACCGTTCGACTCCGGAAAGAAATACGTGCTGCGCTTCGACAGCACCTGGAATCCGCCGGCAGTTCAGCCAGCCAAGCGAGAATTTCTTGCTGCTCAAGCGTCATTGGTCATGGCATAGCGCAGGATTCCATTCCCCCTGAAGGCGCCACATTGGTCACCAATGCCAAAGAGCTTCGGACGGTTCGTCAGGAGTTATTTAACGACAACGGTGGTCAGTGTGGAGAAAGATGACCACTTTGCGCCATGAGAGTGACGACTCTGGTCAGTGACTCTTATCTGCGCAAAGTGTTCTCGGTCGACGCCGACCTACGCGAGTGAGCAAGGCAATGCCGAAACGGCACTCGTCATGTCCGGTCGGTCAATGTTACCAAAACGGAGCAATTGGATTTGGATCAAGCGAGAGAGGACGCGACTCTTGGCAACTGTGCAGATGCTCGGGGAACAAGGGACGAATGACATTGGATCATGCCCGGTTCAAGGGGAGTGCCGAAAACTGGGTTTCGGCGTATCACTCTTCAGGAGCGACATCGACGCTGACCAACAGTGAGTGCGTTCCGCCGCCGAGGAAGACGCCTTTGATGGGAGTCACATCTGCGTAATCCCGACCGATGGCGACGGGCACGTGATCGGTGGAGCAGAGGCAGTTGTTGGTGGGGTCCATGTCGATCCACCCGATGTCGCTACCGCAATAGACGGCGACCCAGGCATGGGATTCATCAGCACCGACGAGTCGCGGTTTCCCCTCGGGTGGCAACGTGCGAAGATAGCCACTGACGTATCGGGCGGGGACGCCGATCGAGCGGAGGCAGGCAATTTCAACATGCGCGAAGTCTTGGCAAACTCCCTTCTTGATGGAGAATGCTTCTTCAGTCGCCGTGCTGACGGTGGTTGCTTTGGTGTCGTACTTGAAGTCGTTCTTGATCCGAGATGTGAGGTCGATGCTGGCCTCCAGAATTGGACGTTCCGGCGTGAACGACTGATTCGCGTAGTCGGCGAATGCGTCCGACCGTGTGATTCGTGGAGAGTTGAACTGATACACGCAAGTCTTGAGCCACGCGGGATCGGATCGGACGGCAAGTGACTCCACGACCTGATTCCAAGTCGGCGTCGATGACGGGTCAAGTGACGGCGCTGCCTCGACTTCCACACGGCTGGTGGCGGTGATGGTGATCTGTCGATGATTCTCCTCGACTGAGAAAGTCTGCACATTGTTGCCGAAGAAATCCGGCCGGCGGCTGATGATCTGCGGAGTCGGACGGACGACGATGCGATGCGAACGGACATGTAGCCGAGGTCCGGACTGCGGTGACAGGACGATCCGATTATGGCAAACGCCGACCGGTTCGCTGTAACTGTATTTTGTCGTATGGGTGACTTTGTACTTCATGAGTGTTGCTCGGATTGCGAGCCATAGTGTCGCGAGAGGCCGGCGTGAATGAGGAAGCGACTCGACACAGCATCGGAGAGTTTCGGGAAGCGGTCGTCGAGTTGCCTCAGCAGTCGATCGAGCGCCGGGCGATGACCCGAGTGATCCACCTTCGCGAGATCGGTGACAACCGCGAGACGAACTGAGTTTCTCAGCGTTAACGCCAGTCGTTGCTCGGCACTCATGACGGCCGTCTGCTCGTCCCGAGGCAACTCATCCAGATGAGACTCGATGATGTGCAGTTGATAACCGATGGATCGCGGATTCGTTTCGTCCATCAGCAACATGTCCAGTGCAGGAGCCGTCTGCATCGTGGCGAGGTACCTCGTGCGGTAGGTCATGATGCTGTCAGCTGTTTGCAGGACACATTCGAGAAGAGCCTGTTCCTCGGCGATGGGAGTCACCAGCGTTCCGCGGAGCAGGACCGATGTCTGCCTGGCACGTTCGATCCGCCGTCCCAAATCGAGGAAACGCCAACCCTGTCCGCGTGTCATGCTTTCCTCGGCGAGTCCTGCGAAAGCGAGCAGTTCGGTGAGGAGTTGATCCAGCTGATTCCTCACGTCGGACGAGTCGATCGCCGCATGTCCAATCGGTCGGCGGAAGTCTTCGTCGATGCGATGAATGACACGCCACGCATCGACCGACACACGATCGCGGACGATGGAGACCAGTCGGACCGCCTCGTTGAGCGTGGCTCGCAGACTCAGAGGCCGTTCCGAGTCGAAGATCGCTTCGGGCAGGACTTCCTCGACCTCCGGCAGCGACGTCTTGAGCCCATCCACGACGAAGTCGGGGTCCAGTTGTCCCTGTTCGGCGAGAACTCGGAACAGTCGTTGCAAGACATCCGTGGACTCGACCTCGCCTGTCATGGCTGACAAGACCGTTCGCATCAGCCGGGCGATGCTCTCGGCACGTTCGACACTTCGTCCCAGCCAGAACAGATTGTCGGCGACACGACTGGGAAGATCCGAACCACTTCGACGCAGAACGACCGCATCGCCTGGAGCCGCAAGTAATGTCACCCGCTCGATCGGCTCTGCGGAGCGGATCCAAACGTCCTGACTTCGTTCACCAGAGGTCATGGTGAAGTCGAGTGTGTCTGTCTCTGAAGACACTCGGGCCAAACCGCCGGGCAGCGCCACGAATCCGTCGTCTCTGTGAACCAGAAAGCTCCGCAGCGCGACATGCCACGGGGCGATGCCCTCGTCCGTCATCACGGGCGAAGTTGAGCGAACCACCGATTCCTGACCGACGAATTGTTGCGGCTGGTGCTGAATGCGGGCGATGAGTTCCGCGCGCTCGTCGGCCGACATCCGTGCGGGGTGCAGTGGCGGCTCATTCTTGTGGCGAAACGCACGCCGGATGACGAGTGAATCGAGATTCTTTAACACGTATTGCCGGGCCTCGGCCTCTCCGCACCACCAGGTCGCTACAGACGGCATCTTCAGCGGCTCATCGAGCAAGAACTTGCAGACGCTCGGCAGGAAGCCCTGCACGATCGGTGACTCGACCAACCGGCTGCCGAGTGCATTCGAGATCGCCGCGTTTCCCGATCGCAGGACTTCCAGCAATCCGGAGACTCCCGAACGCGAAGTTGGATTGAGTTCGACGGCGTCGCAGTCATCCTCATCGAGTCGCCTGAGAAGCACCTCGACCGGCAACAGTCCGCCGAGAGTTTTCAGCCAGACACGGTTCTCACGGACAGCGAGATCGCCCCCTTCAACAAGCGTGTAGCCCAGGTAACGGGCGAGGTACGCATCTTCAAAGTACGCGCGGCTCGATGGCCCCTTCGACCACAGCACGATGCGGGGATTATCTTTGGATCGTGGAGCCATTTCCCGCAATGTCTCGCGAAGGGCGACGAAGTAGGACGCGAGTCGCTGCACCCGACATCGGCGGAACACTTGCGGGAACATCCGTGAAGTGACGATGCGATTTTCCAGCGCATAACCAAGTCCGAACGGTGCCCGCGTGCGATCTCCCATCACCCACCAGCGTCCATCCGGTGCACGGGCGAGATCGGCCGCGTAGAGCGTGAGTTGCTGTCCATCGGGAGTCGGCAAACCGTGAAAGGCCGGATAGAATCCCGGATGTCCATACAAGACGTCCAGCGGCAGCACACGTTCCCGAAGGAGATTCTGCGGGCCGTACAGGTCGCGGAGAATCATGTCGAACAGTCGTGCTCGCTGTTCGAGCGACGCTGCGATCCCGTTCCACTCCTGCTCCTCCAACACGAGCGGCACGGCATCGAGAATCCACGGTCGCGACTTGCCACCTTCCAGGTCGTGGGGATTGAAGGTGATGCCATCATTTGCGATCTGCTTTTGCGCGAGCTGCCACCGACGCTGGACTTCCTCAGCACCGAGGAGGTTCAACTCGTCGACCAGCGTCTGCCAATGAGGTCGCAGTCCCCGTTTCGCATCAACAGCCTCATCGTAGACGCCTGCGCGCGGCTGATAACCGGCAAGCAGAGTTTGCGGAGACGGTGGTGAGGGAGCGTCCTGGTCGATCATCGATGTCTCGCGGCGCAGTGGTCGTTGTTCGATGATAACCAGCCGCGCCCGTGAGGAAGCGGAAGCATCTGGAAGTCGTTCGTTTTCCGCTTTCTCACGGGCGCGGCTGGTGTGCGTCTGCCTGTCAAATCGACCAAGCGATCAACCACGAACGGCTCGACGCAGGTCCAGCGTAAGCGGGAATGCGGCATTCTCTTCAACTGGTGGGACTGACATTTCACCAGGAGTATGCCCCATCTTGAAGAATCGGGCCGCGCGACGGGACTCGGCTGCATTGGCATTGACAGGAAACGCCTCTGAGTTAGTGCCGCCCGGATGGGAGACATGATAAGTGCAGCCGCCCAGTGACCGCTCGGACCAGCGATCAAGGATATCGAACACCAGCGGGGCATGAACAGGGATCGTGGGATGCAGACAACTCGGCGGTGCCCATGCCCGATACCGGACGCCAGCCACGTATTCTCCTTGCACACCCGTCGACGTGAGCGGCACACGTCGACCGTTGCAGGTGACCACATGCCTCGTGCCGGTCAGCCCCGTGACTTTCACTTGCAGCCGTTCCACAGACGAGTCGACGAACCGCACCGTTCCGCCGCCGCCCGGTTCTTCGCCGAGGACATACCACGGCTCGATGGCCGTGCGGAGTTCGAGTTGCAGATCCTGCAGGCTGAGGTCGCCCATGACGGGGAACCGAAACTCGTAATGTGAGGCAAACCAGCGACGATCGAAATCAAAGCCCGATCTGCCAAGTTCATCAAGCACTTCACCAAAGTCTTTCCAGGTGTAGTAAGGCAACAGGAATCGATCGTGCAGACTCGTCCTCCAGTCGATCAGCGACTCCTCGTATGGCCGGTCCCAAAACTTCGCGACGAGTGCCCGGATGAGCAGTTGCTGCGTGAGGCTCATGCGGGCGTGCGGCGGCATCTCGAAGCCGCGGAACTCGACGAGTCCCAGTCGACCAGTGCTACTGTCTGGCGAGTACAGCTTGTCGATGCAGATTTCTGCCCGGTGCGTGTTGCCCGTCAAGTCGATCAACAGATTACGAAACAACCGGTCGACGAGCCACAACGGTGCCGACTCTCCCGGCTTCGGCACCTGTGCGAACGCCAGTTCCAGTTCGTACAGCGCGTCCTGTCGACCCTCATCAACTCGCGGTGCCTGACTCGTCGGGCCGATGAACTTACCGCTGAACAGATACGACAGCGACGGGTGATTGACCCAGTACCCGATGAAGCTCTTGAGCAGATCGGGTCGCCGCAGGAAAGGACTGTCCGCTGGCGACTCTCCGCCGAGGACAACATGGTTGCCTCCGCCGGTGCCTGTGTGTGCGCCATCGAGATCGAACTTCTCGGTGCCCAGCCGAGTCTGTCGGGCATCTTCGTACAGTTCGGTCGTCGTCTCGACCAACTCGTCCCAGGTGGAGACCGGCTGCGTGTTGACTTCAATCACTCCTGGATCAGGAGTGACCTTGAGTTGCTGAATCCGCGAGTCCTGCGGCGGGAGATAACCTTCCAACACGATCGGCATCTTCAGGTCGACAGCCGTTCGCTCGACCGCGGCGACGAGGTTGAGGTAGTCCTCCAGGTGGTCGAGCGGCGGCATAAAGACGTGCAGCCGACCCTGACGAGGCTCGATGCACAGAGCTGTCCGCACAACTTTTTCGGCGGCGGGTTGTTCGTCGCTCTTGTCTGCAGAGGCGTGCTGTTCGGAGATGCCCTGCTGGCCAACCGCTTCCGGCTCACCGCCCACGAAGTTTTGTTGACGATAGGCGGGTGTCGACAGTGGCGGATGTTCGACGAGCGGATCGACCGGGTATGGCGGGGGCACTTTTGACTCGGGCACCCACGGTAGCGAATCAAGCGGCAACCTCAACCCGATGGCCGAGTCCCCCGGCAGGAGAAACATGCGGTCCGCGCGGATCGGCCAGGGACCGCTCGTCCAGCGCGACTTCGCCTGCCACTGTTGAGACTTCAGTGGCATTACGAATCCCGCTGGCTCACCCACTCCACGCTCAAAGACCTTCGTCATTCGCGCACGTTCTTCCGGGTCTTTCAACTTGGGATCGGTCGGGTCGACATTGACCGGCAGGCGTTGTTCCTTGAGGAGGTAGTGAGCGACGTCTTCGTACGCCGGCACGATGTAATCGGCCTTCACTCCCAGCACTTCGGCGAGATGCTCTGAGAACCGTTTCGCCGCATCGGGACCGAGCCCGTAGTCCTTGTCAGCGTCGGCAATCAGTTCGACGTTCTCCCAGATCGGCACGCCGTCCTTCCGCCAGTAGACGCCCAGTGCCCAGCGTGGCAGCGATTCGCCCGGGTACCACTTCCCCTGACCAAAATGCAGCATGCCGCCCGGAGCGATGCGATCCCGAATGCGTTTGATGAGCGCTTCCGACAGTCGCCGCTTATCGGGACCGACCGCAGCCGTCGTCCATTCGGCCCCTTCCATGTCATCGATGGAGACGAATGTCGGTTCACCACCGATGGTCAAACGCACGTCGCTGTCGGTCAGTTTGCGGTCGACCTGCTGACCAAGCTCATTGATCTGTGCCCACTCGTCGTCCGTGTAGGGCTTGGTGACACGTGGGTCTTCGTGAATCCGTGTGACCTGCATGTCGAAGGAGAATTCGACTTCGCAGGGGCCGAGACCGCCCGTGATGGGAGCCGCCGAACTCGGGTTAGGCGTGCAGGCGAGTGGGATGTGTCCTTCGCCAGCGAAGAGACCGGAGGTCGGATCGAGCCCGATCCAGCCAGCTCCTGGCAGAAAGACCTCGGTCCAAGCATGGAGATCCGTAAAGTCGACCTCGGTGCCCGAAGGGCCGTCAAGTGCCTTGATGTCGGGGGTGAGCTGAATGAGATACCCGGAGACAAACCGTGCCGCCAGTCCGAGATGCCTCAAGATCTGGACCATCAGCCAGGCACTATCCCGGCACGACCCCGATCGTGTGGTCAGGGTTTCTTCCGGAGTCTGTACGCCCGGCTCCATGCGAATCAGATAGCCGATGTCCCCTTGAAGCCGCTGATTGAGCGACACCAGGAAGTCGTTGGTCGGGGTAGGCGATCGATCAATGCCGGCGAGATATTCAGTGAACTTGGGACCGGGTTCGATCGTTTCCAGGAACGGCTTCAGTTCCTTGGCGAGCCAGGGGTCGTAGTCAAACGGAGACTTTTCGGCAGACTGTTCGACGAAAAAGTCGAACGGGTTAATGACCGTCATCTCAGCGATCAAGTCGACCTCGACGCTCAGTTTGCGTGCCGGCTTCTGAAAGACATACCGCGCCAGAAAGTTGCCGTGCGGATCCTGCTGCCAATTGATGTAATGATCGTGCGGGTGGACGGTGATCGAGTAACTGTGAATCGGCGTGCGACAATGAGGAGCCGGTCGCAGACGGACGATCTGTGGACCGAGAGTCACCAGACGATCGTAGGTGTAAGCGGTTTTGTGATTCAGGGCGACACGAATGGTCATGAGAG
Organism: Planctomycetaceae bacterium; assembly: GCA_029259815.1. Taxonomy (GTDB): domain Bacteria; phylum Planctomycetota; class Planctomycetia; order Planctomycetales; family Planctomycetaceae; genus JAHBXU01. The sequence continues at coordinate 3,379 of JAJDEJ010000181.1, read as the reverse complement.
GCTGTCAATGAATACGGCGGAACGATGGGAACGAGTGATTGGGGAGGGAGTCCGTTCCGATCATTGAAACTGATGCTGCATCTGAGACTGCATCTGTTCGACAGGCCGCATGGCGAAAAACGTCTCGTGGACGGCGCTGCCGACGTCGTTGAGTTGTCCCTGCAGGCGGTCGATGAATTCATGCAGGCCCTGATTGATGATCGTATCGACATCGGCATAGACGAGTTCCGCTTTCAATCGACCCAGACGCTGTTCTGGCGGATTGCTATAGGAGCCGACCGGGGAGCCGGCGATTTGATGCACAGAGTCGTCCGCCCAATTCACGCAGTAACCAATCGCTCGGGGAAAGTGGACGTCGAGCACAAGGAAGTTGACGACACGGTGAATCGTGATGGTATGATACCGCTTACGAAACGCCTCGAATGCGCTCACAGACCTCAGCACAGCGGACCATTGCAAGTCGTCAAGTGTTGTTCCGATATCTTCAGGATTTGGCAACAGGGTGAAGTATTTCACATCAAGAATACGACTGGTCTTGTCGGCTCGCTCGATCAGTCGCCCGAGGTTGGCAAAGTGCCAACCCTTTCCGCGTGGCAACGTGGCATCGAGAATCCCATTGAATAAATGGCTGTGCTGTTTCACTTCCTGATAGAACTCCAGCTGAGTCGGCCCAGTCATCTGGCCATTGGAAGCAGCCCGTTTGACGAAGTGATAGAAGGTGTTCAATTGCTCCCAGACTTCCGAAGAGATCGCCTCGCGAACGGTGCGGGCATTCTCACGCGCCGCACTCAGTGATGAGAGGATCGAGTTGGGGTACTCGGAGTCGAACGTCAGGAACCGGACGACGTTCTCCGCCGTCGGGGCGCCGTAATGTTCCTTGAAGAACTCGACATCGCCCGTCGTCTGGACAAGTGGCTCCCATTGCTCGTCGATCTTGTTGGGCTGGTCAAGGATCACGTTGAGCGTGACGTCGATGAATCTCGCCGTATTCTCGGCTCGTTCAACGTAGCGGGCCATCCAGTAAATTGATTCAGCAACACGGCTGAGCATTGAAAAACTCGGCTTCGTCAGGGTCATGATGCTCGCAGGTGGGTTAATGAGTGACCGGATCCCGACCTGATGCGAGCACTGCTCAGGTCGAGAGAACTACGTCCTCGTCGTCGACGTCGAGGATCACAAGGGTGTTTCAGGCTCCGCGGCATCGTCATCGTACTGGGCGACGACCCAGGTGTCTTTGCTGCCGCCGCCTTGCGATGAATTGACGACCAGCGATCCTTTCTTGAGTGCGACTCGCGTCAGGCCGCCGGGCAGCACCCAAATGTCCTCGCCATAGAGAATGTAGGGCCGTAAGTCGACATGTCGTCCTTCGATTCGATCGTCCACGACCGTTGGCACGCGCGACAACGCAAGCGTCGGTTGTGCGATGTAATTGCGAGGGTCGTCGGCAATCAGTTTGGCGAACTGACTTTGCTGCTCTTTCGTGGAATGCGGGCCGACGAGCATTCCGTAGCCTCCCGCTTCGTTGGCTGCCTTGACGACCAGTTTGTCGAGGTTCTCGAGGACATACTTGCGATCATCGTCCTTGGCACAGACATATGTCTGCACATTGGGAAGGATCGGCTCCTCGTTCAGGTAGTACCGAATCATCTCCGGGACGTAGGCGTAGATCACTTTGTCATCGGCGACACCCGTCCCCGGTGCATTGGCGAGGGCGACTCGCCCGCGACGGTAGACATCCATCAACCCCGGCACGCCGAGCATGGAGTCTTTGCGGAACGACTGTGGGTCGATGAAGTCATCATCGATTCGGCGATAGATGACATCGACCCGCTGAAAGCCGTCGGTTGTCCGCATGTAGACGAGCCCGCCTTTGACGACCAGGTCTTTCCCCTCGACCAGTTCGACGCCCATCTGTTGTGCCAGGAAGGAATGTTCGTAGTACGCGGAGTTGTAAATGCCGGGAGTCAACACAACGACAGTCGGCTCGCCGACGTTCTCGTGAGCGAGGTGCGTCAAAGTATGATACAGCTGGTTCGGATAATCGATGACCGGTCGGACTCGTGACGCCTCGAACACCTGCGGGAAGCTCCGCTTCATCACCAGACGGTTTTGCAGAACATACGAAACACCAGACGGACAGCGCAGATTGTCTTCCAGAACGTAAATCGCCCCGTCGCCACCACGGACGAGGTCGGTGCCGGTGATGTGGCACCAGATGCCACGCGGAGGACTCAGCCCTTCGCATTGCTTGCGGTACGACTTTGCCTTCTCCAGCAAGTCTGCTGGCAGAATGTCTTCATGAACGATCCGCTGATCGTTGTAAATGTCATCGAGAAATTGATTCAGCGCTGAGATTCGTTGCTTCAGTCCCGCCTCGATGTGGTTCCATTCCCACGCTTCGACAATCCGCGGGATCACATCGAATGGAAAGATTTTCTCGGTCCCCTCTTCGTCGCCATAGACGGTGAAGGTAATCCCCATCCGCAGCAAAGCACGATCGACCTCTTCTCGCCGCTGAGCAAGTTCGCCCGGAGGCAGCGAATTAATCTTCTCGACCAGCAGGGCAGCACCGGGATGTGGTTGGCCATCTGAGTCAAAGAGTTCGTCGTAGAAAGAGTCCGTTTCGTAGTCTTGAAACGTGTAGGGGTGGGGCATATCGAATGACCGCGAATCATAGATTTCGTGGGAGCGCCGCCACTTGGACCCCGAGGGACTGTTGTCTGCCGGATCGAATCTCACTGTCCGAGACAGAGTATGGCTCGTGGTCGGGGGGGGCCACAAACTTCAAACGAGTTTAGCGACGACACGCCGCTCTGACTATTGAACCATGCGACTGACAACTCAGTGCCGATTAAGCATGCATGGAATCCCACCAAGATTCGGTCACCACAACCAACCATCTCCGCCAAATACTCCAACGTCGGTACCCGCAACCAACGCAGCTTCGATCTGATCCAGAAGTCGCGGTGTATCGGGTCGGAATGCGTGGTCGAAACGATGACATTGGCTTCCTGACCTTTCAGCCACCGAAGTGCGTCATGAGACTGCCATGGGGATTTCAAGTCGGGACTGAGAAACGGTGTCAGTACGAACGTTCTGCGCACCACCCCGCTGGTGGTTTTTGAACGGAGAGAGAGGGACTGGTCAAGTGGGTCGCGTGAGAATCATCTCTGTCGCAAGATTACAATAGCATCAGGTTCAGCATGAATCTGGAGGGAGAAGTCTGTGTTCCGCTGGATGATCCCGAGGGGATTGTCGAGAAGGTTAAGGAACTCCATGACCTGGCCGAAAAATCGCTGGATCAGCAGGTTCTTCACGATGAGGGAGAGTTGGCCATTGCCCGACGCGATGAGGAACCGCCCAGCTCGAACTCAGTCCC
>JAJDEJ010000019.1 GCA_029259815.1 Planctomycetaceae bacterium | reverse complement strand
TCTGAGAAGTGATGACTGATTTGGCAACGATCATCACTCGACTCCAAGGCGTCACGCCTTTTCATCTTGGTTGCGGCCATCGGCCGCACTGCGTATTCCGTGGTTCTAATTCTGACCACGGATTTCACGGATGACACGGATCAAGCTTAGAGATGAACACACCCTCGAGGGGAGTTGTGGCACCATCTGGTCAAACGCCTCTGTGCGCCGAGACTCGATTTTGGGACACTCTCCGGCCAATTGCGGGCAGTAAGTTTTGTCCTGACCATATCTTCTGATTCATGCAGGCCGAGAGACGAAATCGAGATGAACGGGACGCGAAGCGTAGTGATGACGATCGTGCTGTGGCTGATGGCCGGTTCGTGGCTGTTGGCTCAAACGCCGACGGAGCCTGTCGTCCTGTCGCCTGAGGTGGGGGAGGCTGCCGTCGATGAGGAAAAGATCGCGGCTTTGCAAAAGGAAGCCGAGGGGACGGCGGACCTGACGGATGAGGACAAAAAGCTGGTACCCGAGTTGGCCCAGCAGGCACTCAATGACCTCAAAGCCGCAGCCGCATTCACTCAAGCAATCGCGGATCTGGAGCAGCAGACAGCTGCAATTCCGCAAACCCAGGAGCGGATCGAGCGAGATTTGTCAGCCATGGAGAAGGCGGGCGAGGTCAAGCTCGAAGGGAAGCCACCACTTGCGGAACTTGATATCACGCGGAACGAACTTCAGCAACGGATCACGGAGCTGGAGCAGCAACTGACATTGCCGACTGTTGACCCCGCCTCACGTTCAGCGAAGCGAAAAGCCAATCGGCAATTCCTCATCGATCTCCCCGCGCAGTTGCAAGACATCCAGGCTCGACTGCAGGCCCCTGCGCCCGAAGGTGAGCCCCCTGTGATGACCAGGCTGCGACTCGCATCCCTGCGAGCTAAGCAGCTCCAGTTGCAAAAGAAGTCAGCCGTGGCTCAGAACGAGCTCACGCTGTTTGATGCTGCGGACGCGGTCAAGCTACCAGCTCTCCGCCGCGAGATGCTCACCCGAGAACTGAACAGGACGCGTAAACTGGTCGAATTGCATGTGGCGGAGATCAACCGGCTGAGGCAGGAAGAGGCCGAGGCTCGTGTGCGTGAGGCCCGCAAGGCCGCCATGCAGGCACAGCCGCTGCTCCAACCAATCCTCAAAGCCAATGAGGAGATCGCTACCGAAGAAACTGACATCCGTCGACTGCATGAAACCGCGCAGCAATCGCTCAAGGAGGTGGAACTTCAGCTCGCCGAATTGCGAGAGGATTACCGACAGATCATCGAGATCGACAAACAGCAGTTGGGGCAATCGGGGTCGATGGGCCTGCGACTCCGGAAACTGCGGGCACAGATGCCCAGCATTTACGAGCATCAACTGCAACGTCAATCACGGTTGGTCGCCCTTGAAGATGCCGAGTACACCCTCTACGAACGTCGCGATGCTCTCAACGATCTGCTCGATATCGAATCGGCTGCCGATGAAATCGTCGTTGCCTCCGGGTTAACAGGACCGCAACAGGACGAACTCCGCGACAACGCGTTGACGGCCCTGCGAAACCAGCAGGACTACCTGGAGAATGTCGTCAGCGCGTACGATCGCTACACGACAACGCTGGCCTCGCTGGATCAACAGGAGCTCCTGCTGATCAAGGAGGCACAGGAATTCACCTCGTTTGTCGACCAGCGCATCTTGTGGGTCCGCAGCCATCGGCCTTTGTCGATCTCTGAGATTCTTGAAGACCGAGACTCTGCATCCGCACTCTGGGATCTTGAAACGTGGCGGTCGATTCTGGATGCGATCGTACGGGATGTGCTGAGAGTTCCGCTCCTGTATGCGTCCGCTGGCGCTCTCTTTCTGTACCTGTTGTATCTCCATCAGCGGATCGGTCGCCGCTTACGCGATCTCGCCAAGGTTGCTCAAAGCCGAGGGGCCGTCTCATTTCTGCCGACGTTTCGTGCGTTGGAATACACAGTGCTGGTCTCGCTGACATGGCCGGGGATCATGTGGTTCGTCTCCTGGCGGTTGCTCAATTCGCCGGATCCGCCTCGGATTGTGTTGGCCGCAGCAGTCAGCATGAGTCGGCTTGCCGGAGTGTTCCTTTTGCTGGAGTGGCTGCGTCAGTCTCTACGTCCGAACGGATTGTGTGAGGCCCACTTTGGATGGCCGAAGGGCACATTGCGGGCGATTCGCACTCAACTGCGCAAGCTGATGCTGCTGGGCCTGCCACTCGCTGCTGCTGTGGCGCTGATGCATTTTCATGATGGGGACGGGCGCCATGCGGCCATCGAACGGCTGTTTTTCATGGCCTTTATGCTGGTCCTCAGCTGGTTCTCCCACAGCATGCTGCATCCAAGCCGTGGTGCCCTCCGGGAACTTCGTGCGTTGCAATCGGGAGGCTGGCTCGACCGGCTGGACTATGCGTGGTACGCGGTGGCTGTGGGCCTGCCGTTGCTCCTCGCCGGCCTCGCTGCGACAGGCTACTACTATTCGGCCCAGAAACTGATGCTTCGCTCGCAGATCACCGTGTTCCTGGTCCTCGGCGCCTTCTACCTGCGGGCTCTGATGCAACGTTGGCTCATGTTGCGGCACCGCCGACTACGGATCGTGCAACTCCAGGAACGTCGAGCTGCTCAGGCAACGCAGTCAGAGACTACGGAAGCGGGAGCACCTCTGCCAGAGGTCACCCTGGACGAGGCTGACTTGACGTCCATCAGTCAGCAATCACAACGTCTCATCAGCACCACGCTCATTCTCCTCGGCCTGGTCGGCCTCTGGTTCATCTGGAGCGATGTCGTTCCCGCGGTCCGGTTTCTTGACCGTTGGCCCCTCTGGGAGTCGGTCTCTCAGGGAACGGAACAGATCAAACAGCCCGACGGCACATTCGACACGGAAATCAAGTACGAAGTGCAGGCGATCACGATCGCCAATCTCGCCATGGCCTGCTTCATCCTGACCCTGATGTTCACAGCCGCCCGTAACCTGCCGGGGTTGCTTGAAATCACAATCCTGCAGCGGCTCCCCATCGACCGCTCGACCGCTTACGCGGTCACGGCTCTGGTTCGCTATACACTCGTGCTTATCGGCATCATGGCTGCCAGTCAAACCATTGGCATCGGCTGGGCGAAAGTGCAATGGCTGGCTGCGGCGCTCACATTCGGCTTGGGATTTGGCCTGCAGGAGATCTTCGCCAACTTTGTCTCGGGCATCATCATCCTGTTCGAGCAACCCGTCCGCGTGGGCGATGTGGTCACGATTGATGGCGTCACCGGCGTGGTCAACCGCATCCGCATCCGGGCAACAACCATCGTCGACTGGGACCGCAAGGAGTACATCGTTCCCAACCGCGAGTTCATTACCGGGAGGCTGTTGAACTGGACGCTCTCCGACAAGATGAACCGCCTGGTCATCAACATCGGCGTCGCCTATGGGTCGGACACGAGCCTCGTTCGTGAGGTCATCCTCCAGGTCGCTCGCGAACACGAGAACGTCCTCGAAGACCCGGCTCCGCTCGTCACGTTCGAGGCCTTCGGAGATAGTTCACTCAACTTCGTCCTCAGGGCTTATCTGCCCAACCTCGACAACCGCCTGCAGACGATTCACGATCTGCATGCCAAGATCAACGACCGACTGGCTGCCAACCAAATCGAGATCCCCTTCCCCCAACGAGACCTGCATCTGCGGTCCACCGTGCGAATCGATGAGACACACTCCCCCTCCAGCAACGGGCACAATGAATCTTTTCAGCATGAGAACGTCGCCAGTGAGGGGGAGTAGTTCTCTTTGAACGTCACATCAGTCATTCCAAGTTCACGAGCGCCAAGGGGTCAGGCACCATGTCGTGATCGAGTTTTCAAGGACCTTACGAACGAAATGGTGCCTGACCCCTTCCCCGCAGCCCGGAATTAGAATGACCGAGTGGCCGTGCCTATCGGACCGTGTCATGCAGCGTGGGAATGATGCCTGTCAGGAACGACGCGAGGCGCTCGGAGGCGGTGACAGCTCGTTCGCGGAGTCGCCACATGTCCTTCGCGCTGCCAGGGCGTTTCCAGAGTGCTCCCGCGATCGCGCCCGCTCGCAACGATCCCGTGCCGCCGAACACAGAGATGACCTCTGGCGGCAGGTCTTCCGTCAGGTCGTCGCTAATTGCACGCACAGCAAGAAAACGCATCTTCGACTTGGCACACAATCGGGCGACGGCGAGTGACTCCAGATCGACTGCCAACGCATCGGTCTGCCGAGCGAGTTGCTCCTTCTCGGACACGGTCCGCACAATTTCGTCTGCCGTCACGATTCGGCCCACATGCCAGCCGCGTGCCGGTTCAGCGGCCATCTTGACGTCGACCTTCAACTCCTCACCCGCGGTGTCGACGATCGAGTTTGCCATCACGATGTCGCCGAGCTTCAGGCCGGGCGAGAGGGCCCCCGAGAAGCCGACCGAGAGCACCCAACTCGGCGTGTGTGCGTCGATGAGGGCCTGCGTGGCTCGATGGGCACGCTCCTGGCCGGTGCCCGATTCGACGATCACCACGCGGATGTCATAGTCCTCGCCGGTCAGTCCTCCACGAAAGACGAACTCACCGCCGGTGTACTTGCGCACGCGGTCGCAACGGTCCAGCAACGGCGAGATTTCCAGCTTGAGCGCACACACAATGCCAATGTCTGCATGAGCTGGATCGGCGGCTGGCGTCGCGTCGCTCATCCCTGCTTCGCCTCCCCCTGTTTCGCTTCCCCCTGTTTCGCTTCAAAGTCCCGCATCAACTCGACAAGCCGCTCGACCCCCGCCTTGGGGAAAGCGTTGTACACGCTCGCTCGCATCCCGCCGACGCTGCGATGCCCTTTCAGCCCATCAAGCCCGGCTGCCTTCGCCGTTGCAATAAACTTCGCGTCCAGGTCCGCCTTGCCGGTGACGAACGTGATGTTCATCAGCGACCGGCTGTCCTTATCCGCCGTCGGCTTGAACAGCACGCTCTCATCAAGGAAGTCGTAGAGGATGTCCGCTTTTTCCTGATTGAGTTGGGCGATGGCTTTGAGTCCCCCCTGCTGTTCGATCCAGTGGAAGACGCGTCCCATCACATAGATGCCGAACGTCGGCGGCGTGTTGTAACACGAATCGTTCTCGGCATGCGTGCGGTATTGCAACATTTCGGGAATATCGAGTGCTGCATCACTGACGAGGTCATCCCGGATGATCACGAGCGTGACGCCTGAGGGACCGAGGTTCTTCTGAGCCCCGGCGTAGATCATGCCGTAACGTTTGACGTCGATCGGACGGCTGAAGATGTCGCTGCTCATATCACAGATCAGCGGACTGTCACCGGGCACTTCCGGCTCCTTCGCCCACTCGGTGCCGAAGATCGTGTTGTTCGAGGTGAAATGGGTATACCGAGACTTACTGCTCCAGTCGAGGTCACTGGGGATATAACAGAAGTTGCGATCCTCACTGGTGCCGGCAACATGGACGTTGCCGTATCGTTTGGCCTGATCGACCGCCTTCTTCGACCATGAGCCGGTGACGACGTAGTCAGCCGTGTCTCCCGCTTGCAGGAAGTTCATAGGAATGGTGAAGAACTGCGACGACGCTCCCCCCTGCAGAAACAGAACCCGGTAGTTGTCTGGAATGCCGGCCAACCGACGGCACGCATCCTCCGTCTGAGCGAGCACCGCCTTGAACGCACTCCCGCGATGCGAGTGCTCCATCACACCGATGCCCGTGCCATCGAGCGACCACAGGGCCTCCTGCGCCTCTCGTAACACCGATTCGGGCATCACCGCCGGCCCGGCTGAAAAGTTGAAAATCCGTTCGCTCATCGTGACACCATTTGACAGATATGCGGTCGACTCTGTGAGGCTCTCTCATATCGCTTAATGAGCGACAGCGTCAAGCATCGTCCGGATGTATTGTTGTCTCCTCGGCTGTGTCGTGGTCTCTCGACCATGATACACAACAAGACCGCCGGTCTTACGCGCATTGGGGAGACCTGCGGTCGTGCACACGGCGGGGTCAGGAGACCCGCGCCGAACGGAGAAACCACGGAATACGCAGTGCGGCCGATGGCCGCAACCAAGATGAAAAGGCGTGACGCCTTGGAGTCGAGTGATGATCGTTGCCAAATCAGTCATCACTTCTCAGAGGAGTCACGCCAGGCAATCGTTTCTCACACGTCATGCGTCGGAGGTCAAGGGAACGCTCAGTGGACTTGATCGGGTGCGGTTTCGGGGGACGCTGCGGTGGCTGGCCAACACGCAAGGCATGGGTGCCTGGTTGCATCGGGCGAATGTGTGGCTGAAGGATTTCAAGGGGGCTGCGATGCGACTGACGGAGACGATCAAACAGGCCACACAGCAGTTGGCCGAGCGGGACCGGCGGCCGGTGGAGTCTCTGGCCAGCAGCAGCATCCGCAAGGAAGATGATGCCAAGGACATCGCCCAGCGGGACGGTGTGACCAGCGGGCTGGTCTGTGTGCTGAGTGCGGTCGAGCCGTGCATCACCTTCACGGTGGGGCCGAATCGGCAGGCGATGATGCGGGAAGTCCGTCGCCACGAGGGAAAGTGCCTGCATCAGTATTTCGATCTCATCGATCCTCAGTTGGGCTGGCTGAACGTGCGGTTGCAGACATGGTTTCCCTTGACCGTGCAGGTGGTCATCAACGGTCGAGAGTGGCTGTCGCGGCAGTTGGTCAAAAAAGGCATCCCCTTCGAGCGGCGGGAGAACGGCTTTGTGGACATCGCCGATCTGCCGGCGGCGCAGCGGCTGATGGACCGGCAGAGCCGCACCCACTGGCCCCGGCTGCTGAATCGTCTGCGGCGGCGGGTGCATCCGAGCCACCAGACGCTGTTTGCTCCGGAGCGGTTGGCCCATTCCTGGTCGGTCGACGAGACCGAGTGGGCGACGGATGTGATGTTCCGTTCGCCGGAGGCACTGGCGCGTCTGTCTCCCCGGCTGGTGCGGCACGCCATGACGCACTTCGACTGCACGGATGTGCTGCGGTTTCTGGGGAAGAGCGCGTCCGTGCAGCAGTTCACCGCCGCCGAGATGCTCACCCATCTGGCCCGTCGTCCGGAGGGAGTTCGCCTCAAGCACGCTCTCGATCGCAACTCGATCAAGATGTCCGACAAACAGCAGACGCTGTTGCGGGTGGAGACGACGATCAACCATCCGCGGGCGATGAAAGTCGACCGGGCCAGCGAGGATGATCCAAACGGCCCCCAGAGCTGGCAGAAACTCCGTAAGGGAGTCGCCGATCTGCATCGTCGCACGCAGATCAACCAGTCGTGCAACGAGCGATACCTGGAGGCGCTGGCGAGCGTGGAGGCCGAAGCGACACTGGCCGAAACCGCGGCCGAAGTCTGTCGCCGCACCCGGTGGAAGGGCCGCCCGGTGCCGAGGCCGACCGCCGCCGTCAAATGGCCAAAGTCACCCGGCTGATCCGCCTGCTGCGGGCTCACGGTCTGGTGCACACAGTGTCGCACTCGCACCGCGACCAGGTCAGCCCCCAGGGACGCAACACCATTA
>JAJDEJ010000180.1 GCA_029259815.1 Planctomycetaceae bacterium | reverse complement strand
TCCACTTCTTGAATGGCGTCTTCTGCGGATATGACGAGGGACGTCGGCTCGGTCTCATGCCGCCCGTGGGAGGCGGTCCCGGTGGCGGCAGCGTACAAGCTCGTTGGGCCGGCGATGACTGTCAGTTCACACGCACGAGCGATGCCGATGTTGATAACAAGCTCCGCATCACACTCGACCGCAATGGTCGACATACGGCTCACCCACGACTCGCTGCCGATGACGTCCCGACCGCTCTCATTCCCCTGCTCTACACGGTCGGTCATGCGGATGTGCATGCGTTGGATCGGCTGGTGGAACAAGCGATCGACGACGGCATTGACCTGATCACACGTGACGGGGATTCTCACGATCTGACATCCGCAGCCACCGGTATCCATGCTCAACGCACGCAACTGGTCGACGAGGCCGAGCGTGGGCGGGTCGCAGAGCTGACAGAACACCGCCAGCATCTCCAGACCGAACTCGAACAACTCACTCGACTGCTGCGTGAACGTTGCGAGCAACTCACGCGTGCCCATCACTTACGTCAACAAACGGATCGCAAGCAGGCGTGGCAGTCGGTCCAATGGTTGCACGCCGAGTTGCAGGCAGCAGAGTGCGACCTGCGTGAAGCCGAAGATCGTGCGTGGCAGACGGTCCCGACACCTCAGCGAACTGAGCGAGTCACCGTGACGCGCCCATCGGTGAAACGATTTGCTTCGACGAGCCATGTCGACGTCAACCGCCGAGCCGAACTGGAAGCCATCGACCGACGCATCACTGAGGCGCGCACCAAGCTCATCGAGATCGCTGAGGCTCGCCTGGAAATCAGTCTGGGTGCCGCACGCATCGCCGGCAGCGAGGACCTGCAAGCCGGTCAACTCCTCGCAGTCCTGCGTGGGTCACTGAGTGAGATGGAGGTCTCCCTGATCGAACTCCGGGACGACTCACAGAACCTCAGCCATCAGCATGACACGCAGCGATGTGTCTGCAAGCAATGGTCGACCACAACGCGGACAGCAGTCGAGGAGATGCGCCGCCGCCTGTACGGCATCTGCGAGCAGGTCTCGCGATTCGAGCTGCATCACAACAAGATGTTCTACTCGGCTGCCGCTGAAAAACTCGACCGCGAAGAACTGGAGCAACTGCAACTCGTCAAGTCGCTGCGGGAGCAACGTCAGGCCATCGTCGAATCGACAGGGCACCTCAGTGTCTGGGACGGTCCGGCTCAGCGGTGCGTTGAACATGAGTTGTGTGATTGCTCCGATCATTGGGAGTACGAACAGAACAAGGCCCAACCGCAACCGTCCAGGCAGACCACCACAGTCGTCGAGCGCGTCCTCCCTGTGGTGACGTTCGTCAAGCCGACCTCTGAGCAACTGCGCCGGCTGCGGCAGCGACACCATGAATTGCGTGCAAAGCTCGATTCGGCCCGTCTCCACTGGCGAGCATGCCGCGACCAGACGACTCAATTCACACTCCCCGAGGATGTGCGAGCCCTTGAGGAGCGGATCGATCTGACTCGGGTCGAACTGGACACCATCGAACGCGAACTCATTTCGTCCCAAGAACAGTGGCGAGTTCTGTCGGTCACCGGCGAAGTGATCCGCCGAGCCGTCGAACGTGTCGAGCGAGATGTGCGACCTCCCGCCATTCGTTGGGCGGCGGAGTACCTCTCTCGCTTGACCGGTGGCCGCTACGTTGATCTGCGCGTCACGCCTGAACATCATGACCTGCGTGTCGTTGACAGTGCCGACAACGAGCGCCCCCGCTGGACGCTCAGTCGCGGAACGCTCGATCAAGTGGCTCTCTGCCTGCGACTCGCCTTGGTGCGAGCGTACGCTGAGCGTGGCATCTCCTTCCCGATGGTCCTGGACGATGTGCTGGTGGACTGCGACATCGACCGCCTGCAGGAGGCTGTGCGCCTCCTCGACGAATTCGCCGTCGAGCATGACCAACAGATCATTTACCTGACGTGCGGCACGCATCTCGCCAGTCTGTTCCATACGGAGGGAACGATGCCCCTCACGATGCCGGGGTCCCTGTCCGGCTCGTGGACGCGAGAGGAATCGGTCAAACATCCGGCCAACTGGACGATCCGCGGATGGGTCGATCAAACCGAAGTGACGCACCACACGCCTGCGACACCCCCTGCCCCCGTCGAGATCATCGAAGAGGCTCACATTGTGCGGGTGCCCGAACGAGCTGCACCGGCACCTGCCCAGCCACCGATCGACGCTGCAGACGCATCGTCTCAAAAACAGACGTCGACCGGCTCCGGCTCTGACCGTGTCCGTTTGGCTCGCCCCTTGAATCGCCGTCAGCCTGGCGGTCAGCATTGGTTGTCGATGGACAGTCCGATCATGCTGGTGCCGTCGATTGGCGAGCAAATGGGACACCGGCTCGTCGCTCTGGGCATTCGGACTGTCGAGGAACTGCTCGAACTCCCCGCCGATCAAGAGACAGTCCCGCTGGAGACGTTGCAGATCAGCGAGTCGCGACTTCGTGAATGGCAGGCGGAAGGCCTGCTGCTCTGCTGCGTGCCGGACCTCACTGGTCCCGATGCCCAGATTCTTGTCGTCTGCGGCGTCCGCGATCCACAACAACTCGCCGAGATCGATGTCGACCAACTCGTCAGCCGCCTGAGTCGACTGCCGCGTGATCAGTGGGGACGGGATCGCAAGGAGGGTTGGCCGTCACGTGAGCTTGTCGGGCGCTGGATCCACAATGGACGTCATGCCCGCTCTCGTCAGGATGCTCGCCACTCGTCGACCCGGCGATCGGCATCAAGTCGCTCCTCGTCACGACATCAGCACAGCGAGCGAAGCGGCGGTGGGTCTCGGACGACTGTCTCTCGCACCAGCTACTCTCGTGACGAGCGTTCGGGCCAAAGTGAGCGGGAGCCACGCGAGGACCGTGCCGTCATCGCACCTTTCACGTCTGCCTCACGACAATCGTCGGGTGACACGACAACCGAATGGAAGTTTTACCTCAGCCTGGAAAGTCCGGTCGTTGACGCTCCCTCCATCGGTCCGAAGATGGCATCGCGACTTGAAGCCGTGGGAGTTGTCACGATCAGCGATCTGCTGGCCCGACAAGCTTCAGACATCGCTCTCAAGCTCGACCACAAGCGAGTGAAGGAGGAGACAGTCATCATGTGGCAGCAACAGGCCCGCCTGATGTGCCGCATCCCGCAGTTGCGGGGTCACGACGCCCAGGTGCTCGTGGCGTGCGACATCACTCAACCGGAGCAGGTCTCCGGCATGGACCCGCGAGCCCTGTTCGGCGTTGTCGGTCCGTTCGTGGCGACCGCCGAAGGCAAACGCCTCCTGCGATCGAGCAAGACTCCTGATTTGGAAGAAGTCACCGACTGGATCAACTGGGCCAACCATGCCCGATCCCTGAAGGCGGCTTGAGATCACCGCAGAGACGCTGAGACACGGAGGACGCACGGAGCGAACAAGAGCGCAACAGATGGGAGGGCGAGGCTCCTGCCGAGCCGCAGCGTGATCAATGGCGGTCATCAACAAGAAAACGATCCCTGCGGAGGTGTTCTCCCGCAGGACCACTAATTCTGAACACAAACGAACACACACGTCACAGCTCAGCGGGAGCTTCGCCCTCCCATGAGGTCGACTCAACCAATCACAAGTTAAACACCTCCGCGTCATCTCCGCGACTCAGCGCCTCCGCGGTGAAACAAGACTTTTAACCTCCTCCCGAATCGTCAACGACCAAGCCGCTAGCGGTGATGTGTGGAACCCCCTTCGAGACAACTGCTCGATCTCCTGTCGCGGTACAACCTCGCGACGCCGGCAGATGTGCGCCGTTGTCGTCCCCAGGTCAAACGGCTGGCCCGCGACCTGCCGACGTTTGACTCCGTCTGGATTGACGCACTCACGCAGGCTCGAGTGCTGACCCCCTTCCAGGCGAAGCTACTCGAGTCAGATCAACCTCAGCGGTTACAGGTTGGTCCATGCATCCTTGTCGATGAATGGGAGAAGGACGGTCACTGGACGCTGCGGCTCGCGAAGCATCGCACCACCAAGCAGCGGTGCCTGTTGACGTTCGTTGACGTCCCTGCAGACGGGTTGCCCAAGGCTCTGCAGCAAGTTCGTGAGGTCATCGCTCGTCAACGAGGGCTGGCACATGCGTCGATCATCGTGCCACAGGGATGTGATGAGGCCGACGGGACACTGGTCGTCGTCAGTCCGCACGCTGCCGGTCCGACACTCAAGCAGTTGCTTGTTCGCCGTGGTCGCTTCCCGGCCTCAGTGGTGACAGACATTGCATGGCAACTCGTCGATGCCCTCGCTGCCCTCGAAGATCGCGACGTCGTGCATGGCGATATGACGTTGACGAATGTGCGGCTCACCGATCGCGGACAGACCGTGCTCCTGCATCCGGGCGTGATGCCCGCCGTCGGCAACCGAGTCTCAATTCATGCGACACATGGCCCCGAGAGTTACGATGGCATTGCCCCAGAACTGATCAGCACGGGAAAGACCGCGACGCATCAATCAGACCTCTACGCTCTGGGTTGTCTCTTGTGGCAACTTCTGGCCGGACGCCCCCCCTACCCCACCGGCGACCCGCTTGCCAAACTCTCGGCCCATCAAACAAAGCGCATGGACGACGTCCGTCGCTGGGTGCCCGATGCTCCGGTCGAACTCGCCTCACTCATTCAACGTCTGACCGACAAGACACCCGAGAATCGTGGCAGCGGCGCAAGTGAGCTACGGAAAGAATGGCCACTCGGAAAACGACTCGGACGACATCGCCTCGCGCAGTTCCACTCGTCCTTCGGGACCGTCGTCCCTCGGCGTGGTGATGTGCATCGCAGTGCCTCTCGATTCCCCAAAACCGCAGTGATGGGGGCACTCTTCGTCCTGTTCGGACTCTCATTCACACTCCTTGATGCGGGTGCTCGAAACGAACTGTTGCGCCTCGCCGGTCGCGGGCCCGCTTCGGCCGACGTGATCCAGACAGGTCTGCCTGAGGCAGCCGATTCCTCAACCGAAGCGATCGACTCGCTGGTCCGGAAGGTTCTGATCCCCTTCCCGACCCAGTCATCCAATGGCGTGATTGAGCTGACGGCGACCGGTCCGTACGACGTGACGACGCTCAGCACCGACCGGCCTCTCACCATTCGAGGAGCTGCAGGCGTGTCGCCGACGGTCGTGGTGCGAACGTCGCCCCTCCGCCTGTCTGCGCCGTCCGTGCAAGTCGAGGGCGTTCGATTTGTGAGTGAGTCCGATACGGCTCCTCCCGTCTTGCTGGCGGTGCAGAGTCTGAACTTCGCAATCACCAATTGCAGCTTGGTGGGGCACGCCCCAAACTCATCCATCCCCCATGATGTCATCACAGACGGACAGATTCCCTCTGCGATCGCCTGGAGAGTGACTGACCCCAACAATCCGACCGGCGGCAAATTCCTGATGCGGGACACCTTCATTTCCGGGTCTTTGCACGGTCTCGACACGCACACGATGCCTCGTTCACTCGCGTTCGACAACTGCCTGAAGGTCGGCCCCGGTGCATTGACGCGACTGTCTCACGCTGGCCGTTCCGTTCCGCTGCGGGTTCATCTGCGTCAATCAACCCTCCGCAACAGTGGTGGTGCGATCCACTGGGCAACGTCGGCATCCGCTGCATCGGTCCAACCGACGTTGTTGATGGCGGAAAGCTGCGTATTCGATCTTCCCCCGGAGTCTGCCGCCTTGCTGGAGTTTGCAGATGAGACGCCGCCGAATGGATGGGAACGGATGGTCGAGATGCGAGGCGAAGGTTCTTTATTGCGGCAGGAGTCGACCATCGCCGCGGCCAACATCGGCAACCGACAAGACCCCAATACGGTCGACACGTCACAACTCCGCATTGAAGGACTGCTCTTTGATGATTTTGAGTTTGCGAGTACCGAGATGCAGGAGCCACGGAACTCGGTCGTGACGAACACACAAGCCCCCCGCATGTCCACAACGCCTCCGGGCATCGACGGGACCAAATTCAAACTCTCGGTCAGCCCGCCGCTCGTCCAGCAAGCGGCAAGGCCGTAGAATCTGGCTGTAGGGTCATTGCCAGTCGACATTGGGATTCCAGTTTATGCAGGTTGTCAAGACGGTCTCCGAAGTTCGATCGGTTGTCGCCATCTCGCGCGATGGCGGTGAACGGATCGGCTGCGTTCCCACAATGGGAGCACTGCATGCAGGACACATGAGCTTGGTCGTCGATTGCCGCGAACGCTCCGACTTCGTGGTGGTGACGATCTTCGTCAACCCGACACAGTTCAGCCCCACCGAAGATTTGTCCGAGTATCCGCGTCCGCTCGAAGACGATCTTGCCAAGTGTCGCGAGGCAGGAGTCGACCTCGTTTTTACTCCTGAAGTGCACGCGTTGTATCCCGAGGGCTTCGAAACATACGTCGAATTGGAAAGTCTGCCGCTTCGCCTCGAAGGCGAACAACGACCGACGCACTTTCGAGGTGTGTCGACAATCGTGACGAAGCTGTTCAACATCGTCCAGCCGGACGTCGCCTGCTTCGGGCAGAAAGACTATCAACAGCAAACTCTCATCCGCCGCATGGTGCGTGACCTTGACATGCCGATCGAGATCGTCGTCTGCCCCACGGTGCGAGAAGCCGACGGTTTGGCGCTCAGCAGCCGCAACGTTTACCTCAGTGATGCCGAGCGACGCTCGGCCCTCTCATTGCATGCGTCGCTGCAACTGGCGAAAGATCGCATTCAATCCGGCGAGACAGACCTCGTAAACATCCGTGCAGCGATGCACGATCTGATGACCGCACACGAACATGTCACACTCGACTACGCCACCATTGCCGACGCCAATTCACTTGAAGAACTGAATACCCCCACCTCACACATGGTCGCCCTTGTCGCCGCCCAAGTTGGCAAGACGAGACTCATCGACAACATGGTGATTGAGGCCTTGTAATCTCGGTTGGACCCACGGGGCGTAGCCCGTGGGCTTCTTGTTATTCCCTATTCCCTCCTTATGCGTCAAACTCTCCTCCGCATCTTTCTCGACGAACCGTGGGCCCTCTGGAAAACCGACGCGGCAACTGGTTTACCAGGTCCGGGGATCGGCATCGTCGTGCTTGTGGTCATGGCTCTCTGGATCCTGTTTCAACTGCTACGCAAGCAATCCCCGTTCGCGACCGAGCAGCGACCGACGCTCCTGCTGTTCGGTGGCGCACTCATCGCGGTCAACTTCGTGCCGAAACTCCCATTCGATTCACTTCCCATCTTCGGTTACGGGTTCATGTTGCTCGTCGGCTTCCTGACCGCGGTGAAGGTCGCCGAGCGCCGGGCGCGTCTGGAAGGCCTCGAACCAACGCTCGTGATGGATCTCGCGTTCTGGCTACTCATCGCCGGCATCGGCGGAGCTCGCCTTTTTTACGTCGTGCAGTATCCAGATCGCGTTTTTGGAGGGAGGCAGGGATTTGATCTGGTGAAATCTGCCCTCAATCTCTCACAGGGAGGACTCGTGCTCTTCGGCGGTCTCCTCGGCGGAGCGGCGGCCTACTTCATCTTCTGTTATCGACGTGGGATACATCCGCTGAGACTGGGTGACATTGCCACACCGTCGATCTTCATTGGCATCGGCTTCGGACGCATCGGCTGTCTGCTCAACGGCTGCTGCTACGGCGGTCGCTGCGAACTCCCCTGGGCCATCACCTTTCCACAAGGAAGTGTCCCCTGGCAGGCCATGGCAGAGCGCGGCTTCCTCGACCCCGACTCCCCCATGACATTCGCCCTGCACCCCACCCAAATCTACAGTTCGATCAATGCCTTCCTCCTCGCCTGGGTGGTGACCGCGTTCTATCCCCGTCGTCGGCACGACGGCGAAACGTTCGCGCTCGGCTGCATCCTCTACTCGATCACCCGCTTCACGATCGAGTACCTCCGCAACGACGAACTCGGCCAACTTGGCACCGGCCTGACCATCTCCCAACTCGTCAGCATCGGCATCCTCATCACGGGCATCGGCGTGCTGATGACCTTGAACTTGCGACGCACGGGCAACGTATCAGCGACAGCAAAGTAGTCATCACGCTCCGCGTGAAGACAGGAATGCCGAGAAGACGTCCAACTGCATAGAGACGCTCTCAGTGCCTCCGCTCATCACGCGGAGTGTAATGACTACTGTTGACACCAAGGAATCGGCTAGGCTGAGCGCCATCAAGCCTGCCCTTGTTCCGGGAGATTCCCATGATCATGTCCCTGCGTCCCTCCGGCATGAATAACCAGCGGCTTGACCGACTGATCCGTTCCATCAGCACCGATGTCGAGGGCGACCTCGGCTACTGGAAGTTCGAAGCACACGGCATCGTCATGTACTGCATCACCGACGAGACGCATGATCGTATGCGGGTGATGGCTCCTGTTGCCTCTGCAGACGATCTCGACGAGGACATGGCCCGAGCCTGCCTGCTCGCCAACTTCGACTGCGCCCTCGACGCCCGCTACTGCCTCAACGAAGACACCCTCTGGGGCGCCTTCCTCCACCCACTCCAGTCGCTAACCGACAAACTCTTCGAGTCCGCCTGCCGTCAGGTTTCAGAGGTGGTCAAAAACTTCGGCACCACCTATTCCAGCGGCGAACTGATGTTCGGCGGATAGAGTCGTCATCACTCTCCGTGTGAAGACCGTGATACCAAGCAAGGTCCATGAGCTTTTTTGCGCCGTCCGTGATTCCGCTCATCACGCTCGGGACGTGGGATCAACAACTATCAGTTTTCAGGGGAGGGCGAAGCTCCTGCTGAGCCGCGCCGGGGGAGTTCGTTGCTGACAACGGGAAATGATCCTGCAGGAGTTTTCTCCCGCAAGCGACGTTGCGCGGTTGATGGCCGCAGTTCGTCACGACGCGGTTCGGCAGGAGCCTCACCCTCCCATGAGTCACAGATGCGACAGTCATCAATCCCACGTCCCCCGCGTGATGGCGACTTTGACACCATTCGAATGAAGTACTCGGCGAAACGTCGAACGTCTTCATTGGGTGGCGGGGTCACAAGCGAAGCGATGGCCCCGCGCGGGTGGACGCCAAAGTCCAGGGCCATCCGCTTCGCTGCTGACCCTGCCACCCGTCGAAAAAATTTCACGATTTGCTGTTAGGTTTCACCGGGCCGTTCGTATTGTTGGTGACAGAATGATCTTCCCAGTGGTTAGAGGCAGTGAGCATGCTCGCTCGTCTCACGCCGGGGACTTGTGGCTGCTCTGCCTGCTGACACGGCGACCGGCGGAGTCACGATTGCAATCACCGACAAGTCCCCGACCCTGGCCGCGCCGCCTGATCACCGGGAAGTCGCTCTGTCACCCCGGACCGGCCGGTCCATCTTCTTTTTCTCAAGGGGATCACAAGCACCGTAAGTCATCATAAAAAGCTAGTGCTGCTTCGAGGCTGGATTGACTGGATCGTAGGACGGACTTCCCAGTCCGTCCGTGAGGATGGATCGACTTTGGGACGGACTGGGAAGTCCGTCCTACCAGACAACTCAGCCTCGTGAGACCACTAGCCGCGAGCCAACGAAGAACACTGTCCGGCAACGTGCCACGGCAGGATTGTCCGTGGGTGCCACTGCTGGGCAAGTGTCTCTTCCACAGACATCAAGCCAGCAGTGGCACCCGGCGATCGCAGTCTGGGTAAAACAGGTTGAGTCGTCTTGGCGATCGGGAGATTGCGACTCGGCAGGTCAGGTTGTTCTCGCCTGTGATCCGGACGTTGCCGATAGACCTGATGAGATTGGTCGTGACGTTTAGACGCCATTCGCACATTTGGCAGAGCAGGCGGAGACTCCTGATGAGACGTTTTGCGCAGTGTTGGTGCCTGTTTGGCGGGCTGATTTTGGTTCAGTTGTCGACCAGCATGGCGTTCGGCCAGGGGATCTTCATTGCCTCGCAGGGGCCGGTCAACCGGTCGATGGGCAGCGCCGGTACGGCAGCTCCCTTGGAAGCGATCGGATCGCTGTATTGGAACCCGGCTTCCATCTCCGCCCTGCCCAGCTCGGAAATCGGCTTTGGCACGGCGTTGGTGCTGCCGACGATCGAAACCGATTCGTCCATCACCGGGCTGGCGGCCGGATCGACACGGGCCGAACCGGGCGTGTCCGCGGTGCCCACGCTCGGCTGGGTGCATCAAATCGAAGGCAGTCCGTTCACCGTCGGTCTGGGGATGTTCGGGGCGGCTGGCTTCCGCACCAACTTTCCGGCAAGCACGACCAATCCGTACTTCCTCCCGCAGTCCAACACGCCCGGTGTCCCGGGGGGCCTCGGTCGGATTTACACGCAAGCCGCCTTCCTGGAGATCGTTCCCACGGTGTCCTACCAAGTGACCGACCGGCTGTCGGTCGGTGCCGGCCCCACCCTGACCCTTGCAGATGTCATCATCGACCCGCTGGTCGTGACCGCTCTTGATGACGCCGACGGCAGCGGCGCGCCGCGCTATCCTTCAGGACGAGGAACCCGAACGCACTGGGGCGGCGGCGTCCAACTGGGTGTCTACTACGAGACCGAGGACGGCCTGCACATGGGGGCCACCTGGAAGAGTCCGCAGTGGATGGAGACGTTCCGTTTTCAGACTGAGAACGAAATCGGACTTCCGGCGGTCGGCCGCTTTGACCTCGACCTGCCGATGATCGTCTCGCTCGGTGCGGCCTACTCCGGCTGGGACAACCTCGTCGTCTCCGCCGACTTTCGCTACCTCGACTATGCCAACACGGACGGTTTCGACCGGGCCGGGTTCAACCCCGACGGCTCGATCACCGGCGTCGGCTGGGACAGCGTGTTCTCCCTCGCCACCGGCGTGCAATACGAAGCCAACGAAAATCTCTACCTGCGAGCCGGGTACACTTTCAACGAGAATCCGATCCCGGAATCGCTCACATCCCTCAACGTCCTCGCTCCGCTCCACTTTCAGCACCAGTTCCATGCGGGGACGTCGTACCGGATGTTCAAGCAGGTGTGGCTCAACCTGGCCTACTCGTTCTACCCGGAAAGCGAAATCTCCGGTCCGATCCTCACGCCGCTCGGAGCCATCCCCGGCTCGCGCGTGACCTCACGCCTCTCCGTGCACATCCTGGACGTCGGCTTGACCGTCCGATACTGACCCGCCTGACAAACGCTTCATTTTCACCACGCAGACGCAGAGGTCCGCAGAGACGCGCGGAGAGACGTCAGAGTCCTTCGAGCTTCGTAGGGTGCGTGGTCGTGGGGCATCCTGGTGTGTTCATATCGAGTGGAGTATTGAACAACGACGCAGCACTGATCGTGCGATCTGAACGCACCGTCCTTCAGCGACCACGCACCCTATCAATTCACACTCTGCGAATGAAATGCTCGGCGTAACTGCGCACTTCCTGGCCGTTGAGGACATGGAACGTTCGCAATTGGCCGACGGTCTCTTGGGAGAACTTGGCGAGGGGGACGTGGACGAGGCGTTTGTTGGCTCGCTTCGCGATGCGGCGCCAGGCGATGCCGGGGGGGCGTCGGAGAGGATGGCGATGTGACGTTCGCGGGAGTGGGTGCAGGCGGCGAGGAGCAGGCGCTCCTCCAGGGTGTCTGCGACGTCGAACTGTCGGTCGCGCCAGTCTCGAAGGTCATGCTCCGCATGATAGTTTGTTCACCGCGATCAACCGCCTATACGATTCGACGTGTTCCCCTGTTCCGTCATGTAAAGGATGACCTACGGTGCTACACTCATTGCAGAGACGGGGGGATAGATACTTGCGCCGTCGATGCTCACTCCGCCGATCGAGGAACCGCCAGTGCCGTAGTGAGTGACTGACGGTACCGGACGGCGATCGCGGATTTTGATGGCATCCTGGGCAATCGGCTCAGAAGTATTCACCAGCTTGATCTGGAAAGGATCAAGCCACTGGCTCTTCTTGCCGTTGAGCCTTCGTAACACCTCACCGTAAGCGACGTCGATATTGCTGTCGTCGATGTCATCAGATGCGATGTACAAGAACACATTGTCCGACTCGGTCGGGATGACCCAGCAGGCCACGGAAACAGGGACGTAATCGTTGAAGTCACGAATGAAATCCGCGCCGGCTTCAATTTGTTCTACCAGTAGTTCTTCACCCATGGGATGACTCCATCTGTCGTGTGAGTAAGTGCGTTGCATAACTTCTCGGCTTGTAACTGCGTGGACCGACGGTAACGGCTGGACTCGGACCAGTCTTTCGCGATCGACCAATGTTGGCCAAGAGCAATGTTTGATCCCACAGCTTTGTCTCGTTCGATGGCCAAGCCCGCCTGACGGACAAGATCTTCAACATCGTGAGTCCAGCATTTTTGCACATACTTTTTGTCTTCAAAGATGATGCCTGTCCGGTCGATGTAGGCCAGTACGCATGACTTGAGAGCACACTCGAGTGCATACCCGGCCAAATAATACGCCGCAGACCATCGAGTTGATCCAAGCAAGACTTGCGCATCCTCAATTCGATCGTCGGAGAGTTGCTGCAACACGGCCCGGTTCACTCGGTTTCTCCTGATGCCTGAGATGAGTCACGCAAACTCAATTGTCGTGGATTCGGGGACTTCTGACAACGTGAGCCTGCATTCTGAATGATCTCGTATCACACCCTCCGAATGAAGTGCTCCGCATAGCTTCTGACCTCTTGTCCATTGAGCACATGGAACGTGCGGAGTTGCCCGACGGTTTCCTGGGAAAACTTGGCGAGGGGGACGTGGACGAGGCGTTTGCCCGAGCGTTTGGCGATGCGGCGCCAGGCGATGCCGGGGGGGGCGTCGGAGAGGACGGCGATGTGACGTTCGCGGGAGTGGGTGCAGGCGGCGAGGAGCAGGCGCTCCTCCAGGGTGTCGGCGACGTCGAACTGTCGGTCGCGCCAGATGTCTTCGACCGGGCGCGGCGGGAACAGGAACATGGCCCCGCCGTACGTGGAGGTGGCGATGCCCGGACCGATCACGTCTTCCTGAAAGTCGGTCGCGAACAGACTGAGCGTGGACTCGTCGTGATGCTCTGCGAACCAGGTGATTCGCCAAGGGTACTCGCGCGGGTCAGCGGGGGAGTCGAACAGCATGACCACGCAGTCGAGGTTGCCGCGTGACGGGGGGATCACCTTCACGTACAGATCGCCCGTGTGCCAGTTGCGGAGCGTCTCGCGGATGTCGAGGCCGTCCTTGAGGGACGTCGTGAACTTCTCGCTGTTCGCCAGATCCTGCCCCAACATGCTGAGGGCGTGATCCTTGACGTGCGTGCGGAAGCGTTCGATCTTCTCGTCCTCCGGCGGCCAACTGCACTGCCGAAACGGGTTCCACTCCATTGCGAATTTTTCACGGTCCGGCTGCGGTGGACGTCGTGTGAGTTGCAGGTTGGTCCACGTAACGGGCGGACCGGGCAGCCGCGACTTCATCTCGACGACGTCTCCATCCGGCAGTTCCGCCCTGTCGATACCCATATCCAACTCTGGGAAGGGAAGCCGATCCGTGAACGGATACTCTCGCACCAACTCGGCCAGATGAATGGCGAACGGGTCGCCCGCCAGTTGCTGAGCCGCGACAATCATCGAGTAAAAGTCGGGAGCCAGCCGTCGATGAATGAGTGAGAGATTACGAACATACTTCAAAAAGGTCCGCAGGAGTTGGGGCGAGATGCGTCGGGCACGCTTGCCGAGGTCATCGCGATAACGGTCTCGCGTGGCCAGCAAGAGTTGCTTGATGCCATCGATCGAGAGGTTCTCATCATCGTCCAGTTCGGCTCGCGCCTGCTCGTACAGAGCCGTGATGAACGGGATCTCGCCGAGCAGGAACAACAGCGTCCGCGGGTTGACGGCGTGGATTGATGTGGGTTCGACGTCATCGTCGGTGGGGGTTGATGGTTGATCGTTGATGGTTGATGGTGAAGCGTCCGATCCGTCAGCTCTTGGCTCTTGGCTCTCCGCTCTTGACTCGCGCAGCCGCTCATACGCGTCCTTCACCCACGGCCAATGGGTGAACTCGCAGACGAACAGGATGCGTTCGTAACGCTGTTCCAACTCGGCTAAACGATCGGCCATCACAAGCACTCGGTCTCGGGCCTGCCCTTCCGGTCGGGGAATCGCTGGCAGCAGACCGGCCGCGAACTTCTCGATGGGCAGTCGTTTGATTGCGTATGGATCAGGCAGCACCGAGCCTTGCGGTCGAAAGCGGTCCGTCTCCAGATCGACGAACGCACGCGGCATGTGCTCCTGCATCGCGATCCGCAGCGCGGCAATCACCGGCTGACAGGGGTCGACCGGCACATAGCTGAACGAGCGGTCATCATCGTCCTCATCCGCCAAGTCTGACTCAGGAGTCCACTCGCTCGCCGCGAACGTCGTCGGTTCCTCTTGCAACACCGCTGTGACCGAGGGCAGAAACGCGATCGCCCGTTCGACGTCCGCCTGAAACGACGCCGGCAGCGGCACCGCGAGGCAGTCGAAGTCTTCACTCAGCATCACCCGCCGCACCTCAATCGCAAAATCGCCACTGCCGTGAATGATCGGCAGGACGGAAATGCGCGGCGAAATTTGCAGGAAGGGGTGAGTCACAGGTGTTCCGGTTACGGGAGTACGAATGTCGTCCGTCGTGGGCTTGCCGATTAGCACGACCGTAACGCGTGGATGGTCGTTTTCTGGTCGTGCTAAGCCGCAAGCGTACGTCGTAAGTCGAACGGTTGAGGGGCCGAGTCAGTCGAAGGCGCGGATGATGCACGCATTGTCGTCGTCGCCGTGCCCCTGGTCAACGAGCGTTTGCAGGGTGTCCGCGTGCCATTGGGAGAGGGGCGTCTTTGCATCGCTCTCCGTCGCGGTTTGTAGGATCAGGCGGACGTCCTTGAGGTGTTGTCGCAATCGGGCTTGTGCGTCAAAGTTGCCGGTGAGCATCTTCTCGCCTTTGGTATCCATGACGGTCGAGTAGGCCGGTGAAGCCTTGAGGACTTCGAGGGCCGTCTGCGGGTCGACGCCGGTCGCCTTGGCGAACGAGAGGCCTTCTGCGAGCACGGCACGGTTGAGGCCGAGTACCAGATTGACGACGAGTTTCATGCGTGCCCCACTGCCGCACGGGCCCACGTGCATCACATGTGGGCTAATCGCATCGAGTACATCCTGACACTGAGCGACGTGTGACGAATCGCCACCGACCATGATGAGGGCTTCGCCTCGTCGCGCTTGCTCGCTGGAGCCGGCGATGGTGGCGTCGAGGTATCCGACGCCCTGCCCTGCGAGATCATTGCCGAATTGTTCCATCGTTGCTGGATCACCTGTCGTTGTATCGACGACCACATCACCCGTCTCCTGAAACAGTCGCATCTCGGTGAGGACATTCGCGGCGATCGTGGAGTCGGGCAGAGAGAGGAGGACTCGTTGACACTCGTCGGCAACACCCTCGACATCGTGAGCGACCGTGCCGCCGCTGGCTGACAATTCCTCGCAGCGTCCAGGGTGCGTGTCGAACCCGATCACGTCGAACCCGGCTTGTAACAATCGCTCGGAGAGTGCGCTGCCCAGCAAACCGAGTCCAATCAGCCCGACAGGTTCAGCACGATCAGCGTTCATCGCGGTCAAGCCACTTGTGGGTGTCGGGTGGGACCGTCGATTGCAGGCGGTCGAGGAGTTCGGTCGGGTCGGCGGCGACTTGGAGCAACTTACGATGTTGAGGGCGCAGGAAGCGTTCGTCGGTCGCGCGGTCGAACATGGCGATCAGCGGGTCGTAGTAGCCGGCGACGTTGAGGAGGCCGCAAGGCTTTTGGTGGATGCCGAGTTGCAGCCAGGTGAGCATTTCGCAGAGTTCCTCGAAGGTGCCGAAGCCGCCGGGGAGTGCAATGAAGGCGTCTGACAGGTCGGCCATGAGGGCTTTGCGTTCGTGCATCGAGTGGACGATGCGGAGATCGGTGACGCCGTTGTGGGCGAGTTCTCTTGCGACGAGGGCTGCGGGGATCACGCCGATGACTTCGCCACCAGCTGCGAGTGCCGCGTCGGCGAGGACGCCCATCAGGCCGATGTTCCCGGCACCGTAGACTGTCCGCAGAGCACGTTCGGCGAGCAATTGGCCGAGTTCGCGAGCCGCTTGGGTGTACTCATCTCGTGAGCCGACGCTTGATCCGCAGTAGACGCAGACGGTTTTCATGGATGATGGTTGGTTGTGTCGATGGTGAGCGCTCCCGTTGGTGGCGGCTAAAAATTTCCCCCCACCGGTTAGCCGCGACCCACGGGAGCGCTTCGATGCAGGGTCACGCCCGCG
>JAJDEJ010000179.1 GCA_029259815.1 Planctomycetaceae bacterium | reverse complement strand
AGGCCACTGGCTGGTTCGTCGAGGAGCAGGACTTGTGGTTCGTGCAGGAGGGTGCGGGCGAGGCCGATGCGTTGGGTCTGGCCGCGTGAGAGTTGGTTGACCATCGCGTCCCGTTTGAAGGACATGTCGACCAGTTCGAGTTTCTCTTCGCAGACCTTGCGGCGGCCGGGACCGTTGATGCGGTAGGTGGCGGCGAAGAATTCGAGGTACTCCATCACGGTCATGTCGTCGTAGACGCCGAAGAAGTCGGGCATGAATCCGACGAGGCGGCGGATCTCTTCGGGGTGCGTGTAGATCGACTGCCCGCAGACGTAGCACTCGCCGTAGTCCGGGTTGAGCAGGGTGGCGATCATCCGCATGGTGGTCGTCTTGCCGGAGCCGTTGGGCCCGATGAAGCCGAAGACGTCGCCCTCTTCGAGTTTGAGATTGATCTCATTCGCGGCGATCAGGCGACCGTAGGTCTTCGTGAGTTTGCGGGTTTCAATCACAAGTCGAAATCCAGGGGATGCGGGAAGAACTGAGAGAGAATGAAAATGATGTCAGCGGGATGCTTCGATCGGCAGCAGGACACGGATGAATGTTTCTAATTCGCTGGGCTGGAGAGGCTGTCCGTCGACGAGGAAGTTCCCTGGTGGCAGCGAGACACGTCCGAAGAGCACGGCTCGGTCGAGATGCAGTAGGGGCGAGAGGTCGTAGCGTTCCAGTTGGTCGTTTCTCAGCGAAGTAAATTCCGCTCCGCCTGCGGACCTGTAGAAACTGACGGCTCGAAAGATCCGATAGAAATCGCGACTGAGCGGATCGTAGGTGTCGCGTGTGGCGGTGACTTCGTCGAACTGTTCCCCCTCGATCTTGCGAGTCACATTGGACACGCCCGTGAGAAAGTTGCGAAGCACTTTCGGCGAGTAGCGTTCGCTGGAGAGAGACAACGTCCCGCCGGATTCGATGGTGAGGTCCTCATAGGAGACCGAGCGAGCCCTGGGGCGGTAGACGAGGTTCTGATGGGCAATGAACCAATCCTCGATGGCGACCGGTAAGTGATTGGTGATCGTTCCGTGCAACTGTCCGCCTCGGACTTCGAGTTGAGAGTCAATTATGTTTCCTGGCGAGGGCGGCTGATCGATTCTTGTGGTGGTCATGCTGTATGACGACCAGATGTTCACGGGAACATCCTCGATGGACGTCAGACCGGGAGTAAACGCGTAGTGAGGCTTGGCAAGCGCCAGGCCTCCTGTGCGATACATCCCCCGGTAGCCATTCTCCGGAATGCCGAGCCAGCTGAGCCTCGTGACGAAGGGGTTGGTTGCGTCGTTCGACGTCGAGTCCATCCCACGGACAATCGGGGTGAACTCTGTCTGCACGGCGTATCGTTTGGTCTCCGGGCTGACGAATGATGACCAGATCGTAGTGCGTGTCATGCCGGAACCGGCATCGACGTCCAACAGATTGACTTGATTGGCAGCCATCGTGGTTGAGTGGCTGGCACGGGCTGAGGACGTCGCGAGGTAGGCGGAGGCGAGCACGATGAGCGGAAAGGTCACCCATGTCAATTGAGGTCGCCGCAGAACATAGTGCACAAGCAGGTAGTCCAGGGGGCCGATAATCAGCAGATAGAGGATGACGAGGCCCATGGTCATCCAGTTGGACTGTGTCTCCGTCTCCGGGAATTGATCGACGGCGACAGCGAGTTGTGTGGAGAGGTCGGTGATGCCCGTGCGTGAAAGCTGTGCCCTTCCCGACTCGTTGCGATTGCGAGAGTTGGGACGTTGATAGTCAGTCATTGATTCGGACAACTGCGGGAGAGTGTCCCAGCCAATGAAGGGACGTTTGCTGGTGTCCATCCCCAGCAACGTGATGCGTCCCATCATCAGAGGCATCCGGACCCAGAGCGGACCGTCGCGAGTTCCTGCGAGTGTTTCGCCAAAGTCATAGTCGAACTGGAGGGCATCGTATCGTCCACTGCGAAACTTGTCCGGGCGTGCGAGCTGGGTGGTCAAGCCGGTGAGATCATTCAATCGGGATTGGCCGATCACGCGAATGGGAACCCACGCTGCGATTGGGCTAGCAGCCCAAGCCGCCTCGCCACCAATTGAGATCACAAGATGGCCGCCCTGCTCGACCCAGCGACGGATGGCGAGGTCTGTTGGTTCGTCCCAATCTTGTGTACCTGTCACCGTCAGGACATCCACTGCATCGAGACCGTCGGGAATGGTTGGGATGGCAGCCGGACTCGCGAGCAGAATCGCCGTCACGGGTTGTCGATTGCGGTGGCGGGGTGAGGCGTCTCGCTTGTTGATGATCTCAGCGGCAAGCTCAAATCCTGACGAGGGACCAAGCATGACCCAAAATTCCGTGTGGAGCGTGTGTGGAGGGTGGATGCGGACTGACTCATCGTCGTTCTCATTCAAGGCTTGAACAAGACGAGAGGCAAGGACCGTCTCAGCCGAGGCAACCTCGACACGCACGACACCGTCCATTCGCCCCGTGCGGAACACAGACTGTAATGTGTGTGGACCGCTGCCGGTGACGGTGTGTGATTCTGACGGTTGTTTCGTCAGATTACCGTCCGAGTCCGGCACCCAAACGTCGAGGCGTACGGATTCTGAGACTTCGCCCTTGAAGGTGACGGAAATGGGAGTCCAACGACCAACGCGATAGTGCCCGTCGATGCCGACAATCACTCGAGAAATCTCAATAGCCCCGGTCGCCTGATCGGACTGAGCAAGACCGATCCCCGCTGCACTCAGCAACAGGAGGACCGCACAGACCCTGATCATCGCTTCACGAGTGGACCGTGACCGGGCACGCCAGCATCGGTCTCTCAAACAAGGTCTGTGTGCGACAGCCGGGCCACATGGGGGGCAAACCAACGAATGGAGTCTCACCGGGGGCACTTCCAAGGAATAACAACGGAGAATCAAGCTGAAAAAATAGAATCACCCATCATACGGAACTCAAGTGGCAAACGTTAGCTTCATCTGTCCTCTCAGCAGAAAAGTCTCTCACTCCAGGGGGGAGAGGACTTCGTCGATCAAGGTCGCAGACAATTGAATGGCTTCGAGGGGGATCGTGTGGATGCCCTGAAAGGGGATGAACTCGACATCGAGCCCCGAGTCGGCGAAGAGTTCTCGCAGCCAGTTCGCGGCTTCAAACGGCAGGATGGGGTCGACGGTGCCGTGACTTTGCAGGACACGTAGTCCAGCGCGATTGGGAGAGAGTTCTCGCCATTCGGGTTCGGCGAGAAGTGTCCCTGAGAAGATCAGTAACGCTGCGGGGGACTCGGGCATGCGGAGAGTGACGTCGGTCGCGAGCATGCTTCCCTGCGAGAATCCGCCCAGCACAAACCGGGAGATCGGCAGACCTGTTTCTTCGCCCAGTTGATCGAGGACAGAATTCAGTTTGTCACGAGCAGCCGGCATTTGCTCGGGCACCGACTGACGCATCTCTCGAAAGTTGCCCTGCATGATGGCCATCTGCATTTCCATCATGTCGATGGGCCACCAGGCCCGTCCGCCCGGCACCTCCGGAATGGTGAGCGGGGCTTCAGGAAAGACAAACTGAATCCGCGCACCCAGTGCAGGCTTCATCTGGACGAAAGCGTCTGCAAGCCCCACAAGGTCATCGCCCGGTGCACCAAACCCGTGACAGAGCACGACAATCCCGGACGGCGGCGGCTCGTTTTCCGGGCTGACGATCCGACAAGTCAGATCTCCCAGGGTTCTTGTCTCGCGGCGCATGTTGTGGGGCTCCATGTTTGTTGGTTCGGCGAAGTATGGCGGGGACACGGAGTCGTCGTCCACCCTGTCGTAAGGGGGCATCCGTTCGATCGTGGGGACACTGAGAGGTCGCTGAGCGGTGAATGACAGAGATAAGGAAAAAGCGGATCACCGCGGATGAAGCGGATTCTCGCGGATCAAAGACAAGAGATCATCAACTGCGAATCTTCAGGTTCGGCTCAGGATCGATCCACATCCGAGTCATCCGTGGTCAACTTGTTCCCGATTCAAGCTTGAGGGAAGATCGCTGACCGCACACGCTGCCCGTCAAGCCGTCCGTTTTCAAGTCTTCCAGAAACAGTCATCGGCGTCAAAATTCAGGAGACGAATCCGTGCAAATCCGCCGCATCCGCCCGATCCGCTTTTCTCCCTCTTTCTCAACCCTTCCGACCTCCCTTTCAGCTGACACACCCTCGTCGAACGTGAGAAATCCATGCCCTGTGAATCGTCATAGAGTTCCGATACAGTTGTAATTGCGCTGATTCCTTCGGCGTTTTCCCTGGTCATTCGCATCCTGCTGATGAACGCGGTCGGCGTCGATCGCCTTATCGGCGTAGTCATATCTGTCAGCTGAGGAATGTCGAGATGGATCGAGATCCTTATGAACTCTGCCCTTGTGGCTCCGGCAATAAGTTGAAGTTTTGTTGCGCTGATGTCGCAACAGAGATGGAGAAGATTGAGCGACTGCTTGCAAACAATCAGCCGCGGATGGCGTTGCAGGGACTGGAGAAGTTTTTCGAGTCGCACCCGGACAGTCAGTGGGTCCGCACGCTGCTGGCGTCGACGCTCATCAACGAAGACCGAGCTGATGAGGCCAAGCGAATTCTCGCTCCGCTGCTGAAAGAGCACCCACAACAGCCCTTCGCCAACGTGCTGTATGCGTTGTCGTCATTCAATGCGGACGGCTATCCGGACTGTAAGCGGGCCATTCACCGAGCCTTCAAGCAAAGCACGGGAGGGTTTCCGCATCTGGTGGGGATGTTGGCGACCGCTGTCGCGAATCACTTCGAGTCGACTGGTGCCATCATGGGCGCGAGACAGCATCGTGTGCTGTCGTTGAAATTAGCTCGTGACGATCACCGACGTGAACTGTTTGAAGACCTCGTAGCCTTGGATAGTGAGAGCAGCATCCCCTATCCGCTGCGAAGTGTGCACAACCCGGTTGAAATCAAAGTCGAAGGCGATGATGCACAAACCGTGAAACTGGCGGCGAGGTTCGCGTCCGTGGGTTGTTGGGCCGAAGCAGCTGATCAACTGGAGACACTTCTGCCATCTCATGGAGATGACCCCGACCTGTGCTACACGCTTGGCCTGTACCGTGCTTGGGATGGAGACAACCCGCGAGCGGTCGAGGCATTCCGCAAGGCATCGAACCGTTACGAGGATTTCGACACGGCAGTCGACTGCGAAGTCCTGGCACAGCTCCTGGAACGATCAGATCCGACACGCGGGTATCGCATGCGGCTCAAACGATTTGACGTGGAGTCGGTCGGTCAAGTCTTAAGCAAACTGGACCAGGACGACCGTGTCGCACGCCTTGAGGACACTCCAGAGGGGCAGGACGGAGGCGGACCTGCTGGCCGATATGTACTCCTTGATCGACCACTGAAGGACGATGAAGATTTCTCGAGTTGGAGCGTTGACTCTGTGCCGCTGATCGAGGGACGTTTGACGATCTTTGATCGCGATGATCAAGCGGACCAGCCGGCTCAGGCTTTCCTCGTGGGTCTCGAAGGGGCAGAACTCGATCGGGCAATCAAGACATTCCTCGATGTCGCTGACACACTCGCCAAACCAGTGTCTCAGGAAGAGGATGAGCGCCCTGAGACCGATCTCACCGGGCACGTTTCTCCCGAGGAACTCCCCTTGCGGTGGTCGGGCTATGTGCCTCCCTCGGCTCCAACAGTCGTGGCCCGCAAGACGGCAGAAGATCGATGGCAGCAGGTGGTTAATGAGATTTGGCCCAACACGCCCTGCCAGGCACTCAATGGTCGCAGCCCGCTCGAGGCGGCTGGTGATAAGGATGCCAAAGTCGCGCTGGCTGCCGCTCTGATTGTGTTCGATGCGTATGCAGACACACGCAACTACATGCTCGATCTGGACGACTTGCGTGATCGTTATCAGATCGATCCCCCCACACCGTTTGAAATCGACGATGAGACGAATGTGAACGCTCTCACGATCACTCAGATCCATCGCGTGCAATCGAGTGACCTCCCGCAGGAGCAACTCGAACAGCTCGTCAAGCGGACAACGCTCGTGCGGCACAGCCGTCTACTCTACGAGGTCATGCAGGAAGCCCTCCATCGTACCGATGAATCGGATGATTGGCAGTACCGCGAGCAGATCATCGCGACTCTCGCCGGAGTGTGCGGAAACGCACTGCGTCATCAGGAAACGCTGGAGTGGATCGCCAAGGGGCGAGAACTTGCAGGCGCACAGGAGCATCCATTCGAGCATGTGCTGGAATGGAAGATGCGGGAGCTCACGTTGCGAATCGAAGATCCGGATGACGCAGAATTGGATGGCTTGCTCAATGATCTGTGGCAGAACTATGGAGCCAAGCTCCCGCAGTTACGCGAGTATCTCGTGACGATTGTGAATGCCGCCGGCATTACACCTCCCTGGGAGTCTGCGATCGTAACACCAGCAGCTGCAGGAAGCCGGTCGGGTGAAAGCTGGCAGGGAGGGGTGTCACCGGGCGAGGGTGAGGGCAAGAAACTCTGGTTGCCCGGCGACGGTGACTGATCTGACATACTCAGGACTGCGATCGACGTGACGAGAACATTTTCCAGTCCTGAAGCCGTCATGCGTCGTGCACTGGAACTTGCCTCGCAGGGCATTGGTGCTGTCGAGCCGAACCCGCCCGTGGGTGCCGTTGTTGTTGATGACTCACTCCGGCTGCTCGGTGAAGGGTTTCACGAAGGCTTTGGCGGCCTCCATGCAGAGGTGAATGCTCTGCGTGCGGCTGGCGAATCGGCGCGAGGCAGTCAGTTGTTCGTCACACTGGAGCCCTGCAACCATCAGGGACAGACGCCCCCCTGCTGTGATGCAATCTTGCAAGCGGGTATCAAACGTGTTGTCGTGGGGGCGGCAGATCCGGCCAGTCACGATGACGTCACAGGCATCCCACGGCTAAGAGACGCAGGAGTCGATGTTGAAGTGGGCCTGCTCGCCCGAGAGGCAAGGGTCATGATTGCCCCGTTCACCAAGCTCATGACAAAGGGACATCCCTTCGTTCACGTGAAATGGGCCATGTCACTCGATGGGCGGATCGCCACCCGTACGGGCGACTCAAAGTGGATCTCCGGTGAGGAATCACGAGCGGTCGTGCACCAGATGCGCGGCAGAATGGATGCCATCATTGTCGGGATCCAGACAGCTTTGGCCGACGATCCTGAACTGACGGCACGGCCCCCCGGACCACGGACCGCGACTCGCATCGTGCTAGACAGCACTGCTCGATTGCCGCTGGAGTCACAGCTTGTCAGGACGGCAAGAGAGGCACCTGTCCTGGTGTTCTGTGGTTCTCAGGCGAATGCGGATGCAATCGATTCGTTGACGAAAGCGGGAGTTGAAGTCGTCCGATGCCCAGAGTCTGAGGATCAGCGTCCAGGATGGGGCATGATGCTCGACGAGTTGGGGCATCGGCAGATGACGAACGTCCTCGTCGAAGGAGGCAGTGAGGTCTTGGGGACCTGCCTGGACGCAAACGTCGTGGACTGGGCGCACGTGTTCGTCGGCCCAAAAATCCTGGGGGGACGGGACAGCCTGTCACCGATCGGAGGGGTCGGCAGCGCCCAATTAGCCGACGCATTTGACCTTGAGCCTGCAAGTTTCCTAAAATTGGGAAATGACGTATACATCGAGGGCCCTGTAATCCCTGCAATCGCCTGAACCGTCATATTCCGAACACTCAAGTCTTGATTATCTTGCCATTTGCGCACTCATCGCACGCATCTTACGTCAATCGCCATTTTTGAGAACGGGATCTCCAGAAATGCTGACACGCCGATGGGGGCGTTTCGATTGGTTGACAGTTCAGATTCCTGCTCCATGATGCCGCATCAAATCACGACCCAGCTGCTGAATCAATTCTGAACCGAAGGCGGCACGAACAATCATGGGTCTCCGATACGGCGGTGTCAGCCGATCGGCATTACCAAGTGGGCTGCCAACGGATTTGCGTGGAAGACAGCCCTCTCCACATTTCAAAAGGGATTGCTATGTACTTGAGTGTCAGTCTGATCGTGATGGCCACTTTGGGAGCCACCGATGCCCAAACAACCTATGACAGCTACACGAAGGCGTACTGGACAGCGAACGCGGTCAAGCGACCCATGTTGGTCATCTTGAACCCCAGCAGTGAGCAAGTCGCTCAGACCAATCCAATTACCATCGAGGAACTCCAGCAGGACGAGAACACGAGAGTTGCTTTGGAAGACTATGTGGTTGCCGTGATCGACACGGGAACTGCACATGGCAAAGTCGTTCATGGTTTGTTCGGGAGCCCTCAACTGCCGCGAGTTGTGGTCATTGACGAACGGCAGGACAAGCAGGTCTATCAGACGAGTGAGTCGCTCACTCCGACGAAGCTCGCTGGTGTGCTGCAAGAGCACAAGACGAATCCGGTGGTTCGTGTCTCGGCAAAGGTGATTCATCCGTCACCAGTGACCAACACGGGATCGCCTGTCTTCCAAGGGTCGTTCAACTCATTCGCGAATCCTCCCGGAAACTGCCCAAACTGCCGACGCAATTGAGCCTAAAACTTATCGCACCGAATGGAGTATTCCGTGCGGCGAAGCGTCAAAACTGACGTCACTAACCCAGTTTGCGGCTACCAACTCATCCGAAGTTGGTAGCCGCTTTTCGTTGAGCGATCCAGAACTGGAGGATTCTCCCTGAAGTCGCTGCGCGGATTTTTCTGACTTGCCGCCGAGTCCCCGATTGAACATCATGAGAGTCACGGTCGACGGATAGGGCCCGACGCTGGAGTCGTATCAGGGAGGGTCTTGTGGGTTACAGAAAGTGGGTTGTCCCTGTCAGGTGGAGATTCTCCGAATAGGTAGACGTTGCACAATCGCGTAACGGAGACCGGCTGAGCGTCGAGCTTTCCATGAACCTTTGCCCATGGAGGCGTCGATGCTCACTCAGAGATGATCCATACGACAGGTTCTCTGGGAATTGCTGCGCATGTCACAGCC
This sequence comes from Planctomycetaceae bacterium, assembly GCA_029259815.1. Taxonomy (GTDB): domain Bacteria; phylum Planctomycetota; class Planctomycetia; order Planctomycetales; family Planctomycetaceae; genus JAHBXU01. The sequence continues at coordinate 14,400 of JAJDEJ010000179.1, read as the reverse complement.
AAAGGCTAAACGAACGTCACAAGGTCCCCTCGCCATGTGGCACTGTATGGATGTCCCCGGGGTTCTCAAGCTGCTGTCGATGCGTCCTCCGGTTCATTGGAGCCGCTGGCACCGCTGGGCCTTGCTGCCCCCGTTCTCTGTGTACAACTCCGTGATGGGGGCTGTGGAGAAGCTGGCCTACAGTCGCAAGGTCCAGGAGACCGAAATCGATCCCTCGCCCTTGTTCATCATTGGACACTGGCGGAGCGGAACCACGCTGCTGCATAATCTGGTCTCACTCGATAGGCAGTTCACATTCCCCAACATGTATCATGTCGCGTTCCCGCACCATTTTCTGCTGACCGAAGATGTCGTCAGCAAATTCACGGGATGGATGCTGCCCAAGTCGCGTCCGATGGATAACATCGAAACCGGCTGGCAACTCCCGCAGGAGGATGAAATCGGACTGTGTGCACTCAGTTTGATCTCGCCCTACCTGATGATCACGTTCCCGGAGAAGGACCTTTACCGGGATCTCTTCGAATTGAGGAACGTCAGTCCACAGGTACTCCAGGAATGGAAGGACACGTTTCTGCACTTCCTGCGCAAAGTGACATATCGCGAGCAAAAACCGATCGTGCTTAAGTCGCCGTCGCACACATTTCGGGTCCCGTTGATGCTCGACATGTTTCCGAACGCGAAGTTTTTGTACATCCACCGTCATCCGTACGACGTGTTCCGCTCGTCGATGCACTTGCGCAGAGCACTGTTCGAGGAGAACACGCTGGGACTCCTGGATGACACGCCGTGGGAGTCAGAGATCATGGAAGATTTCGAACTCGCAATTTCCTGCTACGAACGGGACCGTCTTCTGATTCCTGAGGGAAACCTGCACGAGATTCGTTTCGAAGATCTGGAATCCGATCCGCTGACCGAGTTGGAACAGGCTTATCAAGGCTTGTCACTCCCTGGATTCGATGCCCTGAAGAAGTCGCTGATTCCGGAAGTGAAGCGGCTTGAGGGTTACAAAAAGAACTCGTTCAGCTCACTTGAACCTCACTTGAAGCGTGAGCTGTACCGCCGTGTCCACGCGATGTTCGAGCGGCATGGCTACGATCCTGAGGGCGCGGACGCCGAAACCGAAGCGACACGACTGGCGATGCCCGCCTGAGGCTCAAGACTCAGTGGCCGTGATCATCGAACGCCAGCTTGCGGACGGTGGGGGATGACCTATCTTTCAGGTGTCGTGTTCTTCGTCCCCTCAACTGCCTGCACCTGCGGTTCCATGTCAGTCCTCCCAACGGATTCTTCCGCACAGCCCGTACAGTCCGTCCCTGAAGGCGGCGTGCGTTGCATCGTCGAGGAGTTTGACCACACGCGATTTCCTCCCCGAGATACGTGGTTAAGACTGTTTGAGCGTTCTCGAAACTCACGAGTGTCTCATCACCCGGACTATGCACAAGCTGTGCTCCCGAACATTGGCGATCCCGGCTGGATCGTGACCTGTCTGCGAGGCGACGAGCCGCTCGGCATGGCCATCATGATTCCCAAGCGATGCCGACTGGGACGGGCGGTTCTGCCCGGTGCACGATCCTCATGCGAAGGTGTGAGACTCGCCGGCTTCGGACTTCTCGGTGCTGAGGAGAAGTCGGTCGTTCACCAGATCGTGCAGACACTCACAGAGCAAATCCATTCGCGGTCGATTCCGGTCGTCGAGTTTGAAGAAATCGAAGAGGACTCGATTCTCTGGCAAGAACTTTGCGACTTGACCTCCGCAGGTTTTCGGCTCGTGCCCTCAACCGATTTTGCGGCCCATCATCGCATTCGACTCCCGATGTCCGCGGATGAGTATTGGAAGACCTTCAATTCCAAACGGAGGAACGGACTTCGCAAGGAGCGTGAACGATTCGGTGACTACGAACTTCGACGCGTGACCGATGCGGGGGATGTTGATGAGTGGTTAGCAGATGCCCAATTCATTTCGCAACGGAGTTGGCAGACGCAGCAATTCGGACAGCGGATTCGCAACAACGAGGAAGAACGCCGTTTCCTGACGTTTCTGGCGACCATGGGTGCGCTCCGATCGTACACGCTCTACCGCGAGGGGGAGCCGGTCGCCTTCGTCATGGGACATCAATGGAACGATATCTTTCACTATGATGAAGTCGGATTCGACCGAAACCTCGTCAAACTGGCTCCCGGGAAGGTGTTGCTGCAGGAAGTTCTTGACGATTTGATGTCTCATGATCGGCCCGATTTGTTCGACTTCGGACTGGGCGACGGCGGCTACAAACAATTCTTCGCCAATGAGCAAACTCGTTCCGCGACGCTATGGATGTTCCCGCCGGGCATGTGCTCGTCATGGCAAATCGCTTCGATGCAACTTCGGAAGTCAGTCAGTCGTCGTGCACGGAACTTGCTGGAACGGACAGGCTGGTACGAGACACTCCGTCGCCGCATACGAGACAACGCGGCGGGTTAGCTGCTCGTGACGTCCTTCCCAAGCCGACGGCAGGGGACGTGGGATCAACAACTGTCAGTTTTCAGGGGAGGGCGAAGCTCCTGCTGAGCCGCGCCGTGGGAGTTCGTTGCTGACAACGGGAAATGATCCTGCAGGAGTTTTCTCCCGCAAGCGACGTTGCGCGGTTGATGGCCGCAGTTCGTCACGACGCGGTTCGGCAGGAGCCTCACCTTCCCATGAGTCACAGATGCGACAGTCATCAATCCCACGTCCCGAGCCGTCGGCTTGGCGGTTTGGGCATTTCGAGTCCCGTCCGTTTATGGCACAATACTGAGATGTCACAAAACGACGAATCGATCGTACTGACGCTTCTCGCACGTGCCCGCGCGGGAGATGATTCGGCTCGGGATGAGTTGTTTGCCAAGTGTCGCAACTATGTGGCACTCATTGCCCGCACTCAGGTCGAAAGTTGGATGCAGACAAAGGTCGACGCTTCCGATCTCGTGCAACAGACGCTGCTGGAAGCACATCGTGGGTTCTCTGATTTCCGGGGCGAGAGCGAGGCCGAGTGGCTCGCCTGGCTCCGCAAGATTCTGCATCACAACACCCACGACTTCATCCGGCAGTACAAGGGGACTGACAAACGCCGCATTCAGAAAGAAGTCCGACTTCAGGGAACTGCCGGAGATCAGTCGGGGTCATTCTTCCATGACCCACCCGGTCACGAACAAACGCCCAGTCAGATCATCGCTCAGCACGAGCAGCAAATCGAATTGGCAGATGCCGTGTCCCATCTGTCCGAGGACCACCGCGAAGTCATCATCCTCCGTAACTTGCAGCGTCTGCCCTTTGATGAAATTGCGACACGCATGAATCGAACCCGTCCGGCCGTGCAGATGTTATGGATGCGAGCCATCCAAAAGCTGCAACAATCATTGACCGGTCCCGGTCAGAGTGCGGAGGGGTGATCATGTCGCCAAACGCGACTGCGTCCGATCGCGAAGAGCAGCTCTTCCAGTTGTTGGATGGCTACGTCAATGCTCTCCGCAGCACCAATGGCGAGGTTCCCGATCCGCCCGACGAGTTGATCGAGGCGTTCCCCAACCTCGCAGAGATGTTGGACTGTTTGGACTCTCTCGACGATCTGGTTTCGCCCCCGGTCGGGACAAGTGGCTCCCAGGAACAGTGGATGTTCGATGAGGAGACCTTCGTCCCGGGGATCACTCCCGGCGCGTCGGGCGAGTTTGCTTCGTCCGACTTCCACTCCGTCGAATGGCCGTGCGACTTTGGACGATACGAGTTGATCAAGGAGGTGGGCCGGGGCGGGATGGGCATCGTCTACCTTGCTCGACAGAAACAACTCAACGCGACGATTGCGTTAAAACTCGTCGGTCGCAGTCAGTTTGCCTCAGCGGAGGAAGTCCGTCGCTTTTACTCAGAGGCACGGGCAGCGGCCGGTCTCAGACATCCCAACATCGTCTGCGTGCACGACGTAGGTGATTGCCACGGACAACACTACCTGACGATGGACTTCGTCGAAGGTGGGAGTCTGGCCGATCGTCTGCAGGACGGTCCTTTCGAGCCTCGCGAGGCGGCCGAGTTACTGCTCACTGTCGCTCGAGCTGTCGAGTACCTGCATCGGCAAAAGATCGTGCATCGTGATCTCAAACCCTCCAACATCATGCTCGACGCCGAGGGTGTGCCTCATGTGACCGACTTCGGGCTGGCGAAAGTGTTTGAGGGGGATAGTCGAGAGACGGCCTCGGGCACGATCATCGGCACGCCCGCTTACATGGCACCCGAACAAGCCTCCGGTCATTCGTCACAGGTCTCGCCTCAAAGTGACGTCTATAGCTTGGGCACCATTTTGTATGAGATGCTGACCGGGCAGCCGCCGTTCGCCGAGGACAACCCGCTGGACACACTCCTGCAAGTCATTGAAGCAACGCCCGATCCAATGCGGCGCCTCAATCCCCATGTCCCGCATGTTCTGGAGGCGATCTGTCAACACTGTCTCGAAAAGAATCCCGAAGACCGCTTTGCCTCAGCCGAGGCGCTCGCAACCGAGTTGGACCATTACCTCAAGGGGGAACCAGTCGAGTTACCGCCGCGTTCTGTCTGGGATCGTGCTGTCCGCTGGGCACGTCGGGAGCCTGCGATGGCGTCTCGACTGGGCGTGCTGACAGTCGCCTCGACGATTATTCAGTTGTACTACCAACTGGGCGGACATCGCGACTTGAGTCAGCATCTCGAAGTCATGGGCGTGATGGGACTGTGGATTCTGATCTCCTTCGTCTGCATGCGTCTGCAGTGGAAGGACGAGTGGGAGATGTTCGCGAGATTCCTGTGGTCGGCTGCCGATGCGGTCTGTTACACAGCCGTCCTCTGCCTCGCCGACGCCAATGAGCCGCTTGGTCCGGTCCTGGTGGGATATCCGGTGTTGATCGTGGGCGCGGGACTCTGGTCGCGGATCAGGCTTGTCTCATTCATGACAGTCGTCACCACGGTTTCCTATGCGTTTCTTGCGTGGCTCAGAAGCGGATATGACACACATTGGCATTATCCGGTGATCTTTATGGCATCACTGGTCGGAACTGGATTGATTGTCGCCTATCAAGTGCATCGTTTGCGGGTGCTCAGCCGCTACTTTGAGCGACGTCGTCCCTGAGCTTCACTGCTGCGGACGCTCGATGCACTGGCTCACATCACGGGCTGAGTGGTACAGTGCGTTCTCAAGACATGCATGATTTGTTGCTCAGCCATTGATTCGCCACGACCGAATGATTCTGACATGTTGAAGCTGCGCGATGTTGAAGTTGTGGACACTTTTGCAGAGGCGTTCCCGATGGCGGGTGTGCGCCTCGTGATCACTGCCGCGTCACAAGCGTGGGCGGACATTGCGGCACGCGAGTTTTGTGGGAATGCGTCGAGCGTGATCGGCTGTGATGCTGAGGCTTCGATTGAACGCGCCGTGTCGGCTGATGAGACGCCCGATGGACGGCCCGGGGTGCACGTTCTTGCCTTTGCCTTCGATGCCAAAAAGCTGGAGAAGGCTGTGCAGTCGCGGGTCGGGCAAAATGTGCTCACCTGTCCGACGACCGCGTGTTACGATGGATTGGAATCTGAGTTGCAGTCGTCACGCATCTCCGTCGGCGGTGGACTACGTTTCTTTGGTGATGGGTTGCAGTCATCCAAAAAACTGGGGGACCGTCGCTTCTGGCGTGTGCCCGTCATGGACGGGGAATTCGTTTGTGAGGATCGTTTCGGAGTCGCCAAGAGCGTGGGGGGCGGCAACCTGTTGCTCTGCGGAGTTAATGTCGAGCAGACGCTCGCAGCTGCCGAAGCAGCGGTCGCTGCGATTGCAGAGGCTGACGGATGTATTCTGCCATTTCCCGGAGGCATTGTTCGAGCAGGCAGTAAGGTGGGGTCGAAATATGGCAAACTGCCCGCGAGCACCAACGAGGCCTACTGTCCCGGCGTGCGGGCACTCACAGAGACCTCTTTGCCTGAAAACTGTCAATGTGTGTACGAACTCGTCATCGACGGGGTCTCGTTTGAGGCGGTGCAGGCCGGAATGCGGGCCGGGTTGCACGCCGCATGCGAGACAGAGGGGCTGCTCCGTGTCACCGCCGGAAACTATGGTGGCAAGCTCGGCAAACACCATTTCCACCTCCGCGATCTGCTGTAGATGAATCTGGCCGACAGTCGATCTCCGTCGCATGCGCGGTCCGAATGGCCGGGCAAGTCGTGGGCGGGAGTGATCAATCGCAAGGTGCGACGCAAGTGGCATTATGCGATGATCATCGTCCTGGCGACGACTCTCAACTTTGCCCGGCTGATGCAGGCGGAGCCTCTCAACAGCGCCAACGATCGCTCGCGGTGGTGCACTGTGTGGTCTCTCGTCGAGCGGGGCACGTATCAGATCGACGAAATCCGCCAGCGTCCGGGCTGGGACACGATCGACCTGGTCAAACACGACGACCATTTTTACTCGACCAAGCCGCCCTTGTTTCCGACGATGGTCGCAGGTTTGTATTGGGGACTCAAAAACACGCTCGGTTGGTCGCTCGTCGATCAACATCTGCTGACCACGACGCGAATCTTACTGACGTTGATCAATGTCATCCCGATGACGATTGCGCTGTGGATCTTCGCGCGACTGATTGACCGCTTTGCAATGACCGATTTCACGCGTTACTTGCTGGTGTTGTCTGCCGCGACTGCGACGCTGCTGCAGCCGTTTGTCATCGTGCTGAACAACCACATGCCCGGAGCGGTGTGTTGTATGTTCGCACTGTATGCCGCTGTGCAGATTCTGATCGAGGAACACCATTACCCCAAGTACTTCGCGGGTGCAGGCTTCTTTGCGGCCTTCACCTGCTGCTTCGAGCTTCCGGCGGCGGCATTCGGGGCTTCGATGTTCGTCGTACTTGCACGAGCTGATTTGCGGAAAACTTTGACATGGTTCTTGCCGGCAGCTTTGGTTCCACTCGTCGGGTTCTTTGCGACCAACTATCTGGCGACAGGCGGCTGGAAACCGTTCTATCTGTACTACGGAACGGAGAAGTACCTGTTCGTTGAAGATGGTGTGCCCAGTTACTGGTGGACACCGCGCGGGATCGATCAGGCGAAGGACAGCCCCTGGATCTACTTCCTGCACTGCACGGTAGGGCATCACGGCATCCTCTCACTGACACCTCTGTATCTGCTCACGCTGGGCGGCTGGGTGCGAAGTTGCTTACGAAAGACTCCCCTGCTGCGAGTCATTCATCTGTGGGGCTTGGGACTGACATTGATCGTGTTCGGATTCTTTCTCACCAAGACTGAGAACTACAACTACGGCGGCGTGAGTGTGGCTCTGCGCTGGATGCTGTGGCTGACACCGTTCTGGCTGCTGGCGATGATCCCCGCCCTCGACAGTTGGCAGCCGCGACGAACAGGGGCTCTCGTTTGTCTGGCGCTGTTTGGAGCCTCTGTGTTCTCCGCCTGGCACCCCTTCAACAGCCCCTGGCAACAGCCTTGGCTATTTCAATGGATGACCCGCGTCGGCTGGATTGACTACTCGAACCCGCCAGTCGCGGAGATCCCGCCGTTTCATGCGTGGATCAGGCAAGTCCCATCAACAGACGATATCGATGCACTGCCCGACCAATGGATCGAGTTTGAAGGCTTCGACCCCGCCGGTCGTGTGACTCGCTTACGATTGGAGGACGGTGGCGGGAAGCCGGTTGATGGACGTGATGCCCAAATCATCACTGTAACGCGTGGACCGGAGACAGATGACGACCGTTGGCAATTGCCCATTAATGTGCAAGCTCTGGAGAGCGGAGAGGAAGTGGAAGATGTTCTAATTTTGTCCGAAATGGCCGAATCAGTCGACCGTGAGGAGATCATTCAGTTCCTCCGCGGCCTACCGGAGCCGCGCGCCTATGTCTCAGGACGAATTCGTTATGTCGATTCCCCCCTGCGCGAGGAGAAGTTCCAATGTCGCCACGCGGCCAGCCGTGTCCTGTTCGAGCCTGAGGGACGTGATGCTGTGATCGTGCGTCGCGACCTGTGGATGACCGACGACGTGCCCTTCGGCGTGCTGATGTTTGAGACGACCATCAGCGACGCCGAAACACGAGCCGTCCTCTCCCGTCAGCGGATGACAGCCGTCCGTGCTGGCTCTGTGAGACCGTTCGACAAGGAACGGTTGGGACTCCCGAAGTTGTAGGCCGAAAACGATAGTAGCCATCACGCTCCGCGTGATGAGCGGAACGGTGACACGACGTTGATTCTGAATTTCAACGTGCAAACGACCTCCGCTCGTATCGCGGAGCGAGACGGCTACTTTCAATCCCGAAAGCGGAGTGAGTAGAGATCGGCGTTCTTCAGGTGAAAGCGGACCTTCACCGACTTACCCTTCAACTCGCTGAGATTCTTTTTGTCCTTCCATGTCACAACTTGAGCGATCGCATCACCCGTCAGCGACGGAGAGGCGGCAAGGTCAAAGCCCGAGTAGGGTGTGCCGTCCTCCTGGAGGAGTGCGACTTGCACACTGCCACCTTCGCCTGCTGCATAGTTGATGATGAATTGGCTCCCTACGAATGTCAGTGGCTTCGTCGTCAGTTGCCCGCCGTCTTTACCGGAGTGAGCCGAGGCAAACCCGTCGACGCGATACGTGAACCGCCGCACACGGCTGTCTGGTCCGGTGTAGTAGGCTTCAGTCGCATAGACCGAGTACTCACGGTCGTTGTCGGGGAGTGAGAGAAGGCCGTAAGTCATGTAATTGCTGCGATTGCCGTCACGGTCTTCAGGAGCCGATTGGGGAATGACGGCCTCGTTGAAGCGATGAAACGTGACTCCATCACGACTCGACATAAAGACCGGCTCGACCTGCTGATCTTGGGGGAGATACCGTGTCGGAAAACCGATGCGAATGTGAGGGGCACGCGGATACGGACGGATGGCGTTCGTGTAGAGGTGCTGGTTGGGGGCCCCCGGATACTTCAGTGGGACTGGCTTGGTCCAATGCATGAAGTCGTCTGAGGTGCACGTGTAGATGGCTCGCACGCCGTCGGCGAAGTAGCGGTGGTAATCGACATACTGCCCGGTGTGAGCGTCCCAGAAGGCGAGGTTCTGTGAGTCGAACGCACCATCGGTAATGACTGGTTCGTCGGCCATCAACTTCCAATGAATGCCATCCGGTGACTGGAAGACGTACAACCCCCTCTTGCCTTCAGGGCGTCCACGCGAGATGCCCTTGTACTTCGCTGCGGGGAGGCAATCCGGGTTGTCGTCACGGAAGGCGACAAAGCAATGCACGCCGATCCCTTCGAGGATGATGTTGTTGGCCTTTGACCCTTCGTACTCGATGATGCCGAGTTCGGGCTTTGTCCAATTGATGCCGTCCTTGCTCTCCGCATAACACGTCACCTCCGGATGCGTCGCCTTGCGAGTCTTCTCATCGAAGTGCGAGCCGCGATAGTACATGCGGTACAGATCACCATCCTGAAAGATGGAGTAGTATGCACACGTATTCCCCTCCCACGGCTTGTCCGTCACCAGCACCACCTCCTGCGGCACCGGCTGATGCACCTTGAGCGCGACGTCCCCCGACATCTCCGCGATCAGAAACTCATCAAAGAACGGCTCCAACCGCGACCCAATCTCAACCGGCTCCCCAGCCAGCGACGTGACAGCGATCAACGACAGAACAAGAGTCAGCAGACAGTTTCTCATGATGGTATCCCTCAGAAGACGGCAACAATCCGAACTTCGTTACCTTCGTTTCCTTCTGTCACAAATTCAATGGACAGGAGGAAACGAAGGCAACGAAGGGGAGCCACCATCGCGTGTGCAAGGGTGGCAGGGTCAGCAGCGAAGCGAATGGCCCTGCGATCGCCGATCCGGGCACTCTTGTTGTCAATACACCAGCCGGGCTGAACGCGTGAGATCGTGTGAACCCAGTTCATCACGATCCAACAGATTGACCACACGCTGGCACGGAGTTACCTTGCTGATTACGGGATTATCCTGGGTTATCGATGACGAATTCAAAGTTATCCCGCTTAGCAATACTTGTCTCGAACCCAGCCGAGAATTCACGGAGAACTGATCATGATGCGGTTTTGCTTTTTATTGCCAATTCTACTTCTGGCGACACCGCTCATCGCACAAGACAACGCCGCAACTCAAAAGCTGACTGAGCAATCAAAGCAATTTGAGGAACAAGTCATCCAGGTTGCTGACAACGTCTACACGGCGGTCGGGTTCAGCGTCTCCAATGTCTCGATGATTGTTGGCGACGATGGTGTCGTGATTGTTGACACCGGGGTGACGGTCGATGACGCCGATCGCATCGTGACAGAGTTTCGCAAGCTCAGTGACAAGCCGATCAAAGCGATCATCTTCACGCACTCCCACGGCGATCACACCGGCGGAGCGGCAGCATTTTTACGAAACGAACGACCGCAGATTTGGGCACACGAGAACTTCGGCAGCGAAGCCCAGCCACTGCTCGCTGGAGGCGTGACGTTTCAAACCGTTCGAGCTGCAAGGCAGGGTGGGTTCAAATTGCCGCCGGAGCAAAGGATTAATAACGGAGTCGCGCCGGTTCGCTATCCTAAACGGGGCGGTCACGCTTTCGCATCGAGTGGCGAGACGAAACCGACTCACTTTTTGGAATGCGACCGGCAAACGATCAAGGTCGCTGGGATTGAACTCGAACTTGTGTCATCACCCGGTGAGACGAACGACCAATTGTTCGTCTGGTATCCAGCTGGCAAAGTCCTGTTCGCCGGAGATAATTTCTACCGCTCGTTTCCAAATCTGTACGCGATTCGAGGGACACCCAATCGCAGCGTGCGTCTGTGGGCTGAGAGCCTCGGCAAATTGGCGGACAACGACGCCGCGGCCCTCGTCGGTGGTCACACCAAACCGATTCTCGGAGCAGACGAAGTTAAGCAAGTCCTCAGCGACTACCGCGATGCCGTTCAGTTCATTCACGACAAGACGGTCGAGGGAATGAACATGGGAATGACGCCAGACGAATTGGTCGAATACGTGCAGCTTCCTGAAAACCTCGCCAATAAAGACTACTTGCAACCCTTCTACGGGCATCCTGAGTGGGGCGTCCGTAGTGTCTTCAACGGATACCTTGGCTGGTTCGACGGCAACCCAACGAATCTGTTTCGACTTTCACCGCAAGCAGAAGCGGAGCGAGTCGCAAAACTGGCGGGAGGAACGGATGCACTTTTGGCATCCGCTTCCAAGGCGTTGGCCGCAGGCGATGATCAGTGGGCTGCGCAGCTTGCCGACTATCTATTAGCGATTGACAGGGAGAACGCAGACGCGAAGCGAATCAAAGCGGACGCATTGACAAAGCTCGCCAATGCGATGGTAAATGCAACTGCTCGCAACTACTACCTGACGGTCGCACGCGAACTTCGTGAAGAGTGACTATCGAGCCGGGTAGGTCCAGCTCTCGCCGGACGCGAGTGTCGCTACCCGTGGATCAGTCTGTCTCGACCGATACAGCCGGCCCGAAGAGCCGTAGGGTGCGTGTTCGTTGATGGAGTCGGTGCGTTCGTCTGGGGTAGGACATCGAATCATAATCAACGTGGAACACGTGACCCGAACGCACCGTCATGCCACGCCCACGCACCCTGCGTCTTTGGGAGGGCGGGTAGCACCGGTGGGGACAGTAGGCGTCCCGGAACCCTTCAATCGCTTCGCGACATGGGAGGGGACAATCCGTTGTCTCTGGTTGTCTTGTGTCTGAGTTGTCCTCTTCGTTCGCGTGACAGAAAAAATGGACCGGCCGGTCCGAACGGCGGGGGTGTTGTCAGGCTGCACGGCCAGGCCGGTTGACGTGTCGGGTGTTTGCAAACGTGACTCTGCCCCTCGCCGCGTCGGCGGGCAGAGCGGCCACACGTCATCCGGGTGAGACGCACAAGCATGCTCGCGTGCCTCTAACAACCAGGGGTTGCCGTTCTGTTGTCAGCAATACGACCGTGGCACGAAATCCTTACACACAAATATCGCCAATCAGCAGAGGTCGTACTCACGTTACGAGTCAGCATGAACTGATCACTCGTAGAGGGACACTCCACTTATTCGGAATGGCGTAATTTCGCGTGGGGGGCCTGATCACCGAAAAAGTGGAGTGTCCCCGTTGTGCACGCTCATCTTGACAAACTGCCTTGCCTTCGCGCAGACTGATGCTACGTCAGGGTACAAATCGGTTGTGTGATGTCGCGTATCGTTGCGGCTCTCTCAGGATGAGGGATCAGTGGGCACGAAGGGGCGTCGTCAGCCGAGTACAATCCACAGGACGTGACAGGGATGGTGGTCCTTCACCAAGGGCCGTCTCTGGTTATTCATACGCCTGCCAAGCTCAATCTTTTCTTAGAGGTGCTCGGCAAGCGGCCGGACGGCTATCACTCGCTTGAGACTGTCATGGTTTCGGTGGGGCTGTATGACTCACTGGTCTTTCACGAGATCGAGTCAAATCAGACCCGGCTGAATTGCCATCGCTGTGAGTCTCGGCCTGTCGTCGAGAACAATGCCTTCCCGACCCTCCCTGCCGGCCCAGACAACCTTGTCGTGCGTGCCGCTGGTCTTCTACGCCAACTGACAGGCTGCGAACGTGGCGTGCGCATCGACTTGCTAAAGCGCATCCCCATGCAAGCGGGAATGGGTGGTGGGTCGAGCGATGCAGCTGCAACCCTCGTCGGTCTCAATCAATTGTGGGGGCTTGGCCTGGAATCTCAGACGCTGCACCGGCTAGCGGCTCAGTTGGGCAGCGACGTCAATTTCTTCCTGGATTCACCAATCGCTGCAGTCTGTCGTGGACGGGGCGAGGTCGTTGAAACAGTTCGATTGAGAAGCCGCCTTCACTCAGTCGTTGTCTGCCCAGCGAGTGGACTTTCGACATCGGAAGTGTTTCAGAAATGGTCGGACGAGACGCGACCGACCGAATCCGTGGCGGAATTCATCAACCAATTGCAGTGTGGGTCGTTGAGTCATCGCGATGTTCACAATGCCCTGGAGCGACCAGCACAAGAACTAAATAAGAACGTCGACCAGACCCTCTTCAATTTGCGACGCATCGCGAGCGGTCCAGTGGGGATGAGCGGCAGCGGAACATCGTGTTTTGCTTTGTGTCAAACGTCGAGAGAGGCCCGCGGTCTCGCCAGCCGCCTGCGAGCCGATCGATCACAACGAGTTTTTGCAGTGAGTACTCGCACCTAGACTCCAGAGAATGAGACCATTTGAATTGAGGAGTGTGTCAGACATCCCCTTACCGTTTGAGAACACACCACGGAGGAGACGACCATGGAAATCAGTGAAGTTCGCATCAAGTTGATGTCCGACCCCAACGACCGGTTGAAGGCGTTCTGTTCGATCACGCTCGACTCCGCATTCGTGATTCGGGATCTCAAGATCATTCAGGGGGGCAAGGGGCTGTTCGTGGCGATGCCCAGTCGCAAGCTGACAGACAAGTGCCCGCAGTGTTCAACCAAGAACAATTTGCGAGCCGCGTTCTGCAACGAGTGCGGACATCGCCTGCGTCCCGACCGCGCCATCAAAGGGCAGGACGGACGCGCCAAGCTCTATGCAGATATTGCTCATCCAATCAACTCGAGTTGCCGTGACATGATTCAGGAGGACGTCCTCAAGTCATATGAGGAGGAGATCCTCCTGTCTCGTCAGGAGGGATACCTGTGCCGCTATGATGACTATGGCGAGGATAATTTCGCGATGTCTGACGACGATTGGACCACGGAATTGACTCCCCCCACGCTGCCGATGGCCACACCGGTCGAAGCATCGCCCGAGGAGGCTCCCGCTGCGCAGATCGATTCACACACACAAGAACCGCTGCGTGGCCCACACACGGCGACCGCTGCACAACGCAGCGGGCACCACGAGGTCGTGGGAAAGACGTATCGTCATGATGCGTCTGACAGCGATCCCTTTGGAGAGGGGATCATCTGACGGTGTCACGGTGGTGGCAGACTTCCGGTGCCTCCCTGGAATCAAAACAAACCTTCTTACACCATTTTCATGGTTTCTGTGCAGGAGCTTGGTCGAGGGATCACCTCTGCCTGCCGAGAGGCCCTCCTGCATGACACCTGAAGAACAACTTTCGCATTGCTCGAGTCTCCGACTCACTTCCGTCATTCCCGCGAAGGCGGGAATCCAGACACCGGTGGGCAAGGGAAGAGACATCTGTCGTCGCTAGACTCCGTCTATTTGAAGTGTAGCGTCGCTCAGTCGATGAACTTTGGCTTGAAACGTTCAAGAGTCGCTACAGTTATCAGAGATGCGCTCTAGACCTTGAACAAGCGTTCCTGGGTTGTGGTTAATGTGTGTTTATGGCGTGCGTTGGCGAACGGTGGCCGTGGGAGGCCGGGGTTTGATTCGGATTATGATGGGGCATGCTGGTTGACTTTCGGGGGCTGGGCGTTGGC
>JAJDEJ010000178.1 GCA_029259815.1 Planctomycetaceae bacterium | reverse complement strand
TCGCGGCATTCCACTCGCTCTTGGTCACTCAGTTCGACAATGTACACTTTCGGCATCAGACTCCTCCTTGAGTTGCAAGAAGGATCCCCAATTCCCTACCGACAGTGAACCCCAATTCCTAGCAGTGAAGATCCACTCGTGCAAGCGACTGGGCGAGCAGGGGGCGCAAGCACTCATTCAGCTCCGCGAGCCCGTCAACCGGTTCCCGGACTTTGTCCGCTACGCCGTCCAGCGATTGAAGGTGCTCTGCCCCACCGTGGGCAAGGTGAAGATGGCTCAGGTTCTTGCTCGAGCCGGGTTGCATCTCGGCGCGACAACCGTCGGTCGCATCCTGAAGGAAGGACCACCACGACCACGAGCTGCCACGAAGTCGAGCGATGAGGTGTTGTGCACATCACCGCCGATCGCCCCAATCATGTCTGGCATGTGGACCTCACAGTCGTGCCGACCGGCTCGGGATTCTGAACTCCCTGGCTGCCGTTGACGATGCCACAGTCCTGGCCATTCTGCTGGTGGGTGGCCATCGTGCTCGACCAGTATTCTCGTCGCGTGATGAGCTTTGCGGTCTTCCCCGACACGCCGACCTCGGTCGCGATCCGCACGTTTCTCGCGAGTCGACGGCGGCTCAGTGTGTTACGATGACGCTCTGGGTCAGGTCAGAAGGCACCAAGAATCGAGCAAGTCATATCGACACTCGGTTTCCGTTAACTGCACAAAGGGCGGCATGGAAAGGTGACTCAGCAATGCGTGAGATCGTTGTTCAGATCATGTCTCTTTGCATCCACGCTTCGTGTGCGATTGTATTCTTGTTCGTCATGTGGTGGCTGTTGCTCGACTGGTGCGAACACCAGGACGCGATGCGGAAGCAGGAACGACAGATCCACAATGAGTTCAAGAACTGACGCCGGGCAGATTTCGCTCTGTTTCTACTGAGCCTCGTTCCAAACAGAGTCTGCCATCTCACGGGCGAATTCCCCGTCTCGCGCGTACGTACGCCATCCCAAAGTCGATAGGCCGAAACTCCGTAAGCGATGACGCCCTTTTTTAGAGTGCACGATTCGCGCGCGTGCGTACGTGTCGGAATATTCGCAACTGACAAACATAAACGGTTCCATCACCGGCAGATACCCGCTAGCTCTAATGCGACACCCTTCGCTTTTTTCAGCGGCAGCGCCTGAGTGAACTCGGCTTCGTGCTCCTCGCAGTCCCGGTCGAGTTGCTCGAATGTCGCGTCGTCCAGCTTCGCGACGGTTTGATAGCGACTGCTCTGATTCTTGGACAAGCTCAACTCTTCCAACGTGGTACCATCGTGTGACCGCGTTGGGGCAGCACACACCTCTTGTTCAACTTCATCTCCCTGAGCAACGTCCCCACCCGCCGCTCAGCCAACGCCTTGATGCGAGCCGTTTCGTTCTGTGCCCGGTTGATACAGGCGCTCACTTGTCGAAATCACTACATCGGGTCACGATGCAAGTCTATTCCTGACATGGTTCATCCTCGCCTTTGCTGAATTGACAAACCCATGAACGCCGACGACCTGAAGAAAATCATTGGATCATCCGGAGAGTCTGTGGAGTATGCACCGATCGCATTGCTGCTCAGTAGCGGATACGCCTGCTTTGGTCACTACAACGCCAAGCTCAACAAGGATTTTTCCGAAACACTGGTGATTCTCAATGCTCAATTAACAGACATGAACGCCAAGCAGAGCCGTAGCCGCCCCGCTGTTGAAGACTTTCGGGAATTCCTGCTGGAGATTGTGGCCGCAGATGATGACCAAAAGATCGAAGAGATTTCTACGCGTGGCGACTACGGCAAGACGATACCCTTGATTGCGGTGTCAATGAGCGAGATTTCGATCGTCTACCCGGTTTCACAGATCGTCGAACTCCTAGGCCGCGTTGGCGATGATAAGGCAAAGGCTGTCCCAAGACTCTTCGACCTTGAGCGAAGCGAAATCCTCGCATTGCTCCGAACAGAACTCTGGTAGTCACGTCTGATCAACCAACAACACGGTCGAATGCATTGGGAGTGACGTTTCTTGATCGGCATTGCCGCGTTCGGGATGTTTGGCCTGCCATCCCCGACCTTGATTCGAGGTCAATGCTGAACGGAGTGATGATCCGTGACTCCCCTGCGTTCGATTCAGCGAAGACAATCGCTGGATTCGTGATGCAGAAGGTGGGTCGCAAGCACGGAATCCGAAGGTGGGCCAACGGAAGCCCAAAGAGGTCCGTGAACACGTCATTCAAATTGCCCGAGCCACGGACTTCGGCTACACCCGGATCGTCGGCGAGCTTCGCAAGCTGGGAATCAAGAAGATCAGTCGGCAGAAAGTGTGCCACGTTCTCCAGGAGGAAGGCATCCAGCCAGCTCCCGAGCGAATATTCGATTCTTGGAGTGAGTTCTTAAAGTGGCATGGAGAACCGTTTGGGCAAGCGCCATCTCGATCACCTGCTCGTCGAGTTCACAGCGTACATCAACGAGCATCGAGCACATTCGGAGCGTGACAATTTCTCACCAATCCGTGAGATGCCGGACGAAGTGGAGACGCTGTCTCCGGGGAAAATCTAAGCAGAAGTCGCACCTTGGCGGGCTGGTGAGGTCCTTCAAGCGAAAGGCTGCGTAGCTCACCTCAAGGCTGCATCACACGCGTGATGATGGCTCAATCCGGTTTGGAGCTTACGTACGCAATCTGTCTCACGACATCATCTTGCCCGTTATTCGCCTGCAACAGCACAATTCTGGTCGAGCCTGAGTGACAGCAAGTTATGTCCTGAGAACGACTCGATCGTTAGAGCATCGGTTGGAAGAGGCGGGCAATCAAATTGCTGCGAACGTACTTGTGTTTGGCAACAGCGACAAATAGGCTGCGCCATCCTTTGAGATGGCACAGCAAGACTCGAATCCGAAGGAGTCCAGTTCATGAGACGACAATCAACGGACCATAACCCTCTCCACGTCTCCCGACGTCAATTCCTTCAGGACGGCGCTGGAGTGGCCGCTGTTACGGCGAGTGGCGTCTTGCTCCCCAAACTGTGGGCTGCCGATGGATCTCAGTCGGATCGCAAAGTTCGCATCGGAATTGTGGGAGGCCGCTTCGGTGCATCTTTTCAGTGGCACGAGCACCCCAATTGCACCGTGACGGGTGTGACCGATTTGCGACCGGAGCGACGGGAACGTCTTCGTCAGGTCTACCACTGCGATCAGTCGTACGACTCGATGGAGATCATGCTCAAGCAGGCCAGTGACACTGATGCCGTGGGCATCTTTACTGAAGCACCAAACCACGTGCGACACAGCATCGAGGCCATGAATGCCGGCAAACACGTGATCTGCGCGGTGCCTGCTGCGATGAATCTGGAGGAATGCCAACAGTTGATCGACGCGGTTAAGAGAACTGGCATGACTTTCATGATGGCTGAGACAAGCTACTGGCAACAGCACACGATCTCGGCGAGGAAGTTTCATGCGGCGGGTGAGTTCGGCACGCTCTATGACTGCTATTCCATGTATCGCCACGCAGGACTCGAATCGCTTTGGTTCGAGAACGGGAAACCGACTTGGCGACATGGCTTGCCGCCTATGCACTATCCCACGCATTGCACGGCCCACCTGATCAGTGTGACCGGTGAGCGGCTGAGCGAAGTCACCTGCCACGGTTGGGGGGACGGTTCAGGCGCCCTTGAGGGCAACCCCTACAACAACCCATTCTGGAATGAAACCGCACAGTTCAAGACCAATCGTGGTCATTCGTTTCGAGTCGAGGTGTGGTGGGCCGGTGCCCATCGGGGCTGCGAGCGGGCCGAGTGGTACGGAGACAAGATGAGTTTCCAGTGTTCCACCCCCTACGGCACGCCGCCAACGATCATTCGCAGCGGTCAGCAAACGGAACTCGACAGCGGCGGCTTCGCCCGCTCCGCACCTCAGGTGTCCGCTTACGAACAACCCGAGTGGTGGAAGACGGACCTGCTTCCTAAGCCCCTGCGACACAACAGCGGTCACGAAGGTTCCCATACCTTCATCACGCACGAGTTCATCGATGCGGTGCTCAACCAGCGTAAGCCAACCGTCGATGTTTATGAAGCTGTTGCCTACACTGCTCCCGGGATCGTCGCGCATCAGTCGGCTCTGAAGAGTGGCGAGTTGCTGAAAGTTCCTAATTTTGGCAGCGCGACATAGCACACTTTGGGCAGAGAAACGATGAGACGAGCACGTCATTCCGTTCGTTCAGTCGGACGCAAGACTCGACGTGGATTCCAAGCGGTCAGCAACTTCCGATGCTGGATGTAGACGGCAGAGTCTGATGGCGACAGACTGAGTCACTTCGGACGAGTCTGCGAATCAGAAGACATGATCAGGGAATCACCATGCAAGTTAGCTTCCGTTCTACAATCTCTGCCTTGGCAATTGCCCTTTGTTTCGAGGCAGCCGCTACTGACGCTGCAGAACGCCCCCCCGAGGGCGTCGCTCCAGGGATCGAGAAACCACTGCTCATTGCCCCTCGGCCAGAGAACGGGCGGAATAGCGAAGGCGACTTTATCCAGCTCAAGGACGGACGACTTCTGCTGGTGTATTCAAAGTTCATCGGCACAGGCGACCATGCTCCGGCCGAACTCGCGGGGCGATACTCTTCCGACGGCGGAAGAACTTGGGGGAACGAAGACGTTCAAGTCATCGCTCGAAAACCGGGCGAGGCGAACCTCATGTCCGTCTCGCTCTTGAGATTGCAGGATGACCGGATCGCGCTGTTTTACGTACAGAAATACGAAAGTCCGCCCGAGTCGAGGTATCCGTATCTGGACTACATCTTAATGCGGACCAGTGCGGACGAGGGTGCGACGTGGTCTGAGCCGACGTACGTGGTACCGAAGGAGGAACCGGGCTATCGCGTGTTGAACAATGATCGAGTGATTCAATTGAAGACCGGTCGTCTGGTCGTGCCGTTGGCCATCCATTACTTGCCGGACTGGCCAAAGTGGCAAAATTCAGCGCAGATGATTTGCTACTTGTCGGATGACCAGGGCAAGACCTGGTGGCCCAGCAAGAGTATCCTGGAAACAGAATTGTTGGCCCAGGAACCCGGTGTGGTGGAACTGAAGGATGACGGACTCCTGATGTTCTGTCGCAGTCGCGATTGTCAGCTGGTCTCTCGTTCTGATGATAGAGGCGACACGTGGTCCTCACTGCAACGATCGAAGATCTCTCAACCCACGACCTCACCCGCTTCGATTGAGAGGATTCCCTCAACTGGGGATTTGCTACTGGTGTGGAATAATGGCAACGATCCGCTTGCGTCCGTTCAGCCAGTCGGTCGGCGACCTTTCACCGCAGCGATTTCCAAAGATGAGGGAACGACTTGGGAGCACATTCAGAATCTCGGAACCGATCCGCAAGGGTGGTACTGCTACACCGCGATCGAATTTGTGGACGACCATGTTCTCTTGGCTCACTGTGAGTACCCTCGGCTGAACTCACTCCAAGTCACTCGCGTGCCGATCAAATGGCTCTACAAGTCGGCTGAAGCCGACGACGGAGAGCCCGAAGAGTGAGCCGAGTGCGGTGACTTCAACAACCAGACGAGTTGGACTATGACAACCATCGCTCTCTTCGGCGGCTCGGGAAAGATCGGTCGACGCGTAGTGGAGTTACTCGGTACCCGCGGGTATCAGATCCGTGCACTCGTCCACAAGAGCCCGGTCCCCGGAGTCCATGTTGCGTGCATCGAAGGCAGCGTGGTCGAAGCGGTCGACTGTGCAGAGGTGGTACGAGGTTCGGAGATCGTCATTCAATTGGCGACGACGAAGGAGGACGCAGACACGTTTTTCGACGTCAGTCTCCGCGGCACGTTCAATATTCTGGAAGCCTGTCGCTTCGCCGATGGTGTCCGCCAGTTCATCCTGATGAGCGGAGACGCCGCTCAGGGAATCTGGTTCTCCCCCCATCCCCGGCCCATCAATGAAGAGACTCCGCTTGCCGCCTATCCCGGATACTACGCCTTCTCCAAAGTCATGGAAGAGACCATGACCAGGCAATATCAGGTCCAATACGGCCTCCCCGCGACCATTCTCCGCTCGTCGTGGGTGTTCGAAGGCGACGACCTTCTAAACCACTTTTCCATTCTCAAGAATGTGAATCCAGCCGAGCTTGGACACGGATTCGGCGAAGTGAGTGGTGAAGTGCTGGACTTGGTTCGCAGTGGACAGGAACGCATTCCCGTACTGGTCGATGGTTCGGGCGAACCGTTCACCCGTCACATCGTCCACATCGACGATGTGATTCACGCTCTGGATCAATCGCTCAGGAATGAGCAGGCCATCGGGCGGGACTACAACATCGGTGCGCCGGATGCCTTCCAATACCGAGAGGCGGCGACCTACATTTCCGAGCGTCTGGGGATACCAACAATCGATATCCCGAACCCACAATACCATTCATTTTCAATCGACATCTCACGTGCACGCCGCGAGATTGGCTACTCGCCTGCGAATGACTTCAGTCGCATGGCCGACCGTGCCATCGAGGCGCGCCACAACGCCTGAAGACTTCAACCATATCCAGCAATCGGGAACAGCATGTCCATTGAAGGAAAAACAATCATCGTCACCGGAGGCACCTCCGGGATCGGAGAAGCTTGTACGCGGGAGTTTGTTTCGCGTGGAGCCAGTGTCGTGATGGCATCGATTCAGCAAGCGGAGGGCGAGGCGTTGGAAGCCGAACTTTCGACGACATCTCGTTCGAAATTCATCCACTGTGATGTGACTCAGGACGATCAGGTCCAGGCTCTCATTGAAGGTGCGCTCGCCACGTTTGGCCGCGTGGATGCCATCCATTGCAACGCCGGTGCCTGGGGCAAAGGGACCGCCGAGGAATTCGACGAAGCGATCTGGAACAAAGTGATGGGCGTCAATGTCAAAGGGGCGCTGCTAACTGCAAAGTATGGGATCCCCGCGATGCGCGCGTGCGGCGGGGGCACGTTCCTGGCGACGACCTCGGTGGCAGCGCAAATTGGCTTTCCCCAGCACGCGGTCTACTGTGCCTCAAAAGCCGCGCTGGAAGCTCTCGTTCGTTGCCTGGCGATGGACTATGCGGGCATCGTTCGCGTCGTTGGAATCAGCCCTGGCACGATTGATACTCCAATGCTGGCGGCTACCTGCGAGGGCTGGGATAAACCTGTCGAGGAACTCTATGCCGAGGTCGCGGAGAGAATTCCGGTACGGCGACTGGGGACCCCCCAAGATGTTGCCAAGGCCGCAGCCTTCCTGCTCAGCGACGACGCCAGTTATATCAATGGAACGATTCTGACTCTGGACGGCGGTACTCTAGCACTGCCCCCCTGGTAAGCAACGTCATGCCATCATCAACTCAAACTTCGAAAGTCTACGAAGCACGGCGCCTTGAAAAGGGACAGTCGATTGCGATCGACGGACGCGGCGGCGATCCAGGGTGGCAGTTGGCTCACGTCTTGACCGACTTTTCCTTCCCGTGGACCAAGCGTACGCCTCCCGCGACCGAGTTCCGCGCGTTGTGGAATGAGCAACACTTGTATTTCCGGTTTGACGTCACTGACGCCGATGTGGTGTTAGGTGAAGGAGCGAACGCAATGGAAAAAGTGATTGGCTCCGATCGGGTGGAGATCTTCTTCAGCACAGGGCCGGATTTGAATCCTTACTACGGGATTGAGATCGATCCGCGCGGCGAGGTGCTGGACTATGAAGCGACGTATCACCGAAATCTGAACTTTGAATGGTCGTGCGATGGACTGGTCACACAAAGTTCGTTGAATGACTTCGGCTATGTCGCTGAAGGGCTCATTCCGATCGCCACTCTCAGAAAGCTGGGATGCCTGCATCAGGACGAAGCGGGGCAATACCTTCTGGCGGGCTTGTATCGGGCGGAGTTCAGCCGGAGTCCGGATGGCGAATCGGTGATTGAGGATTGGATGAGTTGGGTCGATCCCGAGGTGGCGTCGCCGGACTTTCATGTGCCATCGTCCTTCGGCACAATTCGCTGGGTCCAATAACCCATGTGCCGATCACTGGAGATGGGCGAACTCCGTGGCGTCACCTTCAAACTTCATGAATTCGATGACGGCACCGTCTTCTTTGATGAAGGCAACACTCAGTCCGGGCATGGGAACAAAGGGCTCGAGGATCATCTCCTTGCCTGCGATAGCTGTGCTCATGTCGTCAACCCGGTACGCGACGTGAGGCAGATCGCGGAGTGGACCCGTCACGGGCGAGTCGTTCTCAAAACGAAGAAACTCGACGCGATAAGGATGATCCGCCGGATCGGTCACCCAGACTTTGGTGTCCGCGACATAGGT
Source organism: Planctomycetaceae bacterium (assembly GCA_029259815.1). Taxonomy (GTDB): domain Bacteria; phylum Planctomycetota; class Planctomycetia; order Planctomycetales; family Planctomycetaceae; genus JAHBXU01. The sequence continues at coordinate 9,380 of JAJDEJ010000178.1, read as the reverse complement.
TTCGTTTGGCTGAGGTTCATTTGTGGGCAGGCCAATGTGGTGAAATGTCTTGGTCATGATGTCCCTTGGTTTCTGGATGCACGGTATGTGTTACTCTCATTTCCTGCTCCTGTCTACAAGATCACCGACTCCACCATCCGCTTGACTCTATGCGGAGATCATTGACGTCGGATCAGCGAACGGAAACAATCAATGGTTCACGCCTCCAAGTTTCAGTTAGCAATGACTTCCCGCCTCAATGACAGATCAGTCAAGCGTGTTGCCAACAGGCTTCCCATCGTTTGACGGCTGTGTCCTACCCGCTCTGTTCGCCATGCAATTAGACAACGACGTCAATGCGAGGAAGTGGTCAAGGTCTACCCATGAATGAATCGAAGAGTGTCCGTTGGGGAGTCATTGGTTTGGGCTGGTTCGGCGAAGTGCACGCCGACAACCTGGCCGAAATGCCCGATATCGAACTAACTGCCTTGTGTACTCGGCGGCCTGATCGACTCGATGAAGTCGCAAACCGGCTCGGCATCGAGAAACGCTACACCGACTATCACGAGCTGCTGGCTGATCCCGATGTCGATGTGGTCAGTATCACGACGCACATCCACGACCATCGCGATATTGCGATCGAGGCCTTGCGGAGTGGCAAGCATGTGTTCCTCGAGAAACCGATGGCACCGACCGCTGCCGATTGCGACCAGATTATTCAAGCCGCCACTGAGGCCAGTGGAATGTTTATGGTCGGGCACATTTGCCGGTTCGACCCGCGCGTGACGCTGGCCAAAGAGGCAATCGAACAAGGGCGAATCGGCAAGATCATCTCGATGCACGCCCGACGGAATCTCTCCAAAGAGATCGGCCGTATGGTGCTCGATGACATCTCAGCCCTGATGGGCGACGGCATCCACGATGCCGACCTGATGCTCTGGTTTAGCCAGGCGAATGTAGTGAGTGTTTACGCTCAGGAGGTCCATCCCGGCCAGAACAAGTACCCCGACGGCGGCTGGTCGATCGCGCGGCTCGACAACGGTGCCGTGGCCGTGGTCGAATCTGTCTGGCACTTGCCAGAGAGCACGCCGTATACAATCGACGCCCGGCTGGAGGTCATCGGCACGGAAGGGGCTTTGTATATCAACTGCGGAGAGGCTGGTCTGGCAATCCACGATGCTGCGGGCGTGCGGATGCCTGACACCATGTACTGGCCCCGTCCCTTCGGCAAATATGCAGGAGTGTTACAGGATGAACTGCGCTACTTCGCCAACTGCGTGCGGGCGGGCGAGGCTCCACAGCGGATCACACCCGCAGAGTCACGGGCCGCAGTTGCGTGGATGGCCGCTGCGACCGAGTCCGCACAAACGGGAACTCTCATTACCTTTTGAGTCATGCTTAATTCGTTTTACTGAGGCAGCGTCAGAATCACTGTAGCTGGATTCGCCAGAATTCAGCCGCGTCGAATCCTCCAAGAACTCTGAACTCTTGCGAGTTCAGCTACTCGGGGACAGCATCTTTGAAACTGCTTCCGAGAAAGAGAATCATCTTGAAGACACTCAGCTCAGTTACTTCACCACCACTTCCTAGCCATCGGGAGAGACGAATTCCGCGATTCGTTCTGCTGACACTGGCCCTGTGCTGTTCTGTCTCGCAGGCGACAGGTGATGACGATCTGCCCGGTGGCGGGCAGGCAACGCCAGTGGACTCAATCACGTTGCCTGCCGGATTTCACGCTCAATTGTTGCGATCAGCGGAAAAGGGCGAGGGCTCGTGGATCAGTATGACATTCGACGACCGCGGTCGAATGATCCTCGGTCGCGACAAGCGTGGTGTGGTGCGGTTGTCACTGAGTGACGATCATGGCCGTGTCGATCGGTTTGAAGTCATCGAGAATACGCTCAAGCATTGTCGCGGCGTCCTCTGGGCGCACGACAGCCTCTACGTCTGCGCCACCAATAGCCGCGGTTTCTATCGTCTTCGCGATACTGACGGTGATGATCGATTCGACGACGTGCAACAGCTCAAGTTCATGGACTATCAAAGTCGCTACGGTCACGGCACCAATCAAGTCGTGCTGGGCCCCGACGACATGCTGTACGTCGTCAATGGTAACGACGTTGGGTTTCCGGAAGGCGTAGCCACCGACTCACCGTATCGAAATCCACAGGACGACCATCTGTTGCCAGAACCGCGCGATGCCGTCCAAGAGGTCCGCGTCGGGCACATTCTGAGAACCGATCCCGACGGCGAACGTTGGGAGGTCATCGCTGGCGGTTTCCGTAATCAATTTGACGTGGCCTTCAACAACGACGGTGAGATGTTCACCTACGATGCTGATATGGAATGGGACGTCGGGCTGCCGTGGTATCGACCGACGCGACTCAATCACGTCGTCTCAGGCGGAGAGTACGGCTGGCGCTGGGGAACGGGCAAGTGGCCCGATAATTTCGTGGACAGCCTGCCGACAACGCTCGACACGGGCCTCGGCTCGCCCACGGGACTGGAGTTCGGCACGCGCTCACACTTTCCGCTGCCTTATCGTGATGCGTTGTTCATGGGTGATTGGCAACACGGTCGCATTCTTCATGTACAAATGTCGCCGCGGGGCGCCAGCTATGACTGCCAATACGGGGTGTTTCTCGAAGGCGGAGCGCTAAACGTCTGCGACCTGACGTTTGGGCCGGACGGAGCAATGTACTTCATCACAGGTGGTCGAGGTTCGCAATCGGGTCTGTATCGAGTGACGTACGATGGTCCCGATGTCGCTGCCGATCCGCTAAGCGATGAACAGGCCAAGCACGCCCAGGAGGCGAAAGCCGCGCGTCAAGTGCGTCGTCAGTTGGAGAAGTTCCATCGGCGACGCGACGCCAGCGCGATCGATATCGCTTGGCCGCATCTGAACAGCGAGGATCGCTGGCTGCGATTTGCCGCGAGACTCGCGGTTGAACGTCAGGATCCGGCGCTGTGGCGTGATCGTGCATTGAGTGAAACTCGCCCCACGGCATCGATCGCAGCCTTGCTGGCACTGGCGAGGCTGGGACGTGCCGAAGATCAGTCGGATTTGTTGACCGCGCTGGAGCGCCTCCCCCTGCGATCGCTGGAACGTGAGCAGTTGCTGGACGCCCTCCGATTGTTGGAGTTGAGCTTCATCCGTCAGGGCGCCCCGTCAGCCGAGGATCGGACACGTGTGCTGGCGCAGCTGGAACCTCTCTATCCGCATGCCAGCAACTATGCAAATCGAGAGTTATGCCGCTTGCTGGTCTACCTGCAATCGCCTGAGGTGGTTCATCGAACGGTCGAATTGATCAGCAACTCCATTAGCCAGGAGGACGCGATCTTTTACGCACAACTCTTGGCCCGCGTTTCCGAAGGCTGGACCGTCGAGACGCGCGAGGCGTTTTTCGACTCACTGATTGCCACTCGCAGTTTCCAGGGAGGCAAGTTGCTCAGTGATGCCTTGCAGCACATCCGTGAAGACGCGATCGCCACGCTGACCGAAGCCGAGAGGGAGCATTTGCAACCCCATCTGGAAAAGCTGACGGCTGCCGAGAATGTCGTCCAGGTTTCGCAACCGGCACCGTTCGTTAAACAGTGGACCTGGCAAGAGTTGGAAGTGGAACTTCCACAAACGCATCACAACCGATCATGGGAACAGGGACGCACTGCGTTGGCCAAGGCGTCGTGTGTCAAGTGTCATCGACTCGGCGAACAGGGCACGTCCACGGGGCCGGACCTCACGAATGTCGGCAGACGATTCAACGAACGAGCGCTGCTCGAATCGATCGTGTTGCCATCCAAGGTCATTGACGAGAAGTATCGGCTCAAGACGTACATGCTGGACAGCGGCAAGGTGATCACCGGCCGGCCAATCAGCGTGGGTGCGACTATGATCACGTTGCAGATTGACTCACTGCGATCGGAGACCGTTCAAGTCAACCGTGACGAGATCGAGCAGACCTCTCCGGCAAGCATTTCGCCCATGCCGACGGGGTTGGTGAATGTGCTGACAATGGACGAAATCCTGGATCTGATCGCGCACCTCAAATCAGGTGGCGATCCAAAAGCAGATGTGTATCAATCGCATGCACTGAATGAAACAAGCGGAGATGAGTCCCAATGAGTGCCAAGTCAATTCCACTCGTGCTTGCCGCCGGCTGCGTACTCTCGACGCTGGCCGGAGGCGTGGTAGCAGATGAGCCATCCGTGCCGTTGAAAGCCGGCATCATCGGCATGGATGCGCACGCGTTAGCTTGGACGAGAATCCTCAATGATCCACAGGCTCCCGGAGAGCTCGCCGATATGATCGTGGTGGCTGGTGTTCCCGGAGGCAGTCCCGATATTCCGCAGAGCATGGAGTTGCTGGAGGCTCAGAAGGGACCTGTCTCTGAACTGGGCGTAGAAATTGTCGACTCGGTCGAGAAGCTGCTGGAAAAGGTCGATGTGGTCATGATTTTGAGTATCGACGGGCGAAAACATCTGGAGGAAGTCCGGCCTGTCTTCGCTGCCGGGAAGCCCGTCTTCGTCGACAAGCCGATCGCCGCCTCGCTCACCGACGCGATGGAGATCTTTCGGCTCGCGGACGAACACAAGGTTCCATGTTTTTCCAGTTCGTCACTGCGGTTTGCCAAGCGGACGCTCGACATTCGAGACGATCCGCGGCTGGGAGAGCTGATCGGGTGTGACCAGTATGCTCCGTGTGCCTTGGAGCCGCATCATCCCGACTTCTTCTGGTACGGCATTCATGGCGTCGAGCCGCTGTTCACCATCATGGGGTCCGGCTGTCTGTCGGTCACGCGCGTGCATACTGAGGGAACGGACATGGCCGTTGGAATCTGGAAGGACGGTCGGATCGGCACCTTTCGAGGTGTCCGCGACGGTCAGCGGGGCTACGGATCGACGGTGTTCGGAACGAAGGGGATCGTGCCGGGCGGCGGGTTCGACGGGTACCAGCCACTCCTGGTCGAGATCGTCCGCTTCTTCAAGACCGGCAAAGCTCCTGTCAGCGCAGAAGAGACGCTGGAGATATTCGCGTTTATGGAGGCAGCCGACGAGAGCAAACGCCTCGGCGGTCACCCAGTCACTCTGGACAGCGTCATGCAACGGGCCCGTCAGAAAAACGCCCAGTGAGAGAATCGCTGACTCTTTACAGCTGAAGTTCAGGAACTGCTTTCAATGACGAAGTACACACTCACGCTTGTCGTCGCGTTTCTCGCTTGTGCGGCTCAAACGAACGCTGCGGAATGGGAATCTGTTGCCGTTCCGGGCGAGCAGAGCTTCACGGACTACGCTTGGTTTCGGACATGGTTCAAGCCGCACGCGACATTCTTCAGCAAGCACGAACGCGATCTATTCGGTGAATCGGTCATCCTGAACATTCGCGGCCTAGCCGGTGCGCATGAGGTCTACATTAATGGACAGAAGATCGGCGGCGGCGGACAGTTTCCTCCCGAGTTCAGGGACGGTCGCGAAGGAAATCACCGGCACAAGATTCCGTCCGGCACCCTCGTGCCTGACCAGTGGAACGAACTCTCCGTCCGAGTCTACAACCCGAATGGCAAAGGCGGCTTTTTGACCGAGGCGCCGTTCGTGATGAACTACTTCTGGGAATGTGTTCTTGAGGGAACATGGGAGTTTCGAGTCGGAGATGAAGCGTCGTCTGGCGTCGCTTTGAAAACCAAACCGACGACGTCTGCGTTTGACGACTTTCACGAATCTAATCGTGTGCTCGGCGAGGCAGAAAAACTCGTCCACGGCGAGAAACTCCCCCCTGAGGAATCATTCGCAAAGATGACGGCGGCAGACGGTTTGATCGTGGAACTGATGCTCGCCGAACCTCTGGTCGCCCAACCGACGCATTTCAGCTTCGACTCACGCGGCCGCTTGTGGGTCTCCCAGTACCGGCAGTATCCGTATCCAGCAGGCCTGAAGATGATCAGTCGTGACCACTATTACCGATCTCATTACGACAAGATTCCGCCCCCGCCTCCCCATCACGATCGTGGTCGCGATGTCGTTTCCATTCACGAGGACACTGACGGAGACGGTCAATACGACAAACACAAGGTCTTTCAAGACGGCCTCAACATGGCCAACGCCGCCGTTCGCGGTCGTGGCGGCGTCTGGGTGATGCATACGCCCTATCTGTTGTTCTATCCCGACGCTGACTTTGACGATGTGCCCGACGGACCGCCAGTCGTCCACCTGAAAGGATTCGGCATGGAGGACACGCACTCGGTTGCGAACGGATTGGTTTGGGGAATGGACGGTTGGCTGTATGGAGCGCAGGGCAGCACCACAAGTTGTCACGTCACGCGACCAGGAATCGATCCGCCCAAGGCTCCGGGCGTCTATTTTCAGGGCTGCATGGTCTGGCGTTATCACCCCGAAACCCATCGTTTTGAAATCTTCGCCGAAGGTGGTGGCAACAACTTTGGTTTAGAACTCGATTCGGGCGGACGTCTGTTTACCGGCAACAACGGAGGACAGACTCGCGGCTGGCACTACATGCAGGGAGGATTGCACCTCATGCAAGGCACGACGCCGAACAAATTTGGGCCGGTGCGTAACCCCTTCGCCTTTGGTGAACTACCGCACATGGCGAGTGAACAGGACATCCCGAGGTTCACGCATTTCGCCACTCTGGTGGAATCGACAGCGATGCCGCAGAAGTATCACAATTCGTTTTTCAGCGTGGAGCCTCTGCACAACTTCGTGATCGCCAGCCAGCGCAACGTGGACGGCGCGACATTTCAGACAAGCGACCTCGAAAAAGTGCTGACCTCGGACGACTTCGCATTTCGCCCTGTCTACATCGGCAACGCTCCGGATGGCTCGGTCCTGGTGGCAGACTTTTACGAACACTACATCGCTCACGGCCAGCACTACCAAAGCCAAATCGACCCCACGACTGGGCGCATCTTTCGTTTGCGAGGCAATGAGGAAGAACTGGAGCAGGATCTGAACCTGCACGACAAGACCACGGATCAGTTGATTGCTCTGCTGCACCACCCGAATCGCTGGCACCGGCACACCGCTGTTCGACTACTGGGAGAGCGACATGAGCCCACTTCAGCGGACAAGTTGCGGCACCTCGTGAGCAGTGGGCAAGACCTTGAATCGCTGGCAGCGCTGTGGGCCCTGTATCAGGGCTTCGGGCTGGATCGTGAGACGGCACTGATTGCCCTCCAGCACAAGTATCCGCTCGTCCGCTACTGGGCAGTCCGCTTCATCTGTGACGACGTGGGCTTTGCCAACAAACGAACAACGATCGGACTCGCCGATAGTCTGGGTGAACTCAAGGATGGACCGACACGCGTTTCCGGAGATTTGTTCCAAGCCATCCTCGCGCAGACTACCCGCGAAGAGAACGCCGAGGTGCGATCTCAGATCGCGGGTTCAGCACGGCGTCTGCCTGCGGATCAGGCACTTACGCTCGTGACCGCAGTGCTGAAACATCGCGACGACATCGACGATCGGTACATCCCGCTACTGTGCTGGTGGGTGCTCGAAATCAATCTGGATCGCAATCGGGATGCCGTCATGGCAATGTTTGAAGATCCTGATTTCCGCCGCGAACCGATGGTCGTCGAGCACATTCTCTTGCGAATAATGCGAGGCTTGGCTCTCAAAGGGAAAAACAGCGACTTGCAGCAATGTGCGAGATTGTTGGAGATTGCCAGCGAACAAGAGCAAGTCGATCAATTGTTGAAAGGTTTTGAGGAGGCTTTCGCCGGGCGTCGCATGGTCGGGCTGCCGGAGAACCTCGCCCGGGCACTCGTGGACAGCGGACGTTCATCGTTGGAGTTGCGAGTCCGGCTTGGTGATGCCGCCGCCACCGGCGAGGCAATCTCGCTGCTAACGAACGACAATGCGACGGCGGACGAGCGGGTTGCAGTCATTCGTACGCTAGGAGAAGTCAAGGCCCCCGATAGCCTCGAACCGTTGATGGAAGCTTCGCTCACGGCCGGGGACTCTCGACTTCAACGCGCAGCAATAACTGCGGTTTCCGCCTTCGAAGAACTCTCGATTGCCGAACGACTGCTAGACCATTTCCCCGAACTTCCGGAAGACGTTCGACCCGCTTTCTTCGACGTCATGCTCAGCCGAATCGAATGGACGCGTCAGTTGGCCGATGCGATTTCCAGCGGAGTCATCGTCCCGGCGGTGATTTCCAGTGACGTCGCACAGCAGCTCAGGAGGCATTCCGACACAACAATCGCCACTCTTGCCAGACAACTCTTCGGCGAGGGGACCGACCTGAAGCCAGCGGACGCCAAGCAGAGAATACAGCAGGTTCGAGAAGTTCTGGCCGATGGGACGGGGAATCCTTATGCCGGTGAGGCGACTTTCACCGCGAGATGTGCCGCGTGCCACAAACTGTTTCACAAAGGCGGCAACGTCGGACCGAACCTGACGCCCTATCAACGAGGCAATCTCGAAACGCTGTTGACCAGTGTGATCGCACCCAGTGCAGAAATCCGCGAGGGATTCGAGTACATGACATTGGTGACGACCGACGGTCGCATCCTCACAGGCTTTGTGACCGACCAAGATACGCAGATCATCACGTTACGCGTGAAGGCGGGCGAGGATATTCGCGTGGAACGCAAGGACGTCGACGAGATCGTCCCTGTCGGCCGCAGCCTCATGCCAGATGGTTTGCTGAAGGGAATGAGCGACCAACAAGTCCGCGACTTCTTCGCTTACCTGAGGATCTCCCAACCCATTAGTCATTGATTGCAAAGAAGCTGAGCTTGATTCGTGGACTGTGTGCCAGGGAGTATTGGTAGATGCGGGACGTAGAAGTCGGATCAATTGTTCAGGGTTTCTGAGTTCAATCGCCAGCGAACCAGAGCCACATCCCGGGAGGTGAAAAAAATTGAAACGACATTCAAACGGTGCTGTCATCGTTGCTTTTGTGATTCTCAAGAGCCAGATTACGGCAGAATCAGGAGTTGAAGTCGCCTGCTCTCGCCGGTGAACATGGAGAGTGAGGTAGCCGCGCAGAACACCTCCCGTGCGACCCAACTCACTCCGGCTCCAATGCCTCACGCCGCGTCACGATGGTAGTACTTCAACATGCCGCCAGCCGCTGGCGGCATGCGATTTTGCCAATCACTGCTCTGACTTCCGGTCCCGGCTTGATCAGTTCGTTGCCCACGCCTTGATGATTTCGCTACGCATGGTAGTGCGCGAGGTAGGCCATCACAGCACGCCGGAGGGATCCCTCATTGAAGAAGATCATGCGGTTCAAGGCTTCGGATTTCGATGTGTCATCTTGATGCCCTTTCAAAATGAGATGGAGTTGACTTTGCCGTCCACGTATTGCTGGAGTTTCTCTAGGGTTTTGGGGTCGTCCGGGAACAGGAAAGCCTTGTGAAGGGGGTGCTTTTCGATGT
>JAJDEJ010000177.1 GCA_029259815.1 Planctomycetaceae bacterium | reverse complement strand
GGGGGGACATGTTCATCGAGTTCGCCCGTGAAGACTTGGCCCCCGATAGGGCCGACGTCGTCGGGCCGGCTCAACAGGCCTACCCCGACTACGACTGGGGCACGTTGGCCGTCTGGGCGTGGGGAGCCATGCGGGTCGTCGATTACCTCGAAAGCCGTGAAGATGTCGATCTCTCGAAGATCGGCATCGTCGGTCACTCGCGAGGCGGCAAGATGGCTCTGTTGGCCGGTGCTCTTGATGAACGTTTCAATCTCGTCGCCCCCAACGGATCGGGCTGCGGGGGAGCCGGTTGCTTCCGGATCGAGCAGGACAACGTGGAGACGCTCGAACTCATCACCCGCCCCGATCGGTTCGGCCATTGGTTCCATCCCCGGCTGCGCTCGTTCGCCGACCGGGAGGAGCGACTCCCCATCGACCAGCACTTCCTCAAAGCCCTCGTCGCACCGCGAGCTCTCATCTGCACCGACGCCACCGACGACATCTGGGCCAATCCCCTCGGTAACAAGTCAACCACTCACGCCGCCCAACCGGTGTTCGATCTACTCAAAGCTGGTCACCACAACGCCCTCCACTTCCGTGAAGGCCAGCACGACCTCACTCCCACCGACTGGACCGCCATCCTCGACTTTGCCGACTGGCACTTCCACGGTCAAGTTCCCAAGAAACCAGAACGCTTCTTCTCACACCTTAAGGTTCTGCATTAGGGGCGAGTAGAGCCTTGAAACTGTTCCGACCAACGTGATTGAATTGAGTCAAGTGGTGACTCAACGCAAATGGAGCCACACATCATTCGTGTTGGCTCGAATGCTCGATCCACTTCTGACACAGCCCTTTGACACTCGGAGGCGATGATATGCGGACGTCTGGGAATCGAAGTTGCCGATGGCTCATCGAGACAATCATATTTCTCCTCCCGCTCTGCGAACTCCAGGGCTTGGCTGCCGAACGTCCGAACATTCTGTTTATCATGACCGACGATCAGGGGCCGTGGGCACTGGGTGCCACGGGCGACCCGAATGCGCTGACACCCAACGTGGATCGGCTGCGGTCGGATGGCGTCATGCTCACGCGATGTTACACGCCGACACCAGTTTGCAGTCCGGCTCGGGTCTCCGTTCTGACCAGTCGCTACGGATCGGAACTGGGAATCACCGATTACCTGCCTCCTCCTCCGAAGAATCTGCCTGGCCTGTCGCCTGACATCTCCACATGGCCTCAAGAACTGTCGAAGGCCGGGTACTCAACCGCTCTGATTGGCAAGTATCACTGCGGCGAGCATCCGGAATCGCATCCCACCAGGATTGGTTATCAGGATTTCAGCGGGTTCATCCACGGCGGCATGGTGTCGAAAGACCCGGTTGTCGAAATCGATGGCCGCAGCCGCACAGTCGAAGGCTGGACCCCGGACATCCTGACCGATCATGCCATCGACTACATTCGACGACACCAGGATGGTCCCTTTGCACTCTCACTCCATTTCTGGGCACCCCATGCCAACCAGGGAACCAATGCCGAAGGTGATCGCACGTGGCTGCCGCTCAGCGAAGCCGACTTGTCGCCGTTTCGCCAGCTTGACCCCGTGCTGCCGCAACCGGACTATCCCGACCTCGACATTCCGCGAAACAAACGTATGCTGCGCGAGTATTTTGGCAGCATCCATTCCGTCGATCGCAATCTTGGTCGTGTGTTCAACGTTCTCGATGAACTGGAGATCTCCGGGAACACCGTCGTCATCTTCACCTCCGATCACGGCTACAACCTCGGACATCACGGAATCTGGCACAAAGGCAACGGTCGCTGGCTGCTGAAGCACGACCAGGGCATTCGGTCAAACATGTGGGAGCACTCACTCCGAGTTCCCGCCATCGTCAAGTGGCCGCAGGAGATTAAAGCCAACTCAATCGCGACCCGGACCGTGTCGCACCTCGATTGGTATCCGACGATTCTCGCCATGGCGGCAGTCGACCGACCCCAGCAAACCATCCTCCGCGGCAGCAACGTCTTACCGCTTCTGAAAGGCGAACCGTTCGACAGAGGCGAAGATTTCTTCGCTGAATACCGCATGCGAGAAAGCAACGGGGACGGAGCCGACATGCGCAGCTACCAGACGCGGCGATGGAAACTCGTCCGCTTTCTCAACAACAAGCTCCCTGACGAGTTCTATGATCGCAAGCACGACCCGGAAGAGTCCACCAACTTGAGTCAATCGACCGACCCCACCATCCAGACAGCCATCCGCGACCTCAACGCCAAGCTGACGTCCGCCATGCAACAGATCAGCGACCCGCTGATTGTAGAACCGGCAATCCCGTGACACGATTCCTCGCCGCAATCGTGTGTCACTGCCGTCTCGGCAGTGCGAGCGCTGCGACGACGTCCAGAAAACGTGAGACATCCCGACAGAAATCCACTCTCCCTCACCTTTGAAGCAGTTTCAAAACCTCTTGTGTGAGGGTGGCAGGGTCAGCAGCGAAGCGAATGGCTTTGCAATCAACGGTCCGGGCCTTCCCGTTGGTCAGACCCGGCCACCCCTGTTATGGATATTGAAACTACTTCTTGACCAGTTGACTCAGCTGTCGGCGAATCACGAGTCCTCGGCACTCACGAAAAAACGCAATCTTGATGTAAGGTTCTCCATCACGGAACGTATCACTGATGACCGAACGGCATTCGCCGGTTGATTAGAGACGTGTGAGCATGCTCGCACGTCTCACCCCGAGGACTTGTGGCTGCTCTGCCTGCCGACACGGCGACAGCAGAGTCACGATTGCAATCACCCGACAAGTCCCCGGCCCTGACCGCGCCGCCTGATCACCGTCGAACCGTTCGTCACCCCGGACCGGCCGGTCCATCTTTTTTAAGACAACGGCCACGAACGACACAAACACCGGCGAGCGGGGAGGTGTCAACCCCCTGTCGGTTCCCGTCGACAAGACAGTCGACCGGGTCAACCTCCGCGCCCACCAAAGTAGCCATCACGCTCCACGTGATGAGCGGATGAATCGGTCGCTTGCGCCAAGCAGGAACGCATGCGAGCGACAGTGTCATCACGACGGAGCGTGATGACCACTTTCTTTGCCACCAACCGTCAGCGCCCCAAAGACCTCACCAGATGTGCCACTGCATGCCCGGCCGACACTCAACGTCTGCCCCACCCACGGCACTGCTTCGGCCGGGCAGACAGTGCCGAACCACGTTGACCATCCATCTACTCGACCGATAAAGTGGCGCGACAACTGGTCAACCACGGAGCCCCAGGGCCAAGGCACATCGCACCACCGGTTTATGCAGTCTACATGGAATCTGTGCTTTCACTTCAATACGCAGTGCCGATGTAGGATGATCTTGTCAGCTGGCAGATAAGCTCCTATGCTTGATAGCCAAGTGGCTAATTCACCCAGGAATCATTGACTCATAGGAGGACATAATGGCAAAGAAGGGAGTATTCACGGACGAGATCACGGCATTGGCAAATGCTCTCGATGCATTGGCAGGCTTGGACACAGAAGAACAAGCATTCGTCTATCGCACCGTTGGGGAACGACTTGGACTCACCCCCGGCAACCACTCAACGAATTCAATACGTGACGAGTCAAGCCAAGGCAGTGAAAGAGATGCCGGCAACGGTGATGACGGTATCTCTCCGAAGGATTTCCTGCGAACGAAAAAGCCCGGCACTGAAATAGAGCGTGTAACGTGCCTCGCATACTACTTAACACATTTCAGGGACACTCCCACGTTCAAGACGAACGCGATTACTGCTCTCAACACTGAAGCTGCTCAGCCAAAGATGTCGAATCCATCGCAGACTGTCGGGAATGCTGCAACACAGAATCACTACCTGTCTGCCGCTGGGAAAGGAGCAAAACAGATTACTGCACTCGGTGAGGACATCGTTAAAGCATTGCCTGATGCCGAGAAGATCAAGGCGACCTTGGCCGAATCAGGAAAGCCACGGCGACGTAGGAAAACCACTAAGAAACCGTCGCAGCCAAAAGCCAGTCGCAAAACATCTCGGAAAAGGTGAGTAGTGAATGGATGTCGAAGCAATCAGGTGCCAGCTCTGTTCGCAATTGCCATCTCAGCTTGTTGATGAACTCCTGGCTGCCCATGAAGAAGCTAAATCAGCGTTCTATCTCGGTGGACTGCGTCTTACGGAGGTTGAAGGTGGCCGGTTTTGCGAGTCAGCATTCCGTATCCTTGAGTACATAACGACTGACGAGTTCACCCCCATCGGAATGCAATTGAACTCTGACGGATTGATTCGCCAGCTGGCACAATTGCCTGCCAGAGAGTGGAGTGACTCGATCCGACTACATATACCTCGGTCGTTACGCGTGATGTATGACATCCGGAACAAGCGGGATGCAGCACACCTTGCCGACGGAATCGACCCGAACATACAGGACTCTACACTTGTTTGTTCTCTCTGTGATTGGGTGCTCGCGGAGCTAATTCGCTTGAATCACGACATTCCACCAGATGAGGCAAGCGAAATAGTTGATGGAATCGTTGAGCGACGGGCTCCAATTGTTCAAGACTTCGAAGGATTCTTGAAAGTCTTAGATCCTCAATTGGGGGCGAGCGACTACTGCCTCGTGCTGCTGTATGAGTGCGGAAGCCGAGGGGCGAACTTCGAACAACTGTCCGAATGGATTCACCCGAAAATGAGATCAAACCTTCGCCGCACATTGAATCGATTGGTCAACGATCTTGCATTCGTACACGAACGAGAAGGCCGCTACAGCATCACCCGTGCTGGACAACTCGACATCGAGTCAAGACAACTTCTCGAACCATGTTAAAGTGGGTGGCCCAGCCGGTGACGGCTGGGTGCCGGAGGCACACAATGTCTCATACTCGACTCACGATACCACCAAATCGCGTTCCCATGTCACTCCATTCCCGGCGGCCAACTGATGGGCACGCCGACTGACTGACTTTGCTCGTACCATCTTGCGGATGACCATGGCCAGTCGATGATCTTCTGGGCCAACCCTGCCCGTACAGGGTTCATGTGCATGTATGTCAGTTTTTCTTCGAGCTTCGGTCGGGTGAAGACGTTGAAGTCGTAGTAGCGAGTCTGCCAGACCGACGTTTGCTTGACCTTCGACCAGTACTCCGGGAAGTGTGCCTCATAGAGCTGGCGAATGGCGAGTGATGTTTGTCCTTTCCACTCATTCATGAATCCGCTCAGCTGGCCGGTCTCAGGAAACCAGACCAACGCATGCACATGATCCGGCATGATGACAAAGCCGATGCACAAACCGTTTCTCCGGGTGAGTTTTGCTCCCAGGTGACCGATGACGATGCGTTTTGCACGATCGGATTGCAGGAGTTGACGACGGTGGTAGCACGAGAAGGTGACGAAGTGGACATGCCGTTCGTTGTCGTAGACCTTTCGCTTCGTCACGGTGTTGCTCTTGGTTTTGTCTCGATGGGTCTCTTGGCGGGTGGACGCTGAGTGTGAGGCATCTTATCGCTGACGCGACCCAGCCGTTGCCGGCTGGGCCACCCGGGGGGTCATGCTATCACTGGCTGAACCACTTCACCGGCCACATCGGTCAGTCTGTAGCGTCTGCCTTGGAACTTGTACGTCAGTCGCTCGTGGTCGATGCCGAGTTGGTGGAGGATGGTGGCTTGGAGGTCGTGGGGGGTGACGGGGTTTTCGGCGACGTTGTGGGCGAACTCGTCGGAGGCGCCGTAGGTCGTGCCCGGTTTGATGCCACCGCCGGCTAACCACACTGTGAAGGCGTAGGGGTGGTGGTCGCGGCCCCAGCGTTCTCTCTCGTTGATGTTGCCTTGCAGGAAGGGGGTGCGGCCGAACTCGCCGCCCCAGATGACGAGCGTGTCATCCAAGAGGCCGCGCTGTTTGAGGTCGGTGACGAGGGCGGCGCTAGGGGCGTCGGTGTCTTGGCATTGGATGGCGAGTTGGGTGGTGAGGTTGCGGTGCTGGTCCCAGCCGGCGTGCATCAGTTGGACGAAGCGGACGCCGCGCTCGGTGAGACGGCGGGCCATCAGACAGTTGTAAGCGTACGAGCCGGGGTGGGTCACGTCGGGGCCGTACATGTCGAGGATGTGCTGCGGTTCTGTTGAGAGGTCGGTCAGTTCGGGGACTGAAGCCTGCATGCGGTAGGCCATCTCGTACTGGGTGATGCGGGTGGCGATCTCCGGGTCGCCGAACTCCTGCAGTTTGATCTCGTTCAACTTGGCGAGGTCATCGAGCATGCCGCGACGCACCTCACGGCTCATGCCGTTGGGGTTGGAGAGGTAGAGCACGGGGTCGCCGACGCCTCGGAACTTGACGCCCTGGTACTTCGAGGCGAGGAAGCCGTTGCCCCAGTAGTAGTCGTAGAAGATCTGGCCGCAAGAGGCTTCCTTGTCGCGGGACGTCATGACGACGAAGCCGGGCAGTTCCTGCGAGTCGCTGCCGAGGCCGTAGGTCAGCCAGGCCCCCATGCTGGGTCGACCGGGACGTTCGTCCCCCGTCATGAAGTACGTGATGGCCGGGGCATGATTGACCTGATCGGTGTGCATGCTCTTGATGAAACACAGGTCGTCAGCGATGGCCGCCGTGTGCGGCAACAGGTCGGAGACCCACGCCCCGCTGTCGCCTCGCTGGCGGATGGGAGCCATCGGTTGCAAGACCGGACGATCGGTTTGCCCTGCCGTCATTGTGCTGAGGCGACGCCCCCCCTGCACTTCATCGGGAATCTGCTTGCCATGCCATTCGAGAATCTTCGGCTTGTGATCGAACAGGTCGGAGTGCGACGGGGCACCGTTCTGCAGGAGGTAGATGACACGCTTGGCCTTGGGGAAGTGATGCGGCAGATCGGCCAGGCCACCAGTGGTTGTGGCGTCTGCTTGAGCATCATCGTTCAGCAGGGTTGCGAGTGCGGCACCGCCGAGTGTCGATGCTGAGCGACCGAGCAGTTGTCGGCGTGTTTGCAGGATGTGAGAGTCGAAGAGTGGTTGCATGGGTTCTCAAAGTGGCCATCACGCTCCGCGTGATGAGCGAATTCAGTGAAGGTTTGCGAGTATCGGGATACGTGCGAGCGTCAGTCTCATCACGGCGGAGCGTGATGACTACTCCTTCGTCAATGTTTCATCGAGGTTGAGGATCATCAGACAGAGGCCCGTCATGGCGGCGTGGTCAGTGATATTGAGGGATTCGTCGCGGGGGGATTCGCCAACCGCGAGGAGTTTGATCGAGGCATCCGGGTTGGACACGTATTGTTCACGCAGTTTTTGCAGGCGTTGCGTCAGGACGGCAAGTTCCTCGTCAGTGGGATGACGTGATGTTGCGAGACGGAAGGCGAGAGTCACAGCCGACTCGTCAGTCTCATCAGCTTCGAGAAGCACACTCTCTGCCATCGCACGGGCTGCTTCGACGAACGTGATGTCGTTCAGCGTGGTCAACGCGTGCAGCGGTGTGTTGGTGCGCAGGGCGTTGACTTCGCAGGTCTGTCGCTTGGCGGCGTCGAACAACATCGTGGGGCCGACGATGCGGCGCCAGTAGGTATACAGGCTGCGTCGATAGAGGGAGGCTCCGTGGTCCTGGTCGTACTTTTTCTTACCGAAGGTGGCCTCGGCCCAGATGCCTGCGGGTTGGTACGGCTTGACAGACGGGCCACCTTGTGAGTCGTTGAGCAGTCCGCTGATGGCGAGCGCCTGATCGCGGAGCATCCACGAGGGCATGCGATAGCGAGGTCCACGGGCGAGCAACTGATTCTTGGGATCATGCTCCTGCAACTCGGGCGAGATGCGAGACGACTGACGGTACGTGGCACTGGTCACGATCAATCGGTGCAGTTGCTTCATGTCCCAGCCCGTGCGGATGAACTCGGTCGCGAGCCAGTCGAGCAACTGCGGGTGCGTCGGTCGGTCGCCCTGTGATCCGAAGTCCTCAGCCGTGCGGACGAGCCCCGTGCCGAAGAAACGTTGCCACTCTCGGTTGATGGTGACCCTCGCGGTGAGGGGGTGCTGCGGGTCCACGAGCCATTGGGCGAGTGTGAGTCGGTTCGTTGGTCGATCAGCGGGCAGTGCGGGCAGGCGTTCGGGGATGGCGGCGGAGACCGCTTCACCCGGCTTGTTGTACGTGCCTCGGTCAAGGATGTGCGCCTCGCGTGGCTCGCTGCGTTCGTCCATGACCATCACCTGCGCGATGCGGTCGTTCGCCTTGTTGCGGCGGTCGCGTGTGTCCTTGAACTGTTGGAGTTGCTCGACGAACTGGAGTCGCGATTCTTTGAAATGATCGATCAGTGTTTTGATGTCATCGTTCGATCGGTCACTGACTGACGTGCCAAGCGCCTTGCGAACATTCTCCGGAATCTCCGGCGGTGGTGTATCACTCGCCCCTTCCTCAGAATTCTCTACACTTTCAGCCGTTGGCAGGAGCAATGCCGTGTGTTCCCGTTCCCAGTCGGTGAGATTAAGCGTGACCTCGTTCAGCGATCCATTGAGGCGACTCAACTCGTCCGACTGTTCGGGCGTGGGGACCGGCATCGTCGGTGGAATGCGACCGCCGCGGAAGCCGCCTCCCTCTTCGGTCGTGTTATTGAAGAACGCATACAGCTGATAGTACTCCCGCTGGGAGATGGGGTCGTACTTGTGGTCGTGACAGCGGGCGCACGTGAGCGTGGTGCCCATCCAGACGGTCGCCATTGTCTCGGCCCGGTCGAACACGTTCTCGACCCTCGTCTCCTCCGGGATGCGGCCCCCTTCGCCGTTGTGCATGTTGTTGCGACAGAAGCCGGTCGCGATGCGTTGATCGATCGTCGCATCCGGCAGCAGGTCGCCGGCGAGTTGTTCGATCGTAAACTGATCGAACGACTGTCCTGTGTTGAGGGCGTTGATGAGCCAGTCCCGCCACGGCCACATCGTGCGTTCGGGGTCGCCCTGGAAGCCGCTGGTGTCCGCATACCGGGCTGCGTCCATCCACTCCCACGCCATGCGTTCGCCATAACGAACCGATGCTAGCAGTCGATCAACGACACGCTCATAAGCATCGGGTGACTTATCGACGAGGAAGGCATCCACCTCCGCGATAGTTGGCGGCACGCCGGTCAGATCGAGCGTGACTCGCCGCAGGAGTCTTGTCTTGTCCGCCTCAGGAGATGGCGTGAGTCCCTCGGCGTCGAGCCTTACCATGACGAAACGGTCGATCGTGTTGCGTGACCATTCGGGCTGCGAGACCGATGGCGGCGACGGTCGCGCGGGCGGCACGTAGGCCCAGTGCTCACCCCACCCGGCACCGTCCGCGACCCAGCGTTTCAGTGTGTCAATCTGTTCATCAGAGAGAACCAGCTTTGAGTCGGGCGGAGGCATCCGTTCATCGGGATCGTCGGTGGTGACTCGCCGGATGATTTCGCTTGACTGCGGATCATTGCCCAACAGACCGGCTTCGCGGGCTTGGGCGATCCCGACATCGGTGTCGAAACGCAGCTCGGTCTGTCTCGCATTCTCGTCCGGTCCATGACAGGCAAAGCACGTATCGCTGAGGAGGGGCCGCACGTCACGGCTGAAGTCGATGTCACTACCAAAGAGAGGGCAACTGCATATCGCGACCAGCAATGCGATGTGAGAGAACGTCAGAATTCGATGAAGCGCGGGCATGTCCTTATCATGTCGATTCGTTCGGTGGGCGTAAACTGTGGATGAGCAGTTCTTTCCATGCTGAACGGCGAATGACCGAGAGAGGAAAAGTGGATCGGGCGGATGCAGCGGATTTCTGTGGATTGATCTTGGTGTAATAGCAGATCACCGTCAGACGGATGCCTCGATTGGAGTGTGACTCGAGGCATCAATCCGTCGTCATCAGTCGTATCCGCCCGATCTGCTTTTCATTACCTCTCATTCACCGTCCAATGCATGCTCCACCATCGTTCCCGCAAAGACGGTGTCGGTCAACGATTCGATCTCGTATCGCAGGGTCGAGACGGGGATGTCGTTGTGGCCGCTGTGGGGGAGTACGACGAAACTTTTAGGGATGTCGATCGCTGAGACATCCGAAGCAGATGCGAACAGCTCTTGTCCCTGTGAGAGAGGGACGATGTCATCCTGAACGCCGTGGAACATGAGCACCGGACAGGTCACGTGCGGCATGCGTTCGTGTGAGGGCCAGTGGTCCCACAGCAGATAGCGGAACGGTGCCCAGGGATAGTGCCATGCGACTGTGCCTGCGAGCGAGGCGAAGGAGGCGTTGGTAATGAGGGCCGCCGGGGGCGTCGATTGTTCGCACATCTCGGCAGCAAGGTTCGTGGCGACCGCACCGCCAAGTGATTCGCCGTAGATCACGATGCGTTCAGGGGTCTTCATGAGTTCGTCGATGGCGAACTGCCACACGAGTCGTGCGTCGGCCTTCATCGCTGGTTCGCTGGGTGAACCAGGGTTCTCGCCATAGCCGCGGTAGTCGAAGATCAGGACATCGAAGCCAAGTCGGGCGAATTCCTGGAGATCGTGCCGGCGGACTCCGCGGTGCTGTGCATTGCCGGGAAAGTAGATCAGCAGCGGCGGTGTCTCATTGGGGAGACGTGTGTCGTGCGGATGTTCGGAGAGCAACCAACCGTGGAGTTGCAATCCATCATCGGTGGTGAGGGTGACATCGCGAGCCGACTCTGCGGACAACGAGGCGACGCGACTGGGATGGTAGATCAGTGACCGCTGATTCAGAGTGAAGAGTGTTACGATCGCCACGTAGGGGACGACCACGAACAGGAACAGCCAGCGAAAGGTGCGCCTTGTCCACGATCGAGGTTGCACATCGCGGGGTTGCGGGGGCGGGTTTGACATGATCGGGAGAGTTTTGGGAACGCTAATTTGACACTAATCTACACTAATCTACATTAACCGCGATTAGTGGTAATTGGTGCTGATTAGCGTTCCTTCCCTTTCGTAGAGTTGAGGGGAGCGTCGAGGCATGAGTCAACCAACTTGCCCGGGTCGATTCGTTCGTTGTGAGATGACTTTGGGTTGAATTGTGGAGTGTCCACGGTCGGGGGTGCCAATCGGTTGTCGTTTGACATACGATGCGGAGGCCCATTCTGTTGGCTGTTATTGCCCATCGCAGGAAGACCGTCATCGCATGACCGAGCAGGCTGAAGCTGTCCTTTCTGAGGAGGACTTGCGGGATCGGGAGGAACAGGCCATTCGGGGGCTGGGGACTGCGTATGCCCGCATGCGGGAGGAGATCGGCAAGGTCATTGTCGGGCAAGCGGACGTTGTTGATCAGATCTTGATCGCCATGTTCAGCAGGGGGCACTGTCTACTCGTTGGTGTGCCGGGGTTGGCGAAGACGCTGCTGGTGAGCACCATCTCGGGCATCCTGCAGTTGTCGTTTCGGCGGATTCAGTTCACGCCCGACCTCATGCCCTCGGACATCACCGGCACCGACGTGTTGCAAGATGACCCGGAGACGGGACATCGGAAATTCGAGTTCATGCAGGGGCCGTTGTTCACGCACATTCTGCTGGCAGACGAGATCAACCGCACGCCGCCCAAGACGCAAGCGGCACTGCTCGAAGCCATGCAGGAGCGACACGTCACAGTCGGGTCGAACACCTACCGCCTCCCGAAGCCGTTCTTTGTGTTGGCAACGCAGAACCCGATTGAGCAGGAAGGAACGTATCCGCTGCCCGAGGCGCAGTTGGACCGGTTCATGTTCAACGTGGTCGTGAAGTACCCGACCGCCGCCGAGGAGTTGTTGATCCTCAAACAAACGACGGGAGGCGATGAGCCGAAGTTGTCGCACGCATTGACCGGCAAGCAAGTGCTGGCGCTGCAAGAGGTCGTGCGAAAGGTGCCCGTGCCTGAGCATGTGTTCGTGTATGCCCGCGACCTCGTCCGTGCCACGCGACCGGACGAAGAGGATGCGATGCCGTTCGTGAGGAACTACATTTCCTGGGGAGCCGGTCCGCGAGCAGGGCAGTACCTCATCGTCGGGGCAAAGGCACGAGCCATTCTCGAAGGACGGTTCCATGTAACGACGGAGGATGTAAAGTCAGTCGCACAACCCGTGTTGCGACATCGCATCGTGACCACCTTTCAAGCCAACAGTGAGGGCGTCTCGCCAGATGACGTTGTCGATCAACTCATGCGCGAGGTACCGGTCGAATTGCACGAGCGGGCGAAGAAGCACGCTCGGGCCGCGAGAAAATGAGTCTGAGAGGAGAGTGGTTTTATGCGTCAGAGAGTCGGAAGACCTTCCCATGATCTTGTCATCACGCGGAGCGTGATGACCACTTTGGTGCTGATCGTCACCACGACTGCTGGTGCTCAGGATGACTCCTCATTGATCTTCGACGGCGAAACACTCAGCGGCTGGACGACGCTGGATGGAGAACCGATTACGCAGGGCTGGGAGGTCGTCGACGGCGCGATTCATCTCCCTCCGTCCGAGGAACGTGTGGGGCACATCATCACGGACCGTGACATCGGCAACTTCGTTCTATCGTTCGACTTCAAGATCGCACCCGGCGGCAACAGCGGGATCAAGTACCGAGTGCAGGACATCAACGGCAACATGCTCGGCTGTGAGTATCAGATCTACGATGATGATCACCCCACAAAGTCGGTCGATTCCAAGAACAGCACTGGTTCGCTGTACGACGTGTACGAACCGATCACCAACAAGCCGTTCCACCCGGCGGGCGAGTGGAATTCGGCGAAGATCGTCGTCAACGATTACCGCATCGAACACTGGCTCAATGGCGAACGCATCCTCAGCGTCCTCGTGGGCAGTCACGAGTGGTATCAGCGGATCGCCTGCAGCAAGTTCAATGACGACCCCGGATTTGGCCAGAACCGCTTTGGCCGCATCATGCTGACCGACCATGGCAGCGAGGTTTGGTACCGGAACATTCAGTTTGAAGAACTGCCGACCACTCCCGCACCGCTGCTGGCGTCGTCAACCTGTGGCCCAACGCCTGTCCAGTCGTGCCGCGTCGTCTGCAATTCGGTGGTGACGTGCAAGCCGACATCTGCGAGACTCCACAGCCGTCCACGAAGCCTTTGCCGCATCCGCTGGTCCCGTCGTTGAGCGAGGTCAGCCTGTGGGAGTTGTTTGACGTCACGTTTTGAAGCAACCGATGTCGACTGAAGCCCAATCCAATCCTGCGCCTCAAAGCAAGCTGGCCACGGCGACGCGGCAGTTGATCGTGATCGGCGGACCGAACGGCACCGGCAAGACGACGCTTGCGGATGAGTTTCTCGACGAGCAGCCGTGCATCTACCTGAGCGCGGACCTGATGGCGTACAAACTTGCGCCGGAAGCCCCGGACGGTGCCCGTTTTTCTGCGGGGAAGGCGTACTTCGCTGCACTCAACGAGGCGATGAAGACAACCGATTCGATCCTCATCGAGTCGACACTCTCCGGGATCGGCATGGCACGCACATTCGAGCGGGCTCGAGAGGCGGAAATGCCCATCACGCTGGTGATGATGTTTCTCGATGGCCCCGAGACGTGCCTTAAGCGTGTGCAGCAACGGGTGCAGAAGGGCGGACATAACGTGCCGGATCGTGCTGTGCGGCGTCGCTTCTGGAGGAGCATCCGCAATTTCTGGGAAAGCTACCGCTTCTTGGCGGATCAGTGGGTGCTTGTTTACAATGCAGAGAGTCAATTCCACGATGTCGCTATGGGAGCTGAGGACTCCTTTATCGTCCAGAATGAAGCACTGTTTGGACAATTCCTCGCGTTGGTGAATGATGAAAAAACCTCTACGTGAATATCTGGCCGACTTGACGGAATACGTCAACGTCAACCGCATCCTGCGGATCGGTCGCCGTGCCACTAAGAAGGCGCAGGAGGATAATCGCCGTATGGGCATTCCCAATGTCTACTCCATCAACGGCCAACTGTACTACGAACTCCCCAACGGCGAACTCACGACTGAAGACCCGATGGCCGGTCAATCGCCCGATGACGAAACACCAGTGGACGATGGCGACACACGAGACGCCGATGCGGACGGCGAAATGACAGCGGCTGACAACACTCCGGAAGAGTCATCGACGGAGTCGAATGATTCAGCAACCGAGACGACCGAAGCGGTCGAGGACACCATCCAAGCCCCGGCAACAAGTCGCCTCGGCAAGAACGGCGCGGTGATCAAACCGAAGTCCCCCGCTGCGTTCTCCGATCCTGCTGCCGATGTGGACGAGTAATTCGTTTCACAATTCTGTAAGTATCAACGTCCCCGGGATGATCGGCGTTGCCTCCCGGCTCACTCTTGCGTTGGACGTGCGCCGCGAGCCTGCGATCGAATTCCGAAAAATATCAATTCGCGTCTAACAACTCCTGTCCTCCAGTCGTCACACCTCTGAACGAGTCGCGGACTCTGTGATGAACCAAAATGGACACGCCGGACACGAGTGGGTGACTGCGGCCCTCAACCAGTTTGAGGGACGTCTGTTGCGGTATGCCCAACGCATTACGGGCGACCCGCACCGGGCTCGCGACGTCGTTCAGGAGACGTTCCTCAAACTGTGTCGTGAGGATGCACACGAGGTGGACGGGCATCTGGCCCAATGGCTGTACACCGTCTGCCGCAATCAGGCCCTCGACGTTCGACGGAAGGAATCACGGATGACGGCGATCGCAGAACCGACCTTGACCGAAACCAACAGCCGCGAACCCTCCCCTGCCCGCTCCGCCGAGGACCAGGATGACGTCACCCGCATCCTCGACGGACTCAGCAACCTCACCGACAACCAACAAGAGTGCATCCGCCTGAAGTTTCAACACGGCCTGAGTTACCGCGAAATCGCCGCCGTCACGGAACTGAGTGTGAGCAACGTCGGCTTCCTGATTCACACTGGGCTGAAGAAGTTGCGTGAACAACTCAACCACACAAAATGACCTTCCACCAAGCCCACGGGTCACACCCCGTGGGTTTGAACAAGAACTAACATCGTAACCCACGGGGCGTTGCCCGTGGGCTTAGGTATATCACATCCGATTCAACACGACGTGGAGCACACCATGTCCGACACACCAACCACCCCTGACGACCCGCGCTTGACCGCCTACGTCCTCGACGAACTGACGGACGCCGAGCGCGCGACCATCGAGGCACACCTCGCCACGTCGCCGGACAGCCGCCGCGTCGTCGACGATCTTCGACAGACAACCGCCCTGCTCTTCACCGCCCTGCAGGACGAACCGGCACCCGCACTGACAGGCGCCCAGCGACAGACGATCCGCACGGCAGCCGCGACTTCGGTGGTGACTCCCAGCCGAACGACCGAGAGCGCCGCCGTCATCTCCAGCCGGACTGTGTCCTCGCACCGCCGCGCCGTCGTGACTGCGTTGATAACCGTCCTATCCGTCTCCGTGGCCATTCTGTTTGCCGTGTTGGTTCCGCTGAGCCAACATCCAACATCCGAGGGCATCGCCATGATGACTCAGGACGCTTGGCTCGACTTGGATGGGTCGAACTTTGCGATCACTGAGAACCTTGGTGACTTGGCGCAGCAACGGTTGGACTATTTCCATCTCTCCGAGTCCCGGCCCGAAACGGAGGAAGAGACGCTCCTGCCATTGATGGTCACACCTCGCATAATCATCCAGCCGTCTGAGGAGAACGGTCTGGATTCTGTCGACCATCTGTCTCTTGAGGGCTTGGTCGTATCGTCAGATAGCAAGGCCCAACCGGCGACGACACGACAAGCTGGCCCACTCACTGATCAATTGCCCCCCATTGCACCATTCGGGTCCGTTGATCCGATCAACTCACAATCCGGTCAGTCGTCCACTCGTTTCCTAAGCTTCGGTGTCACCAAATCCGCTAACACGGCTCCCACTACCTCTCTTGGAACTCGATTGCAGCCGACCTTCTCCACTCCAGCAACTGGAAGCGTGATCGTGCAGGATGCGCAACCCAGGCTCCCGAGCCCGACATATCTGAACGATGATGTGCAATATCAGCCTGCTGGCGTCGTCATCCCCGAAATGTTCACGGCTGATCTGGATGTCCCGTTTCGGCAAGGGTCGTTTGGACTCGGGATACCTTCGCAGGAAGGCTCAACCGACGGCTTTACCGTTCGGCAGTTGATTCTGGAACCATCGGTCTCAAATGAGCAGGCTCCACAATTATGGTACTTCATTCCCAACGAGAATCCGCGTGTCGGCACAGAATCCTACGCACCCATCGTCGAGAACCCGTTCACCTCACCCAACGATGCACCTCTCTCAACATTCGGCCTCGACGTCGACACGGCGTCGTATGCGAATGTGCGGCGGTTCCTGCTTGATGCAGGACGGATGCCGCCGCCGGATGCGGTGCGGATTGAGGAGTTGGTGAACTACTTCTCCTACGACGATCCACAGCCGGTGGATGAGCATCCGTTGCGGGTGACTCTGGAGTCGGCAGCGTGTCCGTGGGATGCGTCGCATCGACTCGTGCGAGTGGGGGTGAGGGGCAAGGAGATGGACCTCGCCGACCGACCGCCGACTTCGCTCGTATTCCTCATCGACACGTCCGGCTCGATGCGGGACGACAACAAATTACCGCTGGTCAAAGAGTCGCTGCGGTTACTGGTTGATGAGATGACCGAGAACGACCGTATTGCGATCGTGACGTACTCGAACGACGCCGGTCTCGTGCTCGACAGCACCTCGGGCGAGCATCGCGATGAGATCATGTCCGTGATCGACGCGCTGCAAGCCAACGGCTCGACCAACGGCGAAGCGGGACTCAAGTCGGCCTACGACGTCGCCACGCAGCACCGCATCGCCAACGGCTCGAACCGCGTGATCCTCTGCACCGACGGCGACTTCAACGTGGGCGAAAGTGCGGACGCGCCGCTGGTACGGATGATCTCCGAGAAACGGGACACGGGCGTCTCGCTCAGCATCTGCGGCTTCGGCTCGGGCAACCTCAAGGACGCCAAGCTCGAACAGATCGCTGACCACGGCAACGGCCAGTACCACTACATCGACGGCTTGCGACAGGCCCGCAAGGTGTTCCTCGACGAACTCAGCGGCACACTCTACACGATCGCGAAAGACGTCAAACTCCAGGTCGAGTTCAACCCGTCTCAGGTCGGCGCGTATCGCCTCATCGGCTACGAGAACCGCACCCTCGCCGCAGAGGACTTCAGCAATGATCGGGTCGACGCAGGGGACTTGGGAGCGGGCCACTCAGTGACGGCGCTGTACGAGATCGTGCCCCCGGATGGAGACCGTGCGAAACCGACAAGCGCCGCGTCGGGCGTCGATCCGCTGAAGTACCAGAAACCTCGTTTAGCCGCGCCCCAACGGGAAGCGCTCACGCAGGAATCTCAGATATCAAATCTCAAATCCGAGATTTCCACGGAACTTCTCACAGTCAAACTCCGATACAAGCCTGCGCTCCCTCTTGGGTCGCGGCTCAACGAAGCGGTCACCAATGAGAGCATCAAACTTGAATTCCCACTCGTCGATGAAGCGGATGACGACACGTTTTCCAACGATCTTGAATGGGCCGCCGCGGTCGCTTCGTTCGGCATGCTGCTGCGGAACTCGGCATACCGGGGACAGGCGACGTTCGATCGCGTCTTCGAGCTGGCCCAGCATGCGATCGGAGACGATCGATCGGGACGACGTCACGAGTTCATCGACTTGGTGCTGAAAGCTCGCCAACTACAACGTCAGTCGCAAGGCACTCGTTCTCATCCGCCCACCCGACTGTCGTCCCTCGACGCCCGTCGCCAAGCGTCACTTGACGGTCACTACCGGGAACTCCTCGACAAATTCGAACGCCCCGCAGACTTCCAGCAGTACGGTGCCGTTCACAACCGTGGCTGGTGGACCGGCCCGGACGATGCTGACGAGAAAGGTCTCCC
This sequence comes from Planctomycetaceae bacterium, assembly GCA_029259815.1. Classification (GTDB taxonomy): domain Bacteria; phylum Planctomycetota; class Planctomycetia; order Planctomycetales; family Planctomycetaceae; genus JAHBXU01. The sequence goes on along the minus strand of JAJDEJ010000177.1, from coordinate 1,067 downwards.
CGCAGGCTATTGGGTGTATGTCTATCCTCACTGGTACGTCTGGGGGGAAACGGTTGGTGCCGACTCTGTGTCACCGGACAGCGATCCGAATCCGACCCCTTGACCGCCCGTTGACAGTCTCGAATCCCACCCATAGAGTGGACGAACGCCTCGCCTCATTGAGCGAGTCGTGCGTCCCCGTGGCTCAACTGGATAGAGCGTCGGCCTCCGGAGCCGAAGGTTGCAGGTTCGAATCCTGCCGGGGATACTCAGAAGCTGTTTTCGGGATGCCGAAGTCAATTCCATTTTCCTCGCATTAAGGAAAGCCACGAAGACACGGCGGGTGAGCAATCGCTGCACTGCTTCTTGACTAATTGTCCTGATCCTCAGTCCAATTCTCCGAAGTCGCAACTCCTGACCGTTCTCTGATCGAGTCGATGGATTGTTTTGCAGCAATTGCAACTTCTTCGCATTCCGATTCGGCAAACGCCCTGAGTTCTTCGAGGAGATCAACGCTGGCCACATCTCCAAGCACATGAAGCACACGTGCGGTTTGTCGCCCAGACTTTGCGAGCAGGAGCAGCCGGTGAGTCTGCTTCGATCCCAGTTTCACCAAAGCCATATAGGCCATCGTACGAGCGTCCTCGTTCGGGCTGTCCATCGCGTCGACGAGCCAGCCGACACCAACCGAGGGTACGATTTGCGCGACGAGATAACTCAGTAAGACGCCAATAATACGCAGCATATCACTGACAGACTGACTTCACAAAAGTTGGGATCTTTTTCTTGTTCCACCGATCTCTGTCGTGCGAATCTGAATGGCTAAAGAGAGAAATGATTCTTGTACGTTCGGAGGAACTGACGTCTGTATTGCTGTAATCTTGGGCGCCGCCATCGACAGTTACGACGGGATCGAAGGTTGAGTGAACATTGAGTATTCGATTGCTCGATATTGCACTTTCTGAGTTCTTGGTTGCTCACACGGTGATGCGGAGCAGGCGTTGGAGCAGGGTGCGGATTTTTCGGGGGAGCTGTGTGCGAGTGAGACCGTGCGAAAATTCTTCGGCCAAGCAGGCAGCCTGTAAGGC